>NZ_JAFBCO010000001.1:645500-968251 GCF_016907775.1 Pseudoglutamicibacter cumminsii | reverse complement strand
TTACGAGCTTGACCGCTTGATCGGCCGCGGAGGCATGGCTGATGTGTGGCTGGCCCGTGACGTGCTGTTGGGTCGTGACGTGGCCGTGAAGATTTTGCGCTCTGATTTGGCGCGGGATGCTATTTTTCAGGCGCGTTTCCGCCGTGAGGCTAAGGCTGTCGCGGGACTGAATGATCCGACGATCGTGTCTGTTTTTGATACGGGCGACACGGATGTGCGTATCCCGGGTGAACATTCGAGCCTCAAGGTTCCGTTCATTGTGATGGAGTATGTGGCTGGCCATACGCTCAAGGAACGTCTCAAGCATGGGCCGTTGTCGCAGAAGGACGCGGTTAACGCGACGTTGGGTGTTTTGGCGGCGTTGTCGTCTTCGCATAAGCAGGGGATTGTTCACCGTGACATTAAGCCTGCGAATGTGATGGTTACGAATTCGGGCTCTATCAAGGTCATGGATTTTGGTATTGCTCGGGCGCTCGCGGATTCCGCGGCAACGATGACTCAGGCTCATTCGGTTGTGGGCACGGCACAGTATCTTTCACCTGAGCAGGCTCGTGGCGATGATGTCGATCAGCGTTCGGACCTGTATTCGGCCGGTTGTTTGTTGTTTGAGTTGTTGACTGGCCGCCCTCCGTTCCAGGGGGATTCGCCTGTTTCTGTTGCTTATCAGCATGTGAGTGAGCATCCTCCGCGTGTGCAGCAGTTCAACCCGGATGTCTCTCCAGCTATGGACGATGTTCTGCGGGTTGCTTTGGCGAAGAACCGTGAGGATCGATATCAGACAGCCGATGAGTTCGCTGCCGCCTTGCGTGCGGTGTTGCGTGGGGAGACTCCGCCGTCGCCGGATACGCTTGCGACGGCGACGTTGCCTGCCGCTGTTGCGCCTGCCGCGATTATGGGTGCTTCGCAGATTCCTCAAGCTGCACCCGCTCATGCTGCTCAGACGCAGGCGATTGCGTTGCAGAGCGACGATGATGATGATGACTTTGATGAGCGCGAGAACCGTAGCCGCAAGGGGTTGTGGATCGCGTCGTCGGTTTTCGCTGTTCTCTTGATTGTTGGTGCAGTCGTGGGCTTCTTGTGGCTCAAGGCTGAGCGTGAGCGGAACGCTCCGGTCAACATTCCGGCGTTGGAGAACCTATCGCTTCAGGAGGCTCAGTCGAAGCTGACGGAACTTGAGCTGAATTATGAGGTCAAGGAGGAGCATTCGGACTCTGTCGATGAAGGTCATGTGATTTCTACTGATCCGGCGGCTGGTACGAGTGTTAAGAAGCAGACCGTGGTGACGTTGGTGGTGTCTGAGGGCACCAATAAGGTCAAGGTCCCTGAAGACATTATCGGGAAGAATGAGCGTGAGGCTCGCCGTATTTTGGAAGAGGCGAAGCTCACTGTTGCCGATGAAGTGAAGACGAAGGATTCTCCGGATAAGCCGCAGGGAACTGTGCTTGAGGTCAGCCCGAAGCCTGGTAGCGAGTTGCGCTTTGGCGACGAGGTTCAGTTGACAATTTCTTCGGGTGAGGTCAGCGTTCCTGATGTGACGGGCCTTGATGAATCTGAAGCCGTTGAGATGCTGAAGTCGAAGGAATACAAGCTTGACGTTCAGGTGAATAAGGAAGAGAACGATTCCGTTGATGAGGGTACGGTTCTTTCTCAGCGTCCACGTAAGGGCGAAAAGGCGGCTCCGGGTAGCATCGTGGTGATTACGGTGGCGGAGGCCCCTGAAGAGCCTGAGCCGAGCGAGAGCCCATCGGAGGATTCGAGCGAGAGCCCGTCGGAGGATGACTCTGAGTCTCCGTCTGCGACGTCGACGATCGGCGCGGATGACTAGACGGGTGACTAGCACCGGGTATCGCAGCTAGCGCCGGTAGTTATAAGAAGTGCGGCGTCCCGACCTTCAAAGGTTTGGGGCGCCGCACTTCTTTGTGTTCGTGTGCCGGGCTGGAGGACCTGCTCACACGTTTATGCGTGTTGCGGGCTGCTGATGAGGGGGCTGAGCCGTGATGCGTGTTCTGCCGCCCCGGTGAGGCCGAGCGCTTCGAGCCAGTTTCCGAGCATCCGGTAGCCGTCTTGTGTGAGGACGGATTCGGGATGGAATTGAACGCACCAGGCGAGTGCGGTCTTGTGTGCGATCCCCATGATGACGCCGTCGTGGGTGCGCGCGGTGACCTCAAGCTCCTCGGGCACGGTTTCGCCCTGCACTGCGAGCGAGTGGTAGCGCGTCGCCGTAAACGGGTTCGCTACCCCTTCGAACATTGGGTGACCGGTGTGTTCCACGAGCGAGGTGCGGCCGTGCATGAGCTGTTCAGCGTGGCTCACCACGCCTCCGAGCGCTTCCGCTTGAGATTGCAGACCGAGGCAGACCCCGTAGAGCGGGATGTTCTTCTCGACGCAGGCGCGGATCAAGTCCATACTGACGCCGGCCCCTGCTGGGTTGCCTGGCCCGGGTGAGATGAGCACCCCATCGGCTTGGGTTGCAAGCTGCGTGGTTTCTTCTAGCGAGTATTCGTCGTTGCGGATGACCCGCACTTGCGCGCCGAGCTGACGAAGATACCCCACGAGGGTGTAGACGAACGAATCGTAGTTATCGATGACTAGGACGTTGGTGCTCGTCATTTGGCGCCACTTAGTGGAGTGAGGATGGTCCCGTCAACAGTGGAGTCTTGCCATGGGCTGTAAGGATTCAGTAGCGGGAAGACGTAGTTCATGAGGACGAGGACTACGAACACGACGAGGAGGATCGCCTGGATAACGCGGATCCATAGCGGCCCTGGAAGGAGCCTAAAGATGAAGCCGTACATTAGCCGTTGCCTCCCGTCGTTTTGGTGACGATCTCTTCGATTTCTGCTGGGATCGGTTCGCCGCGTTTAGCGAAGTCGGTTTGCTCGAAGGTTGAGATGATGCGCTGCGCCATGCTGAAGGGTGGGTGGCAGGTTGTGAGCGTCATCAGTTTGTCTTCAGGTTCTGCACCTGGCTGGCCGGGTACTGGGAGCAGTACATCTGATTGGTTGGGGCTCACGTATTGGAGCTGGCGCAGCTTATAGGAGTAGATGCCGTCTTTGGTTTGGATGTAGGCGGTGTCGCCGTCGGTGAGCTTATCCATGTCCCAGAACACCTGGCCGTGGGTTTGGCGGTGGCCGGCGAAAGCTACGTTGCCCTTTTCGCCGATCTTTTGGGTCTGTGGATAGTGGCCCACTCCGATGGTGTTGAGGACGTCCATGCTGATGCCTTCGGCGATAGGTTTTGCATAGTTCGCGCCGAATTTAGGGATGTAGAGGATGCCCCATGTTTCGCCTTCGATCGGTTGGGTTGGTTCGCCGTTATCTTCTTCAGGTTTGTCCCAGTCTTGGGTGACCTGGGTGATCGCGTTTTGCTGAACAGATTCGGCTTCGATGTTGGTCCACCACAGTTGCCAACCGATGAACAAGAGGATGAAGATGCCCGCTGTGAGCAGGAGCTCCGCGATGACTCCGATGATGACGGAGCCGACGCTGCGGCGCTGACGTGGCCGCCGGGCGGTTGTCTCTGCTGTCACGAGCCCTCCTGATTTATTAGCTCCGGGGTGGACTCGTTAGCATTTATTGCAACATCTACAGTTAGAATGTGATGTTGAGCCCAAGCCCGGGAACAATAACCAATATTACAACCTGTTCGTACTGTCATATTGAACGGGCGTATTGAACAGGTCCAGGAGGACACGTGTCTGAATCTTCCAAGCGCGCATCTTCTAATCCAAAGAAGATTGGCAACCCTGCTGCACGCAACGCTGCTTTGAAGCAGCAGGAAGCTAGCCGTCGTGAACGCCGCGAGGCTAACGAGTTCCAGCCGGTCTCTCCTGTGTATAAGGCGATCATGTTCGGCCTCATGATCGTGGGCTTGCTGTGGATCGTGACGTTCTATGTTGCCCACATGGTTGGTGTGGGTTTGCCGATCCCGAATATCGGTAACTGGAACATTCTGATTGGTTTCGGCATCGCGATGGCGGGTTTCATCATGATGTTCGGGTGGCGAGAATAGGGTTCTACACCGCTTTAGATTTCTGGAGGGGCGGAGTTCGTTAATGCGAACTCCGCCCCTCCACTTTACGATCTGTTGTTTGTGCGCCCTAGGTTCTGAGCTCTGTCGCTTTATCACGTCAGCTGGAGACGAGTTTGAGCCCGATGACGCACGCGATCATCCCGATGAGCAGTAGCACTTTGATGATGCTGAAGCTTTCGTCGCCGCTGATCATTCCGTAGGCAACGGCCGCCGACGCCCCGATGGATACCCAGATCGCGTACGAGGTTCCGGTGGGCAAAGTTTTCATGGCCCACGCTAGTCCGCCCATCGAGATTGCTGCGGTGATAAAGAAGATGACGGAGGGCCACAGTTTGGTGAAGCCTTCCGATTTCCCAAGGGCCGTTGCCCATACCGCTTCAAAGAGTCCGGACACGACCAGCACGACCCATGCCATGGTGTTTGCCTATCTTTCGACGTTGTTCTTCGTTGTTCTTCAGAAGGACGATCCTCTTGTGAACACAGTATCGACCTCCGGTGTCCGCAGTATTGGACGAGATCTCCCTGTGGACGTGTGAACTCAAGTTATCCACAGGTGGGGATAACATATGTGGATTCAGAAGTTATTTCATAGAGATTCCATAGCAACAGCGCTACTTGCCTGAAATGGCGGAGTTTGCCGATGGTCGAGATCTGAAATGAACTCATGTGAATCACATCGATGTAAGTTCTCCACACTGTGGAGAACGCATGTGGATAAACATAAGTTCAACGGATCTTGAAGCAAATTCACCGAAAATCATCGATTCTGTCAACACCCGTGAACAAAGTTATCCACAACTGTGGATCAAAATGGGGATTTCTTCGTACATATCTTCGCCCGCCTCTAACAACGGGCCACTGCCGCCCTGGTTTTACAGGATCTCCAGCGGATCTTCGAATATTCCCCACCTATTCGAATCACATCGATGTATCTTGTCCACACTGTGGAGAACCCCTGTGGATAAAAGAAGTCCCCCGGCTTGTACGCCGAGGGACTTCCATTCGCGCTTCGTGGTGCGAAGCTCGCTTGCGCGTCGAACGCGTCTACTGTGTCTGCACTACTGGGCTCCACTCAGCCATGGATGCGGTAGTCCACTTGACGCCCGCTGCGTAGTTCAGGCAAGCCCACACGGTCGCCGTCAGGAAGATCCCGTAGATCGCAATTTCCGCGATTCGTCGAGTACCAGCGGTAGCGATGCGGTTCCGTGTCACAGCCGGATCCAGAGCTTCTGGTGAATGAAAAGCCATACCGGCACGTTCAAGGACGTAGGGCTGGAAACGTGCGGCGCCGCCCAGCACGATTCCGGCAATCGCGCCGCCGAGGTGGCCTTCCCACGAAACGCCTGGCATGAGGACTCCTTGCAGGAACATGATGACCACAACGATGGCGAGGCTCCTGAACGCCGCATTAGCTCCTTTGCGTAGAACCATGAGTAGCGCGGTGCATAGAGCGAAAATGCCGCCGGAGGCGCCTAACGCTCCGTCGACAGGGCTAGTGAGCAGAACAGTCGCTACGCTTCCCGCCACGACACCGACCGCGAAGATCGCGATAAACCGTACCGTTCCAACGATTCTCTCGAGCAACAGCCCGATGTACCAGAGCATCAAGAGGTTGCTCAACAAGTGCGATGAGGGCAATGTTTCTGTGCTGTGGACTACACCTGAACTCAGCAGTCGCCATGGCTCTTCAACCACGTAGATGCCACGGACGACCATGTCTTCGGTGAAATCGTCGACAGCCAGCTGGACGATGTAGAACACCAGCAATACGGCGGTGATGATGATGGTGCCTGGTACGCGCACCCACAGTTTTTGCATTGATGTACCCGTTCGTTAGCTCGGTAAGAGTGCCCGGTTAAAGTAAGGTGCCCCGGAGCTATGACAGCACCGGGGCACCTGCACAAGCTTCAGGTTTAGAGCTTCTTGATGTCGATCGAGGAGATAACAACGTCCTCGAGCGGCTTGTCTGCAGGGTCGGTTGCGACAGAGTTGAGCTTGTCGACAACAGCCTTGGAATCCTCATCCACAACTTCACCGAAGATGGTGTGGTTGCCCTGCAGCCACGTGGTGGGGACGGTCGTGATGAAGAACTGGGATCCGTTGGTGCCGCGGCCCATGCGCTTACCTGCGTTGGCCATCGCGAGCTTGTATGGCTCAGCGAACGTGAGTTCTGGGTGGATCTCATCGTCGAACTGGTAGCCAGGTCCGCCGATGCCGCGACCAAGTGGGTCGCCACCCTGGATCATGAAGTCCTTGATGATGCGGTGGAAGATGGTGCCGTTGTACAGCGGGGTGCCTTTGCGAGCTTCACCCGTTGCAGGGTCGGTCCATTCCTTCTCACCCGTGGCCAAGCCAACGAAGTTCTCCACAGTCTGCGGAGCGTGGTTACCGAACAAGTTCAGGACGACGTCGCCCAGGCTTGTATGAATAGTTGCTTCATGCGTTGCAATGCTCATGCTTCCCATCATCCCATGAGGTGCCGGCATTTATATTGCCGATTCATACGCGTTGAGTGAACAGGTTGGTGTAAGTTCCGCAAAACCCAACACATCGGCTTGTTTTCCGTCTAGGGTGAAGATATAGAACAACGCTCACGGACTGTGGGCGAACGACTAAAACAGGAGAGCAGTCATGAAAGACCGTTCAGTTAAGAAGGCAGAAGGCGCTATCGCGAGCACTGTCGAAAATGTACGCGAATGGGCTGCTCCCAAGCTCCATGCGGCCACCGAAGCGCTTGCTCACGGCTACGAGCAGGTTTCCCCGGTTATCGCCGATGGTTTGAACACCGCGAAGGAGAAGGCAGCAGACATGATGGAAAAGGTTCAGGACGACGTCGTCCCAGCAGCTAAGGACTTCGCCTCCCGTGCGCAGGAGTCCGCTAGCGAGACCTTCACTAACGCTAAGACGAAGGCAACTGAGCTGGCAGCGCAGGCTCAGGCTGGTGCGAATGCCGGCCGTGCGGAGCTGGAGAAGTCCGCTAAGAAGGCTAAGAAGGGCAAGAAGATGTCCAAGCGTCAGCTGAAGAAGCAGGCTCAGAAGGCTGCTCAGGCAGCTAAGAAGGCGGCTGCTAAGGAGCGTAAGAAGCAGAAGAAGTCTGGCGGCAAGAAGTTCTTCTTGTTCGTCCTCTTCGCTGCGATCGGTGCGGCTGTTGTTGCTGCATGGCGGGCATCCCGCCCGGTTGAGGATCCATGGAAGAACCCTGCTCCTAAGGAGAAGGCTCCAACCTTGGCTTCGAAGCCAGCGGCTGAGAAGGAGTCGACTGTGGATAAGGCTAAGGACGCCGCCAAGACCGCAGTTGACGCTGCCAAGGACAAGGCTGCAGACATCAAGGACAAGGTCGCCAGCGACGACGCTAAGGAGTCCGCAAAGGTTACCGCTGACAAGGCTAAGGACGCCGCTAAGACTGGTGTCGATGCCGCTAAGGACAAGGCATCGGACGTCAAGGAGAAGGTGGCTGGCGAGAAGCCAAAGGAGTCCGGCCGTCGCGCTGCTGAGCAGCCTCTGAAGGACGCAAGCACCGGTTCGGATAACCCGCTGAACAAGTAAGCGTTTCTACGCCTCGCAGGCGTACAGGAGGGCCCCTGCCACCACAACCGGTGGCGGGGGCCTTCTGCTGACGTCAGACAGTTTCCTGGAACCCCCACCGCAGCTAAGAACCCCACTGTAACTGAGGCCGATGTGGGCGTGAGATTGTTCTTGTGGACGGTCTTACACGGGCTTGTAGGACTGCCCTAAATGGTTGAGGTTAAATGAGTGAGGCCCGGATGATCTTTCCGATCATCCGGGCCTCTTACTTTGTGGAGGATAGGGGACTCGAACCCCTAACCCTCTGCTTGCAAAGCAGATGCGCTACCAATTGCGCCAATCCCCCATGGTGGGCGTACCTGGAATTGAACCAGGGACCTCATCGTTATCAGCGATGCGCTCTAACCGTCTGAGCTATACGCCCGCACCATTTCCGCTAAGGAATATTTCCTCAGAAGATTCTATTCCTAGAATCTCTAGGAACCAAATCGACGGTGAACAAAATCGAAACGAAACTCTATGTCGAAAGACTATTCGTTTTTCTTTATTCACCGGGAGCCTCTTGACGAAGTCCCTGAGTTGTTGCCTTAGCAGGAGCAACGTTGAAAAACTCTACCTGGTTTCTTCGGAAGTTCCAAATCGAATGTGGTGTGATGTGAAACTCACCTGAACCAGACGAGGCCGCCAACGTCACTGCAGGCGTCTAGTCATCAGTCAATGTTACCGTAATTCCGCCAACAAGGGAAGATGACAAGTTATAGATCACCGCTGCGACCATCGCTAGAACCGTCAAGAGGATCACGTTCACAACCGCGATAATCACCGCGAAGCTCGTCACGTTACCCATCGAAACGTAGTCCTTGACGTCGAACTTCTTACCCTCACCCATGATCGTGGCCAAGAAATTATTGATCTGATCAAGAACACCGGCGACATCGAAAATAGCCCAGAGCACCACAGTCGCGACGACCGTGACAACACCCAGAGCCACCGAAAGCAAGAACGCAAGCTTCAAAACACTCCAGATATCCACCTTGGACACCATGAGCCGAGCCTTACGAACCTTGGCCTTAGGCGCAGGACGCACCAACGTAGGGTTACCACCACGAGCGGCCGCAGGACGGGCGCCAGCGGGGCGAGCCCCCGACGACGCCGGACGAGCCTTCGCTTGCGAGCTCACCGTTTGCGGGGCCGGCCGACCCCTTCCACTTGATGCCTGAGGGCGTTGCTCACCAGGCTTCTTTGAGGTACTCACTCGTCTCCTCCGTCAGTTGGCTCCGAATCAGCGCTTTCGCCCTGACCTTCTGTCTGCACTTCAGCAACTGTACCCGCTTCAGTGCCCTCAGCGTCTACATCTGCAGAATCAGACTCGTCATCATCGCCGGCTTCCTCGCCTGCAGCTTCAAGGTCATGGTTAGCGTTCTTCGCCACCGCCAGGATGTGATCCTTCTTATCCGGCTTAGCGAAAATCACACCCATCGTGTCACGGCCCGTAGGCGAAACCTGGCTGACAGCCGTCCGGACAACCTTGCCCGACTGCATCACAACCAGAATCTCGTCATCCTCCTGCACGACCTTGAAGCCGACCAGCTCACCGCGGTCCTCAGGCAGGTTCGCGACCTTAATACCGAGGCCGCCACGGCCCTGAACACGGTAATCCGAAACCGGGCTGCGCTTCGCGTAACCGCTGTCGGTCACAGTGAAGACGAACGACGACTCGTCGTCACGCACAACGCTCATGCCCAGCAGCTCGTCGCCAGCACGGAACTTCATGCCCGTAACACCAGAGGTCGCGCGACCCATCGGACGAAGAGCCTCGTCAGACGCCGTGAAACGAACCGACATACCCTTCTTCGAAACCAGCATCAGGTCATCATGCTCGCTGGCCAAACCAGCCGAAACGAGCTCGTCACCCTCACGCAGGTTCACTGCGATCACACCGGCCGTACGGTTCGTGTCGTACTCCTCCAAACGAGTCTTCTTGACCAAACCATTACGGGTCGCCAAAACCAGGTACGGCGCCTGCTCGTAATTCTCGAGCGCCAAAACCTGCTGAATCTGCTCACCCGGCTGGAAAGCCAACACATTCGCAACATGCTGGCCACGCGCATCGCGCGCCGCCTCAGCCAACTCATAGCACTTCAAGCGGTACACGCGGCCAAAGTTAGTGAAGAACGCAATCCAGTGGTGCGTCGTGGTCACAAAGAAATGCTCCACGACATCCTGGCCACGCAGCTGCGCACCACGAATACCCTTACCGCCACGGTTCTGCGCCCGGTAATTATCCGAACGGGTCCGCTTGACGTAACCACCCTGGGTGATCGTGACGACCATTTCCTCAACAGGGATCAAATCCTCAACAGACATATCCCCGTCATAGCCACGAACAATCTCCGTGCGGCGGTCATCACCGAAACGCTCAACAATATCCGTGAGCTCCTCAGCGATCACCTCACGCTGCAGCATCTCCGACGCAAGGATCCGCTCGTAACCAGCGATCTCCTCCATCAGAGCGTCATACGTATCCTGAATCTTCTGACGCTCCAACGCAGCCAAGCGGCGCAACTGCATATCCAGAATCGCGTTCGCCTGATCATCATCAATCCCCAAGAGCTTCTTCAAGCCCTCACGCGACTCATCAACAGTCGGCGACTTACGGATCAACGCAATCACGTCATCGAGCACATCCAAAGCCATCAACAAAGCAACCTGAATATGTGCCAAAGCCTTGGCCTTCTTCAAACGGTGCTTAGTGCGGCGGACAATCACATCGATCTGGTGATTAATCCAGTGAATAATGAACGCATCCAGCGAAAGCGTCCGAGGAACACCATCCACGAGCGCCAACATATTCGCCGAGAAGTTCTGCTGCAGCTCAGTGTGCTTATACAGGTTGTTCAAAACAACCTTCGGAACAGCATCCCGCTTCAGAACAATCACCAAACGCTGACCAGTACGGCCAGAGGTCTCATCACGCAAATCAGCGATGCCCTGAATCTTGTGGTCCTTCACAAGATCAGCGATCTTGATCGCCAAATTATCCGGGTTCGCCTGATACGGAAGCTCAGTCACAACCAAGCACGTACGGCCGTCGATCTCCTCAACATTAACCACCGCACGCATCGGGATAGAACCGCGACCAGTGCGGTACATATCCTCAATACCCTTACGGCCCAAAATGCGGGCGCCCGTAGGGAAGTCCGGACCCTGAATGCGCTGCATCAGCGCCTCAAGCAACTCCTCACGGCTCGCATCCGGATGCTGCAGCGCCCACTGCACACCATCGGCCAACTCACGCATATTATGCGGAGGAATATTCGTAGCCATACCAACGGCAATACCAGCCGAACCATTAGCCAACAGGTTCGGGAAACGAGCCGGCAAAACAGTCGGCTCCTGGTTCTTACCGTCATAGTTCGGCATGAAATCCACGGTGTCCTCGTGGATATCCCGCACCATCTCCATAGCCAACGGAGCCATCTTCGTCTCCGTATAACGAGGAGCCGCAGCACCATCGTTACCCGGCGAACCGAAGTTACCCTGACCCGTAGCCAACGGATAACGCATGACCCAGTCCTGAGTCAGACGCACCAACGTGTCATAAATCGCGGAGTCACCGTGCGGGTGGAAGTGACCCATCACCTCACCAACAACACGGGCACACTTGTTGAACCCGCGGTCCGGACGATACCCACCGTCATACATCGCATAAATCACGCGACGGTGAACCGGCTTCAAACCATCACGCACATCCGGCAACGCACGACCAACAATGACAGCCATCGCATAGTCAAGATACGACTGCTGCATCTCAGTCTGCAGATCAACCTGCGAAACACGGTCACCAGCAACCACCGCAGGAGCCAAAGACTCTCCAGCGCCCTCAGCATTCACATCCGGATCAGGAGTGTTGTTCTCGCTCATCGAATTACAGCTTCTTCCTTAGCCTCAACGTCCAAAAGTCTTCCTCAGCAACAACGCCACCGTGACAACCACATCGTCGGTTCACACCATGCAGCGCCGTGCACCCTGACGAACCTAAATATCCAGGAACCTCACATCACGGGCATTCTGCTGAATGAACTCACGGCGAGACTCAACGTCCTCACCCATCAGAACAGAAAACACCTGATCCACAGCAGCAGCATCATCCATCGTGACCTGCTTCAACGTACGGAACTCCGGGTTCATGGTTGTATCCCACAACTCCGAATAATCCATCTCGCCCAAACCCTTATAACGCTGAATCGCATTATCCTTAGGCAAACGCTGGCCAGCAGCCCGGCCCTTCTCCAACGCCTCATCACGCTCAGCGTCAGTGAACACATAATCGTGCGGAGCATTCGACCACTTGATGCGATACAGCGGCGGCTGCGCCAAATACACATAACCGCGCTCAATCAACGGACGCATGAAACGGAACAACACCGTCAACAGCAACGTGGTGATGTGCTGACCATCAACATCGGCATCCGCCATCAACACAATCTTGTGATAGCGCAGCTTCTCGATATCGAACTCCTCACCGATGTTCGTGCCGAACGCGGTGATCATCGACTGAACCTCACGGTTCGCCAACGCCTTATCCAAACGCGCACGCTCAACGTTGAGGATCTTGCCACGCAGAGGCAAAATCGCCTGCGTCCGCGGATCACGTCCACGCTTCGCGGAACCGCCCGCGGAGTCACCCTCAACAATGTAAATCTCGCACTCGGAAGGGTTCTTCGACGAGCAATCCGACAACTTACCCGGCATACCGAACGTCTCCAACGGAGACTTACGACGCGCCTGATCACGCGCCTTCCGCGCGGCCATACGCGCCTGCGCCGAAAGCATCGCCTTACGGATCACATCCCGCGCCGGCATCGGGTTACGCTCAAGCCAGTCACCCAGGCCATCGTGAATAACACCCTGCACAAAACCACGCGCAATCGAGTTACCCAGCTTGGTCTTCGTCTGACCCTCAAACTGAGGTTCACCCAGCTTGACCGAAACCACCGCGGTCAGACCCTCACGGATATCGTCACCCGTGAGGTTCTCGTCCTTCTCCTTCAGAAGGTTGTTCTCACGAGCATAACGGTTGATCAGCGACGTCAACGCGGCACGGAAACCCTCCTCATGAGTACCGCCCTCATGAGTGTTAATCGTGTTCGCATACGTGTGCACCGACTCCGAATACGCCGACGTCCACTGCATCGCGATCTCAACCGAAATCTTCCGGTCGGTGTCCTCAGCCTCAAAAGCGATCACATCTTCGTGGATCAGCTCGGCCTTCTTCGACGCATTCAGGAACTTGACGTAATCAAGCAAGCCCTCGTCGTACTTGTAATCCACCGTGCGATGCTGCGGCTGCTTCTCAGCCTCAGTTGCCTCCGCATCGGCAACCGCGTCATCAACAACCTCATCGCCCGCGTCATCAAGGCTGCGCTCATCCGTCAAGATGATGCGCAAACCCTTATTCAGGAACGCCATCTGTTGCAGGCGCGCACGCAGGGTCTCAAAATCGAACTCAACCGATTCGAAAATCTCCGGATCCGGGTAGAACGTCTGAATCGTTCCCGTCTCATCGGTCTCAGCGCCACGAGTCAGGCCCTCACCAACAACATGGCCGCCATTCTCAAACGACACATTCCACTTATAGCCCTGACGCTTAACGCACGTATCGATGCGGCGCGAAAGCGCGTTCACAACCGAAATACCAACACCGTGAAGACCACCCGAAACCGCGTAACCGCCACCGCCGAACTTACCGCCAGCGTGCAAAATCGTCATAACGACCTCGACGGTCGGACGACCCTCCGTAGGGTGCATATCCACCGGAATACCACGGCCGTTATCCTCAACACGGACGCCACCATCGCCCTGCAACGTCACGCGGATCGTATCCGCATAACCCGCCAACGCCTCATCAACCGAGTTGTCCACGACCTCATACACGAGGTGGTGCAAACCACGCGGGCCAGTAGAACCGATGTACATGCCGGGGCGCTTACGTACAGCCTCGAGGCCCTCAAGCACCGTAATCGCAGACGCACCATATTCCTCGGTCACCTTACGGTTCCCCACATGACCGGTGCCTTCATGTGCCTCACCATGCGCCTGCCCAGCAGACCCCTCATGGTGCTCCGAAACGCCGTTCTCCGGCTGGATATCCTCCGCCACGGTACTCCCAGTTCTTCGAATACGTACTGCAAACGCCTGCTCCCCGCGCACCACAAACAGCACGCGGGCACGCAAAAGCGCCGATTTAGATCCATTCTAGCGCGGAATGCGAACGCCCGCGGCCTTAGCAGGCCCGCAAACGCCCCTCAGACACGATCCATGTCCGTACATGTAGGGAATCCCCTCTAGCTACTCCATCCCCGCAAAACCGATTGAGCGGGATTCGCGGCACCAGAACGTGCTCCCCATACATCACCCATACGTATCCCGCGGACCGCGCCCACCCGGCGCAATCCGCGGACCCTTACGCCACGACGGCGCAGCCGGCCCTAAGACCCTAATCTGCGTCACCACACCATGCCCTACCGCGGCATCCAAACGCTTCAACAAATCATGCTGCATCAACTGCAAATTCGTCGCCCAGGCCGTCGACGAACACCGCACCACCACAACCGAATCCTCAAAAGACTCCGGAACCGCATGGGCCGCAACCTCCGGCCCCACAATCTCAGGCCACCGAGCCACAACAGAACCCACCGCAACCGGCTCAGACCAGCCCCGCGCACGCATCATGCCTTCTAGCAAGGACCCCAGCCCCACCGGATCACGACCACCAGCCTCGGGATCATCCCACCGAGCCCTACGCGCCTTCCGAGCCCGAGCCTTCTCCTTAGCCCGCTGAACCATCGCGGCATCCCTGCGCACATCGCCCTGCTGCAAAGCCAACTGACGCGCCCGAGCCAACGCCACCGTCGGGGCATCGTCCATCAACGCGTCAACAGCGCCAGCCTCAAGCTCATCCGGCTCAACGTCACCCAGTTCAACCTCACCCGGTTCAGTGCCACCCCGCTCACGAATCTCCCGCGTCATCCAACGTCACCTCCCCCGGGGAAACCCGCACCACCGTCGCATCCAAAACTTCAGGAATCTCACTGCCTACAGCCGCAGTCACCAAAACCTGCTCGGCATCCGCCAACGCAGCTACCAAACGCTGCCGTCGGAACTCATCCAACTCAGCGAAAACATCATCCAAAATCAACACTGGACGCGCGGCATCAGACGGATCGTCCTCGATCAAAACCCTGAACGCCGCGAGCCGCAACGCCAATGCCAACGACCACGTCTCACCATGCGAAGCAAAACCCTTCGCGGGAGCCTGCCCCAAACCGAACATCACGTCATCACGATGCGGGCCAACAGTTGTGGTGCCGCGTTCAATATCTCGTGGGCGGGCGGCCTCTAGCGCGCGGCTCACCACGTCAGCCAGATGCACCATGTCAGGAGTCAACAACGTCTCTGCCGCAACCGGACCGTCAACGGAACCCAGTTGTTCAGCCTCATCAACCACCGTGGCGAAATAACGCAACGTGGCCGCCTTAGCTCCGTTCGTGAGTTCCGAATAGGCTTCCGCAACATGTGGAGCCAACAACTTTGCAACGTGAATCCTGTTGCGCAAAAGCGGAGCCGCGGCCTGCGCAAAATGCATGTCCCACACATCGAGCGTCGCCTCATGCGCCTCAGTAAAACTGCCCGATGCGCGAGCCGACTTCAAAAGCGCGTTACGTTGACGCAGTACCCGCTCAAAATCATTGCGAGCCGCGGCCTGATCCGGGCGAAGCTGAACCACAAGATCATCCAGGAACCTCCGCCGCATCTCAGGCTCACCCTTGACCAACTCGAGGTCTTCCGGCGCGAACAAGATCGAACGGAAAACACCCAACGCCTCACGTGCCCGGGCAAAATCGGCGCGATTGATGCGTGCCCGGTTCCTGCGGCGAGGATTAATCTCAACCTCAATACGCGTCAACCGGTCACCACGGTTCACTTGCCCCGCGATCAACGCACGCTCCGCCCCGAAACGCACCAACGGCGCATCCTGGCTCACACGGTGAGAATCCTGCGTGGCCAAATAACCGATCGCCTCAACGATGTTGGTTTTGCCCACACCATTCGGGCCGACCAGCACAGTCGTTCCAGGACCTAACGGCAGATCAAGGTGCTGATACGTGCGGAAATCGTGCAGCGAAAGATGGTTCAGAAACACCTAAGCATCACGCGTTAGGCAGACGCACCGGCATCACCAAATAGCGGAAAGACATATCCGGCTGGCCGCTTTCCTGATCGAGCGCGGTAAGCATTGCAGGCTTAGGCGCGGTAGTGAACGCGAACTGGACGTTATCGGTATCGAACGCCGACAAACCTTCCGAGAGGAACGGAGGGTTGAACGCAACCGTGATGTCCTCACCATTGAGCTGGCTTTCAATGGCTTCTTCAGCCTGGGCTTCCTCGCCTGAGCCAGCATCAAGAGACACCTGGGCATCAGAGAACTGAAGACGCACAGGAGAATTGCGCTCAGCAACAATCGATACGCGACGAACTGCCTCGATCAGTTCCGACGTAGAAACCGAGGCATAGATGAGCGACTCTTCAGGGAACAGCGAACGGATCTTCGGGTAGTCACCATCCACCAACAGAGTTGTAGTGCGGCGCGAACCCGAAACGAAACCAATGATGTCGCCGTTTTCCTCCATGCAAATGCTGAGTTCACCGGCCGAGCCCAAGGTTTTTGCCACATCGGACAGCGTCTTGGACTTCACAAGGGCAGAGGTTGAAACGCTGGAAGCCGCAGGCTTCCAGTTCATCTCACGCATCGCCAGACGATAACGGTCCGTGGCTAACAACGTCATCGTGTCGTCTTCAAACTCAACCTTGATTCCGGTCAGAATCGGCAAGGTCTCATCACGAGCTGCAGCAACCGAAACCTGAGAAACAGCGCGAGCGAACTCCGATCCATCAACCGTGCCCAAAACCTCTGGCATCTGAGGCAAAGTCGGGTACTCATCCACGGGCATGGTCGCCAAGTGGAAGCGGGAACGTCCACACGAAACCGTGAGCTTGGAATTCTCCAGTTCAAGCGTCACTGGAGCTGCAGGAAGCGTGCGCGCGATGTCGGCAAGCATCTTGCCTGAGACAAGCACAGAACCTTCAGTTTCGATGCTGGCGTCTACATCGAGGTGAGCTGAGGTCGTGTAGTCGAAAGCTTCAAACGTCAGAGTGTTGTTTGCAGCTGTGATCAAAATGCCGGAAAGCACTGGGGTCGCTGGACGAGGTGCCAATGCCCGAGCAGTCCAAGTCACGGCTTCAGTGAGCACATCACGATCCACGCTGATCTTCACAGATTCACCTTCCGATGCAAATACGAGGCCCTAAGATTCCCTAAATTTCAAGCCTCGGAGCGGTATGAGGTTCACTCCTGTGCTCAAAAGTCACATAGGGCACGGGTTTAGCCTACCTGGTTCACAGGAGGAGGTCATTGTGAGCTTGCAAAATCATGGGGCTGCATACGGCTACAGAATTTCGTGAGACATGACCTTGGAGTGCCCGTCCCGGAAGCATCGAATCACAAAATGTAATTTGGAGGGATGTTTAAAGGCGGGGGTAGTAGTAACCGTTGTGGAGTTTGTGCAAAACCTGCCTGATCGGCTTGTTTTCGCTATCCACGAGGTGTGGATAACATGTGGAGAAACTCTAGGGTTTCATCCTCATAGCTGTGCAGGACGTAGGGCGCTATAACAACTATCCGCAAGAAACCGGCTTTATCCACAGTTATCCACAGACATATGCACAGTTCTTGCGGATAACTACAGAAAATATGCGATTTAGTCGCGTGAATACAGGGTTAATCCCGCTGCTGCTGACGCATCATGTTGGTCAATTCGGTGACCTGGTTGTAAACCTCGCGCCGTTCAGCCATGAGCTCGCGAATCTTGCGTTCAGCATGGATCACGGTCGTGTGGTCGCGGCCGCCCATCAATTCACCGATCTTGGGCAGCGACATTTCAGTGAGCTCACGCAACAGATACATGGCGATCTGACGTGCGGTGACCAAAGCACGGGTGCGCGACTTCGAGTTGAGCTCAGCCACTGTGAAGTCGAAATACTCTGCAGTCGTGTGAATGATCGTCTCTGGCGTGAGCGTTTGCGCTCCCTCATCTGTAATGAGGTCTTTGAGGACGTGCTCCGCAGTTTCCAACGTGACCGGCTGGCGGTTCAACGATGCGTAGGCGGTCACACGAATCAGTGCACCTTCAAGTTCACGAATGTTCGTGGAAATCTTCGAGGCGATGGCTTCCATGACTTCCGGCGGTACCGAAAGGCCCTCGGCCTCGGCCTTCTTACGCAGAATCGCGATACGCGTTTCAAGCTCCGGCGGCTGAATATCAGTGGTGACCCCCGAAGCGAAGCGTGAACGCAGGCGTTCTTCAAAGCCTGAAAGCTGTTTTGGCGGCAGATCAGAGGTGATCACTACCTGCTTATTGTGGTTGTGCAACGCGTTGAACGTGTGGAAGAACTCTTCCTGCGTTGCGTCCTTGTTCGCGAGGAATTGGATGTCGTCAATCAACAGGATGTCGACGTTGCGGTACATCGCCTTGAAGCTCGTACCTTCGTCATCACGAATCGAGTTGATGAAGTCGTTAGTGAATTCTTCAGAGTTGACGTAGCGAACACGGATGCCGCGGTACAGATCGCGTGCATAGTGTCCGATGGCGTGCAATAAGTGCGTCTTTCCAAGCCCCGAACCACCGTAAATGAATAAGGGGTTGTACGCCCTGGCAGGGGCCTCCGCCACAGCAACTGCAGCCGCGTGCGCGAACTTGTTTGTAGAACCGATCACGAACGAATCAAAAACATACTTAGGGTTTAGACGCCCAAATTCAGCCGAGGTCGATGGCGGTTGCGGCACTGGACGTACAGCAGGCCGCTGCGCTACGGGCACCGACTCGCCCTGGCTTGCATCGAGCCTTTCAGCAGCTCGCTGGAAACGCTGCACATCGGCCTCTGAGCGTACGAATTCGCCGTTATCCTGCGGATATTGAGAGGACTCTTCGTGCTCGTCCTGGTACTGGTCGTTCTTCTTGTAGCGGCCGCTATCGAACTCTTGCTGGTTGAAGTTCTCGCGGTGCCGTTCCGATGGAGCATATTCGCCGCGATCGTCGTATTCGCCGCGATCGAAACGAAGTCGCGGATCCACGTTCGCTGAAGATGCGTTGGATTCAGCGAACTGTGACTCGGCGTTGTCAGGAGAGGTTGTTTCGTTATCGCTAGCGTGTGTTTTGATCGCGGTGTCGATCGAGAACGCGCACAGCATGTCTTGACCAAAAACGGTGCGTAGCGCGTCATCGAGCGGTTCGCTCATGCCGTTCTGGATCGCGTCACGCGTGAGCTCGTTGGGGACTGCGACGAGGAATGTCGTTCCCACACGGCCTTGTGGCTGCGCTAGCTCGAGGTATCCGCGTTGGCGAGGGGTCACTCGTGAGTCTGAACGCAGCTCTTGGACCACTTGCCGCCACTGATCGGCAGCTGCGTCCTGAGTGCTCATCACAGTTTCCCTTCCGTTAGCGCATAGATCACGTGAGTTTTGCCGGCTCATGAGACCCGTCACCGGACAGTCTCGAGGTGCACAGCAAACACACAGCTGAGCCTACGGCACCATCAGTCTATGCGGTAGGCCTATCAGCACTACCGTACCCGGGTTTGCCACAGGATGCCGAACTTATGCACAGTGAATTGGGGATAACTAGGCCTGAAAAAGCAAGATATCCTCAGGGTTGTCCCCAAGTTGTGGATAACTTTGGTGAACAGGGTGTGAAAAGAAGGCAGACGGATTGTCATTTGCCTGGCATGACGACGACACCAAAGCACGCACAAGCGTCAGCCGAACTCAGCAGTCACCACCAGAACGCGCTCCCAATGGTGATCTACCTAACCCGAGTTTGACCTGACGCAAACAAACTCGCTATTATGGATCAGTTCCGTGCTATGCGGCGTGCCCAAAAGGCGCACCCGAATACCTGACAATGCACTGGCCAAACGGACCAAAAACGTTCCGGTTAGTCCTCGTTAGAGCACGGTTGTAAACGTGATACAACGCATCCATCCCGTTACTTCCCCAAGGCACAACGGACGATGCCCTAACTGACGTCATGGAGTGTTCAACGTGACCAAGCGGACTTTCCAGCCGAACAACCGCCGCCGCAGCAAGAAGCACGGCTTCCGCCTGCGCATGCGCACCCGCGCCGGCCGCGCAATCCTCTCGACCCGCCGCAACAAGGGTCGTAAGAGCATCTCTGCCTAACCCGCCTGAGTCGCCACTCGGAACCACACGGTCCCGGGTCAGCTCAAGCGAACCCATCAACGGGTGTTTTCGTGCTCCCACAACAACATCGAGTGCGCAAAGGCAATGAACTGCGAAACGTGATGCGTTCCGGTACCCGTAAAGGGTGCCGGAACGTCGTCGTCTTTGCGACACCAACCGATAACTCCGTGCCACGCTTCGGATTCATCGTTTCCAAAAAAGTAGGCAACGCGGCAGTACGAAACAAAGTCAAACGGCGACTACGCGCGAGCGCATGGGAAATCATCAAAGAAGGCATCCCAAACCACGACGTCGTAGTCCGCGGCCTACCCGCCGCAGCGAACACAGACTACAACACCCTTAACAAGGACCTCCGCAACGGACTACGCAGAATCGGGGTGGACATACGTGGCACCCAATAAAAACGAACGTGCAGCACGTGCCTACCACGAGCACGCCCACGCAACGGATCGAAACCGCGGCGACCACAGCAAACCTGCTGACGAACGTAGCCTCGCGGAGCAGCTCGGCCCAGCCCCCATCGTCCCCGACGATCAAGCACCTTCCGTGCCTTGGTGGCGCCACATCGTGGACATTCCACGCAACATCATCATCGGCTTCATCAAACTGTGGCGGCAAGTGATCTCCCCGCTCTACGGAGACGTCTGCCCCTACTACCCAACCTGCTCCGCCTACGGGCTAGAAGCAGTAACAAGCCACGGTGCAGTCAAAGGATCATGGCTCACCGTATCGAGAATCGCTCGGTGCAACCCATGGACCAAAGGGGGAATCGACCCAGTGCCACCCGGCAAACGGATTTGGCCTGAGTCGAAGGTACCGAAGATCATAGTGTTGAACCATCCCCTGCATTCATCTCAGCCGCACACCGCGGCCAAGGAGTAAAGCGGCGCTTTATGAATTTCTTTAACTGGCTACTGACCCCGTTCCGCTGGGTCATGTCCTTCCTCATGGACATGTTCCACAGCCTGTTTAGCTTCCTCGGGCTCGACCCAGACTCCGGTTGGACCTGGACGCTCGCGATCGTTCTGGTGACAGTCATCGTTCGTGCGGCCCTGATCCCAGTGTTCGCGCGCCAGATCCGTGCCCAGCGCGCAATGCAGGTAGTGCAGCCAGAGCTACGCAAGCTCCAACAGAAGTACAAGGGCAAGCGAGATCAGCTCTCGCAGCAGGCGATGCTTGCCGAACAGCGTGCACTGTTCAAGAAGCACAACACATCGATGTTCGCATCGTGTATGCCGCTTCTGATCCAGATGCCGTTCTTCTTCGCGCTGTTCCAGGTGCTGAACGGTTCCGCACGCGCCGCTAACGATAACGACAACATCGCAGCACTGTCCGCTGAGAAGGTCCGCTCCTTCCACGACGCGAAGATCTTTGGCGCTCGCCTCTCCGACACGTTCGTGGGGACACTCGGTAGCGATTCCCCGAACGTCTCTGTCATCATCGTCGCGATCGTTCTGATCCTCGCGATGGTTGGCCTCATGTTCTACACGCAGCGTCAGCTGATGACTAAGAACATGACCCCGGAAGCACAGCAGGGCCAGTTCGCACGCCAGCAGCGCATGATGCTGTACTTCCTGCCGATCGTCTTCGGTATCGGTGGTATTAACTTCCCATTGGGTCTGCTGGTTTACTGGACTGCAACGAACCTGTGGGTTCTCGGCCAGCAGATGTGGGTTATCAAGCGCAACCCAACCCCTGGCTCGCTTGCGGAAAAGGAACTCAACATCCGTCGTGCAGCACGTGGCCTTCCGCCGATTGGTGAGAAGGGTAAGCCTGCTCAGGAAGAGAACACTAAGACTAACCAGACGCACGTGCGTGGCCAGCGCGTCCAGCCGCAGCGTAAGAACCGGAAGAAGCGTAAGTGATGAAGGACGAACAGTTGCAGGATCTTGAAGCCACCCCTGAGACCGAAACGGAGCACGCGTCGGACGATGCTCCGCCTCAGCGTGGGAACGGTAAGTCTTTGACGATGCAGCGCCTCGAAGAGGAAGGCGACGCCGCGGCCGACTACCTCGAAGAGCTGCTGGATATCGCTGACCTTGACGGCGACATCGACATTGAGGTCCGCGGTGGCCGGGTCTATGTTTCGGTAGAGACCGAAGAAGACGATGCGGATCTTCAGGAACTCGTGGGCCGTGACGGCCGCGTCTTGGATGCGTTGCAGGAACTGACTCGGTTGTCGGTTCTGGCGCACACTGGTCAGCGTTCGCGTTTCGTTCTTGATATTGCCGGTTACCGTAAGGAACGCGGTGAAGAGCTCAAGGTGATCGCTAAGAAGGCTATTGAGGCGGTCAATGCTTCCGGTGAAGCGGAAGCCTTGGAACCGATGACGCCTTATGAACGCAAGATCGTGCACGACGTCATTGCCGATGCCGGTCTCGTTTCTGAATCTGAGGGTGAAGGTTCACGTCGCCACGTCGTCGTGCATCCTGCTGAGGACGAAGACTAATGATGTCGCACAGCTCGCCGAAGCAGCATCGTGATGCTGATGATGAGCCGCGCCGCCCAGGTACTGGACCTGAAGGCCCGCGTGTTGATTCGTCTGAGATCGCGGTAGCCCCTGAGGATGCTCCGCGTCCAAGCGCGGATGAGCTCCCGGCGGTCGAGCATTATTTTGGTGAGCGGTCTGAGCTGGCTCAACGCTATGTTGGGCATTTGGCCTCATCCGGTATTGAACGTGGGCTTATTGGTCCGCGCGAGATCCCTATTTTGTGGTCGCGACATGTTCTGAACTGTGCGGCATTGGCAGATGTGATGCCTGAAGGCGCCCTGGTTGCTGACGTCGGCTCTGGCGCCGGCTTGCCTGGTCTGGTTTTGGCTTTGGCGCGCCCTGACTTGACGCTTGTTCTGATTGAGCCGCTTCAGCGTCGTTGCCTGTGGCTTGATGAGGTCGTCGAAGATCTGGGTCTGAGTGACAGGGTCGACGTGGTGCAGGCCCGCGCTGAGCAGATGGCGGAGACGCTGGATGTTGATGTGGTGACGGCACGTGCTGTGACTGCGATGCGGCAGCTTGTCCCGTTAACTTTGCCGTTGATGCGCGGTGGTGGTGAGCTGATCGCGTTGAAGGGCCGTTCAGCCGCCGCTGAGGTTGAGAAGGCCGCTAAGGTGATCCGTAAATATAAGGGTCGAGACGTGCGTATTGAAACTGTGGGTGAGGAATGGCTCGCCGAGCCGTCTACTGTTGTGCGCGTTACGGTTGATCCTCGCTAGTGTGGACTCTGTAGGTTAAGGAAGAGAGGCTCTGGAATGGCAGATAGGAAGCATGCCGACAACGATGCTGTTGGTGCGTCGCGTTCTGCCTCTGGAGGTTCTCGCCGCAAGGGTTCTAAGGGACGTCCTAAGAGTACGCGGATCATCACTGTAAGTAACCAGAAGGGTGGCGTCGGCAAGACGACGACGACCGTTAACTTGGCTGCCGCGCTGGCCTTGCAGGGTATGCACGTTTTGGTGATTGATAACGATCCCCAGGGCAATGCTTCGACTGCGTTGAATATCCCCCACCATTCTGATGTTGCATCAACCTATGATGTCTTGATCGAGGGGACTCCGCTGGCTGAGGTGGTCCAGGACTGCCCTGACGTTGAGAACTTGGTTGTTGCTCCTGCGACGATCGATCTCGCGGGAGCCGAGATTGAACTGGTCTCTTTGGAGGACCGTGACCGCCGATTGGCTCAGGCGATTGATAACTACGCCGCCTATCGTGAAGAGATTGGGCTGCCGCGGCTGGATTTCGTTTTCATTGACTGTCCGCCTTCGTTGGGTCTGTTGACGGTTAATGCGTTCGTAGCTGCTCGTGAGGTTTTGATCCCGATTCAGAGCGAATACTATGCGCTTGAGGGTTTGAGCCAGTTGCTGAGCAACATCGAGTTGATCCGTGAACACATGAATCCTGAGCTTGTTGTGAGTGCGATTTTGCTGACTATGTACGACGGCCGCACAAACTTGTCTGCGCAGGTCGCGCAAGAGGTCCGTGAGCACTTCCCACAGCAAGCGCTGGAGTCTGTCATTCCGCGTTCGGTTCGTATCTCTGAGGCACCGAGTTTTCAGCAGACTGTTCTCACATATGACCCGTCTTCTACCGGGTCTTTGGCCTATCAGGCCGTCGCTCGCGAACTGTTATCAAAATCAAACTAACCAGATTTATTAGGAAGCTTTAGAGCTTCAAGTCGCCTTCTCTGCGAGTCGAGGACCTTACCTGACCTAGGGAAGGGAAGAATGTCCCATTCTGAGTGGGATTCTTGTTTCCGCACCTTCGAGCGTGTGGAGTCTTTTTGAGTATGAGGCGTGAGTCGTTTTATATGCGTGTTTCACGTGAAACATAGCGAGAGAACTATTCGTGGACTATAGCCGAGTACCTGGCGCCTTCGGCAACGCGATTCATTCCGGCAGGCTGGGCCCTTTTATAGAGTCCCACACAACACTTCGCTCATCTACGCTGGGAGCGAGCGCTCCATGTAAAGCAACTCTAGGGTTCGTCACGTGAGTGATCATCGGCGCTGCTGCAGAGTCAACAAGGCTTTGGTGAGTGACGCCTGATCTTCTAATAGTACCGAGCAATGGCTGTTGGCTAGACTTCGAGGGATCCAGACTTCCTTTCGAGAAAGCAAACAACCGAGGCGGTGCAGTAAACCTAGATAAGGTTCTGCTTCCGATGACTACGTTATGAACCGACGGTACAACCGGACGTATCATCGCAGACGACCCTAGCCGTTCTGCTTCTGTAACAGCCACAATATATTGTGTGAAGCTGGTAACGACTCCAGAGTCATGTCATTGTTTCACGTGAAACGGCCGCGCAATGCCAAAGCGCTTGTTGTAATAACTGGTAACCGTTCGCCTATGAGATAGACGGGTTTAGTGACTCTGGCCCAATGATCGCAAGGATCGCGTGGACTGCCTCCGTATAGTCCAGCACCTTATATGGAACAGCAAGCGAATTGAACGAAGTAGTTCCAGCAAACGTATGTAGTTGGCGATAAACTGGAAGCCGAGTGAAGGAGAAACACATGGCACCACCACGTAGACGCGGCCTTGGACGAGGGCTCGGGGCTCTCATTGGATCCAGCGCGGGAAGCACACAAGAACCGGACATAACAGACGACGTCGTCACGAGCAAAGCGGATCCTGATACGACTTCCGTCTCAGCGGCCACAGGTACCACTTCCGTAAACAAGACTAAGACTCCTTCCAAGTCAGTAGTGTCGACCGGTACAGATAAATCAAAGAGTAAGAAGGCTGCTTCCAAGTCGACAACTAGTGTCAACACTAAATCGCCTACTAAGAACGCTGGTGTTTCACGTGAAACACGCAAGGCTACGTCCGCCCCTGATAAGTCCAGTACAAAACCAAAAACTGCTTCCAACAGGCGACCAGTGGACTTCTTCTTCACTACGGAGGCAGATCGAGCTGTCACCGAAGATAAAACTGCAACGAAGGCACGAACGCAGAATAAGGTCGCGAAGTCACGTAAGGCGATGCCAGACGTGCTCTCACCTAAGGCTCGTGGCAATGTTTCACGTGAAACAGAACTTACTGTAAATGTAGAACCGGACATTATCGCAGATGAAAACGACGCGCTCGTACCCGTACCAGGCGCTACGTTCATGGAAGTTTCTGTAAAGGATATTCATCCAAACCGTAAGCAGCCTCGCCAAGTCTTCGACGAGGATGAGCTTGCAGAACTCGTTCATTCAATTAAAGAAATCGGTCTGCTTCAACCGGTTGTCGTACGCCCATCACGGGAAGACGGCGATCCTAAGTATGAACTGGTCATGGGTGAACGTCGCTGGCGTGCGACACAGAAAGCTGGATTTGACGTCATCCCAGCGATCATCCGAGAGACCGATGACGCTGATCTGTTGAGGGATGCTCTCCTAGAAAACCTTCACCGCTCCCAACTAAATCCGCTTGAAGAAGCTGCTGCATATCAACAGTTGATGGCTGAGTTTGATTGTACGCAGGAAGAACTTTCAGAGCGCATTGGCCGTTCGAGGCCACAGATCTCTAACACAATCCGCCTCCTGAGACTGCCCGCTCTTGTACAGCGGCGAGTCGCTGCAGGTGTGCTCTCGGCCGGCCATGCACGCGCAATTCTTTCACTGAGACGTACAGAGGATATGGAGAAGCTCGCCCAGCGTGTCGTGAACGAGGGACTCTCCGTTCGAGCTACCGAAGAACTAGCTCAGGTCATGGAGCGGCAAGGTGAAACTCCAAAGCGTCGTCGTGTAGCTGAGCCACGTCGTCAGGAGCGTTTAGATTTCTATGCCAACGAACTTCAGGATCGCCTCGAGACTAACGTCAAGATCACTCTGGGAGCTCGTAAGGGGCGCGTTCAGATCGATTTCGCGTCCGTAGACGATCTGAACCGCATTATGGGAATCATCAAGGGCGAAAGCGCCTCTGAAGGCTAGGAACTCATAGAGCCCTAAACAAAAGGGAGGCAGCTCCATTTGGAACTGCCTCCCTTTGTGTTTCACGTGTAACAACAGGATGAATTAGCTATGTTTCACGTGAAACATAGGGGGCCAGATGAGCCCGTGCAAACGATCAGATGTGCTCCTTGAACGCATCGAGCAGCTGAGCCTTAGGCTTCGCACCGATTGAGGTACCTACGTGCTCGCCACCCTTGAAAGCGAAGACAGCAGGAATCGAAGTGATTCCATACTTAGCGGCAATGCCTTGGTTCTCGTCAACGTTAACCTTGACAACCTGAAGCTTGTCGCTGTTCTCTTCCTGGATCTCTTCAAGAACCGGTCCCAGTGCGCGGCATGGACCGCACCATTCTGCCCAAAAATCCACAAGGACGGTCTTGTCGCTATTGAGAACCTTCTCTTCGAAGTCAGCTTCGGTTACATCGATAACATTGCTCATGAGTACTCCTTTGGAATCGAAACGTAGAAAGTTAGTTAGCTTGCTTTAAGTGACGCGAGGTAGTGCTCTACATCGATAGCCGCTGTGCAACCCGAACCAGCTGCAGTAATAGCCTGTCGGTAGGTAGGGTCAACGACATCGCCAGCGGCAAAGACGCCAGGAATCTTGGTCTTAGACGTACGGCCCTCCACAGCAATGGTGCCTTCATCGGTGATATCTAGCTGGTCAGCGACCAAAGAGACGCGCGGATCGGAACCGATCGCGATAAAAACGCCGGTAGCGTCGATGACAGACTCTTCGCCGTTAATTACATCCCGCACACGAACACCGGAAACTTTGTCATCGCCAAGGATCTCAGCAACCTCGCTGTTCCAGCGGACTTCGATGGATGGGTGGTTCAGTGCACGCTCGGCCATGATCTCCGAAGCACGGAAGGAATCGCGACGGTGGACGATGGTGACCTTAGAAGCGAACTTAGTGAGGAAAAGCGCTTCCTCCATCGCAGAATCCCCGCCACCGACAACAACAATCTCCTGGTCGCGGAAGAAGAAACCGTCACAGGTTGCGCACCAGCTCACGCCATGGCCGGTAAGCCGGGCCTCTGACTCAAGCCCAAGCTCACGATAAGCAGAGCCAGAAGCAACGATAACGGAACGCGCCTGATAGATCGTGCCATCGGAGAGCACAACCTTCTTGACATCGCCTTCGAGTTCAAGCGCTGTCGCATCGTCGTAAATAACTTCAGCACCAAAGCGCTCAGCCTGCTGCTGCATGTTCGTCATCAAATCTGGACCCATGATCGCTTCAGGGAAGCCAGGGAAATTTTCAATCTCAGTGGTCTTCATCAGCTCGCCACCAGCATCTACCGAGCTAGCGATCACGACGGGCTTCAGATCCGCACGCGCTGTGTAAATAGCTGCTGTGTAGCCGGCAGGTCCGGAACCAACAATAACTACGTCATGAATCTTTTCAGTGCTCACGTAACAGGGCCTTTCATAGCGGACCCACACGGCATAGGTCCAAGATCTTGACCGGTAACCCACGCTATTTCGCAACTCGCTGGGAGGTGCGGAAACAGCAGTACAGGCCACCCATACTCGTTAAGGGAAACAAGATAGGGCCGCCAGCTATTCCATAGGCAAAGAACAAGCCTGAAGCTTCTCGCGCCCTGCGGCGCGAGAAGCTTCAGGCTTGAACAGGGGTATTGCTACTTGACGTTGATCTCTGCCACGGTGAAGCCGTATGGTCGGCCGGCAGGACCGCCGCTAGCGATCTTTGGCAGCTCTGTGATGTTGACGAAAACATACTTGCCTTCAACACCCTTACCGAGACCAGCCTCAAGGGTGGGCCCGGAGAAGGAGCCGGAATATGCTTCCTTGGCGTCGTCGATGTTCTCGGTGTCACCAACAAGGATTTCCATGTTGCCACCCACGCCATTCAAGCCTTCAAGCTTGATTTGCTTAACGGGAGCGGACTCCTTGAGCTCAAGCACCAACGCCATCGACTTAGCGTAGTTACCGAACTGCGGCGTCGAATAGCTGTAGGTCTGGTAAGAGGTTGCCGGAGAGCCGTCGATCGCCTTCGGAAGCTCACCATCGGTGTCAGCGTTCAAATCCTGCGCGCCTGGAACGAGGCGGCTGATGGATGCGATTTCCGGTTCGACGTCCTTGGCATCCTCAGATGGCGACGCGGACTCTGACTCAGATGGTTCCTTGGAGTTCTCGGCACCTGGTTCGGAGCTGGAAGCTGCTGGTGTTGGTGTGCTGCCGCCATTGGTCAGGTTGCCGACTGCGAACACGACGCCGCCAATCATCAGAAGACCCAGCAACCCACCAACGATGACGCGGGTCCACTTGTTGCCGTTATCTTCAGGTTCGGATTCCTCAAACGCGCGGTTGCCTGCCCCGCCTGCTGAGCCGCCACCAGCATGCGCTGCACTCGCGTTGGCTGCGCCCGCTTCTGCTGCACCAGCACCAGCCGCGCCGGCGCTACCAAGGGCCTGACGAGGGAAACGAGCAGCAGGACGCATGTCGCCGTCGCGCTCATAGGCTTCGCGGGCTGCGCGCGCATCGGCTTCTTCGCGGCTTTCGCCCGTGGAAGCAGCGCCAGCGCCTGCTGCGGCAGCGTCCGTTGCGGCCCGGTTTTCCGCGGTGTCTACATCCGCGGTATCGGCACCGATATCAGAGCTGACTTGGCCACCGGATACAACCGGGGTGGCTTGGGTTGGAATGTCCGCAATGTCTACGTCTTCAGCTGCGTCGTTGTCCGCATCACGGTTGCGGGAGGACTCTTGGGACGCGTCAGAGGCCGATGTTGGAACGCTTGCGATTGGTCCGCTCGGTTCGGTTTCGGATGTGCCGGCAGACGATAGATCGACCGGTGGAAGCGTTGGTGAGCCGAGGTTTTCTGGCCGGCCCTCGTCTGGATCGGTGATCTCGGGGTGGTCTTCGTCAGCGGCTTCGTCGTTCTTGTGGTGGCGGTTGCGTAGGCGTTCAGCGAACCCGGAGAACAGGGGTTTGCGTGCTTGTTCGTGCGCGAGTTCTTCGTAGTATTCGGCGTCGTCGTCGTAGATCTGAGGCTCGTGGGAGCGCGATTCACCGAAGATTTCAGAACCGAGTGTGTCGGTCATGAAGGGTTCGACGTAGGGGGTTGCGCTTTCGATGACGAGGTCGAGGAGGTCGGTTGCGTCGGCGTCGGCGGCGATGAGGTAGGTCGTGGACTGGCTGATGCCGAGGTCGAGGACCTGCACGGGTGATGGCCGGGTTTCGATCGCGATTTCCCGGGCCGCGACGGCGAGGCGGGTCGCGTTGGCAGGTGCGGCCGTGAGGATGGACACGGTTCGGTTGAGGACTTGGTCGGTGCCGGTGAATACGCGGTCGCCTTCTTCGGTTGCGACGATGAGTTCGCCAACCTCGTAGCGTCCGCCTAGTACGGTGCCGCTGTCGATCTCTTCCGACACGTCTTCTCCTCGAACTTGACCAGCCTTGCGGTTCCGTTGGTGGGTGCGCTGGGGCTGGTTCTTTGGTGTTGGGATTGTTTCTTTAGTGTTTATGTTACCGGGGATGTTTCGGTGGGTGGCTTAGCGGCGGCGCGTTAGCGGGAGATCTTCAGTTTGCGCAGCACGGGCCCGAGGAAGTCGTCTAGTTCTGGAATGCGGGCGAGTTTGAGGATTCCGATGTAGGCGGCTAGCATCACGATGCCGGTTGCGGCGATGGTGGTGATGGCTGGTAGGTAGCCGCTCCAGGCCCACCCGTAGCTGTAGGCGCCGAGGCTGTAGGCGACGGCAGCGCCGATGAGGCCGGAGAGGAAGGCGCACCAGCCGATTTTGATGTATTGGCCGATGACGTTGCCCGCACCGTAGGTTCCGTATTTTTTGCGGATGGTGAGGTGGGCGACGATGGTCTGTGAGATGTGTGCGATGGGGAACGAGATGCAGAGCGCTTGGGCGCGGATTTCCCACGGCAGTGTGTAGGCGATGACGATGGCTGCTGTGAGGGTGAGGGCCGAGTAGAAGGTTTGCAACAGCATCGGCGTAAAAGTATCTTCTTTGGCGTAGAAGACGCGGATCAAGAAGAAGTTGTAGGACTGCCAGGGCAGCCCGATGGCCATAAGGGCGATGAGTATCGCGGTTGCGGAGCCGGCGGCTTCGGCGTGAATGCTTGTGCCGCCGAAGAGGCGGCCGAGCGGCCCAGCCAGCGTGATGAGTGCGACTGCGGAGAACAACATCGGGACCGCGATGGTGCGTAGGCCTTGTGAGAGCAGAGGCCCGACGTCTTTGGCCCGGTTTTCGCTGAATGCGTTGGAGAACTCGTTGAACAGAACAGTGGCGAGGGAGAGCGCGAAGAGGCTGTGCGGGAGGATGACGATCAGTTGCGCCTGGTTGAAAGCGGTTTCGCCTGGAACGGACGGGTTGCCTGCGCGCACCGCGGTCGCGCCGGAGACGACCTTGCCGGTGTAGAGGTTGACGATGTTGCCGATGGCCATGGCGAGCAGTGTCCAGGCGGCCATGCGGCCGACTTTACGCAGGCCCATTCCGCGGAAGCGAAAGTTGGGCCGTAGCTTGAGCCCGAGTGTCTTGAGAGGCCACAAGAGCACGAGTGCTTGAGCAGTCACACCCGCGGTGGCCCCGCCTGCGAGGACGAGGGTTTGGGTGCTGGACCAGGTCTCGAAGTGCTCTTCGGAGTTGCCGGCGTATGCGCCGAACATCGCGAGGTAGGTTCCGAGCGCGGCGAGTTGAATGACGTTATTCGCGACCGGAGCCCACATGTAGGCGCCGAAGCGGTGGTGCGCATTCAGTACCTGGCCTGCCACGGCGTAGACCCCGTAGAAGAACACTTGCGGCATGCACCAGTACGTGAAGATGGTTCCGAGGGCGATCATGGGCTCGGACCATCCCGCGGACAGGATTCTGATGAGCGCAGGCGCCCCGGCCATCAGGACTGCGGTAATGGCCGCCATCACGAGGATTGTGAGGGTTAGAAGCTTTGACGTGTATTCGCTGCCGCGGTCCGCGTTCTTGGATGCTTTGATGAGCTGCGGCACGAGGATGACGTTGAAAACCCCGCCAGCTAGCAGCATGAAGATGATCGTGGGCATCGTGTTCGATTTCTCGAAGATGTCTGCCACGTATGTTGTTGAGCCGATCGCGATGGCGAGCATCGCTGTTCGCACGAACCCGAGGACGCGGGAGATGAGGGTGCCGGACGCCATGAGGGCTACGGCTTTGCCGCGGCGCGCAGATGCCCCTTCTCGTGTTTCGTTGGCGAGGTCTGGGGTTGTGTGTCCCGTCGAGGTTGTGGTGCTCTCAGAGCTCATGCGTCTCGATTACCTCTCGAGCCATTTCGGCGATTCTGCGTTCGTTGAGGAAGGTGAGTCGGCGCGGGAGTTCGATGAGCGGAACCCAGGCGACGTCGACGGCTTCGTGATCGGGGTCGTTTTCGATGGTGAGTTCGCCGCCGGTCGCGATTAAAAGGAAGTGGTGGACGGTTTTGTGGACCCGGTATTGGGGCACCATGAACCAGTAGTCGATCGAACCGAGCGGGGCGAGGATTTGCCCGTGGATGCCGGTTTCTTCTGCGATTTCTCGTACGGCGGCTTGTTCGTGTGTCTCTTGGCCTTCGGGGTGTCCTTTAGGGAGGCACCATTCGAGGCGGCCTGCACGGTTGTAGCGGGCGATGATCGCTACGCGGAGGTCGTGGGAGTCGGGATCGATCACGATTCCGCCCGCGGAGACCTCTTCAACGGTTGGTGTTGAGGGCGTTAAGCGCTGTGATGCGCGCAGGGTTCGGGTACGTTCCCACGCCAAAGCGGCCGTCAACGGTGTGCGGCGCTGTGGGTTCGGAACGTGGTCACTCATATCCGACACTTTAGCTAATACAGCTTGTGGGTCTCTGTGTGTCGTGCGGTTTGTCTGTAATTTGGGTTTGTTCGCGTCGGGTTCTTTGCGCGGTATCTGGAAAGATAAGGAGCGTGATGGATCTACGTGATGTGCAGTTGCCGCCGCTTGCTCTGGAGTTGGGTGAGCGGTTTACGGCTGCTGGTTTTGAGTTGGCGCTGGTGGGTGGGCCGGTGCGTGACCTGTTTTTGGGCCGGGCCGCACCGGATCTAGATTTCACGACGAACGCGACTCCGGACCAGATTTTGGATGTGGTTCGGGGTTGGGCTGAGGCGACGTGGGATGTGGGCCGTGAGTTCGGCACGATTGCGTTGCGTAAGCGTGGTGAGGATATTGAGATCACTACGTACCGGGCTGATGTGTACGATGCGGGGTCGCGTAAGCCGCATGTTCGTTTTGGTGAGCGGCTTGAGGATGATTTGGCTCGCCGTGATTTCACGGTGAACGCGATGGCGTTGCGGTTGCCGGCGGCTGAGTTGGTGGATCCGTATGGTGGGCGTGCGGATGTTAAGGCCGGTGTTTTGCGTACTCCGTCTGGTCCGGAGATTTCGTTTTCGGATGACCCGTTGCGGATGATGCGTGGCGCGCGTTTTGTGTCTCAGTTGGGTTTTGAGTTGGCTGGGCCGGAGCGTGCAGCGATGCGGCAGATGGCGTCGCGTTTGGAGATTGTGTCTGCTGAGCGGGTCCGGGACGAGCTGAATAAGTTGATGTTGGGTGCTGATCCGGCGTCTGGCTTGGATGTCATGGTTTCGACGGGCTTGGCTGAGTTTGTGCTCCCTGAGTTGCCGGCGTTGCGCATGGCTACGGACGCGAATCATCATCACAAGGATGTGTATGAGCATTCGTTGACAGTTTTGCGGCAGGCGATTGACCATGAGGGCACATCGGAGGACGATGCGGTGCCTGGCCCTGACTTGGTGTTGCGTTTGGCGGCGCTTCTGCACGACATCGGCAAGCCGGCCACGCGCAGGTTCGAAAATGGCGCGGTGAGTTTCCGCAACCACGAGATTGTGGGCGCGAAGATGGCGCGGAAGCGCCTGCGTGCGTTGCGTTATGACAATGCGACGATCAAGGCAGTGGTGCGGCTCGTTGAGCTGCACATGCGGTTCTATGGGTATGCGGATGTCGCGTGGTCGGATTCGGCGGTGCGCCGCTACGTGAATGATGCGGGCGATGTTTTGAGCCGGCTGCATTTGCTGACGCGTTCTGACGTGACGACGCAGAACCGCCGGAAGGCTGAGCGTCTTGAGCACGCGTATGACGACCTGGAGCGTCGTATCGAGGAGCTCGCCGAGCAGGAGGCGTTGGACGCGATCCGCCCTGACCTGAATGGTCAGCAGATCATGGAGATCCTAGACATTAAGCCAGGCCCTGTTGTGGGCCGGGCCTATAAGTTCTTGCTGGATCGGCGCCTGGACCGCGGGCCGGTCTCGGAAGAGCAAGCGAAGCAGGAACTGCTGGACTGGTGGGCTGAGCAGGACAGCTGACCAGGACGCCTAGGTCACCTATTGACAGCGTCACCTACTTAAAGCGATGCGGGCCGTCACCATGGTTGGTGACGGCCCGCATCGTTATGTGTATGCCCTAGCTGGGGCTCAGAACGGCTTAGGAGTCCTTTTCGCCGCGGATGAAGGCTTCGACGTCGGCGTGCGCCTGCTCGTCGTTGACCTGCACTGGTGGGGACTTCATGAAGTAGGAGGATGCCGACAGCAGCGGGCCGCTGATGCCGCGGTCCAGGCCGATCTTGGCGGCGCGGATCGCGTCGATGATGACGCCGGCGGAGTTCGGGGAGTCCCACACTTCGAGCTTGTATTCGAGCGAGACCGGGGCGTCGCCGAAGTTGCGGCCTTCGAGGCGCACGAAAGCCCACTTGCGGTCATCGAGCCAGCCAACGTAGTCGGATGGGCCGATGTGGACGTCGCGTTCCGCGAGTTTCGCGGACGTGTTGGAGGTGACGGCCTGGGTCTTGGAGATCTTCTTGGACTCGAGGCGTTCGCGTTCAAGCATGTTCTTGAAGTCCATGTTGCCGCCAACGTTGAGCTGGTAGGTGCGGTCCAGGATGACGCCGCGGTCTTCGAACAGCTTGGCCATGACGCGGTGCGTGATGGTTGCGCCGATCTGCGACTTGATGTCGTCACCGACGATGGGCACGCCGGCTTCGCGGAACTTCTCGGCCCATTCGGTGGTTCCGGCGATGAACACTGGGAGTGCGTTGACGAACGCGACGCGGGCGTCGATCGCGCACTGAGCGTAGAACTTGTTCGCTTCTTCGGAGCCGACCGGCAGGTAGGAGACGAGGACGTCGACGTCGGCTTCCTTGAGGGCCGCGACAACGTCGACTGGCTCTGCCGTGGACTCTTCGATGGTCTCGCGGTAGTACTTGCCGAGGCCGTCGAGGGTGTGGCCGCGCTGTACGGTCACGCCGGTTTTCGGTACGTCGCACAGTTTGATGGTGTTGTTTTCGGAGGCTTCAATCGCGTCGGCGAGGTCGAGGCCAACTTTCTTTGCGTCGACATCGAATGCGGCAACGAATTTCACATCGTTGACGTGGTAGTCGCCGAACTGCACGTGCATCAGACCTGGGATGGTCTGGTCTGCGGCGGCGTCTTTGTAGTATTCAACGCCTTGCACGAGCGAGGTCGCACAATTGCCGACGCCCACGATAGCGACGCGGATTGCGTTATCCGACACGGAAACCGTCTCCTTGGAAATAGCGAATAAGGGCACCGCGAAAGCGGCACAAGAGATCTGGGCTCATTTTAGTGCATGCCCCGAGCGGAGTTCGCTTCGATGCGCTGGATGTCTACCACCGGTCAGGTGCACTAGTTGGGGCATGCATCCACGTTGGGGCGCTGGTCTTATGTTCGGACGGCATTGCGTACGTTGCGCGCGACCTTTAAAACGGGTGCAGGTAGCGCGGTCTTGAGACGTGCGCGCCATGCGCGGGTGCGGGCGCGAGCCATCGCTGTCGCTGAGACATCGAGGTATCCCTTGCGGGATGCGTCGGCCAGCGATACGAGTTCGTGTTCCATGTCGCGGCGGTGTGCTGCGGCGACGTCGTCCGGGGTGTGGAAGTAGTTGCGGCGTAGCCACTGCTGGTTCGCGTGCGGGATGTCGAGGTCCTGCATTTCATCGAGCGCCATGAGTAGGCCGGATTCGCTGAACATCGCGTTGAGGAGCTTCTCGGTGACACCGAAGTCGGAGATGATTCCTACGCGCAGTCCGAGGTCGATGGCTTCGATCGCTGCGGTGGACGACACGGTCACGAGGGCTGTGCCTGGCGTGAGGCGTTCGGCGAGGGAACCCGTCTGGAAGTCCAGCAGGTGTTCGTTTTCACCGGTTTCGGCACAGTATTTTTCCCACAGGTAGTCGTAGGGGAAGCGTTCGATGTGGGTCTGCGGTTCGCCGCGTAGCGCACGCAGTTTGACGATGACTTCGACGTCAGGGTGCTGGCGCTTGGTTTCGGCGAGGGCTTTGAGGATTTCGAGGCGTTCGGATTCTTCGAACGGCATTTTTGCTTGCGGCGCGAACACGATGCGGGTGACCGGTGTTTCGTCAGGCGCGGGCGGCTCGTGGTGGTTCAGCATGGGCAGACGGCCCACTGCGAAGCTCGGAGGGAGGATGATTTCTTCTTCGAGCGGAGGGGCTGGGGTTTCACCGCGTTCTTGTGCTGCTTTGACGATTTCGGGCGCGTCGGCTGGGTCTGGTTCGTCGATAGCCGGGCGTTCTGGGTCGAGTCCGTCAGCGCCGGTAGCGTCAGCGTCGGATGCGCTCGCGTCGTCGAAGGTGGTGGTACGGATGTCATCGAAGCTGCTTCCGCTAGGGAGGATAGCGCGTGGCGTGATCCCGTCGAGGCTCATCTTTTCGCCGAGGATTGCGAACGTGTCGGCTTCTGCAAGCGAGTGCACCATGAAGGTGTCGGCGAGTTCACGGTATCCAAGGGCACGCGAGGTTGCCGGGAATGCGATGCCTGGAAGAGCGGTGATGAGTGCTGGACGGTTTTTGAGGGACGCGAAGTGGATCAGGACTTCCCGCGCGATCGGCCCGGTTGCGGCGATGAGCACGACGTCGGGCATCGGGTTGAGGTTGGCGGATAGTTTGCGTACGGGCACGACTGCTGGCGGGCGGCCTTCGAGGAAGGTGCCAGCGAGCGCGGCGCGGGTCTGTACTGAGGTCGGGATCACGTGGGAACGTACGACCACTACTTGACGCCGCCAGTCTTTGAGCTGGTCGAGGAAATGGACGGCGTACTTGAGGTATGAGTCGGAGTCGGCGATGGCCGCGATGGTCCTAACCGTCATGTTTTTCCTTACCTTGTTTGAGCGAGACTGAAGACAAAAGGTGTTGCCTCAGCGCGGGGGTGGCTTGAGGTGTCCACCATGAGTCCGGGATGCGTTTGTAGGTCACGTCGATTCCGCGGCCGGCCAGCAGGAGCCGGAGTGAGGTTACGGCGGTCGATGGGAGGGATACGACGCGCTGGAGGGGACGTAGCCCGCGAAGGCGAAGTTCTACGGGGGTTGTGGTGGCTTGCACGTTGACGCCGGGGATTTGCCGGATCGCTTCGAGTAGTTCGCCTTGTTCGCGTCGGTGTGGGAAGTAGGCCAGCGGGGCATCCGAGGCGAGCTGTTTGATCCAGTTGATGTACGGCTCTGGTTCGATGAGGCCGTCGCAGGCCAGCGCTGAACCGATCAGCATGGTTTGTTCGCTGAAGGATTCCTCGGCCGGCTGGCTGCGGGACCATTCGAAGGCGTGGTGTTCAACGCGCACGCCAATGCGGGCGAGCCGTTCGGAGAGTTCTGGGACGAGCGGCAACGCGGTGATGAGCAGCACGCGGTTGTTTTTGGCTGCCCAACGGAGCCGGTGCCATGCAGCGAGCCCGAGGGCGATGCGTCCGGCAGTCCTCTTGCCTCGGTCACGTACGAGTGGCGTCGGGCTGTTGTGGCTGAGTTTGTCTAGGAATGCGAGGGTTGCCAGGCCATCGTCGATGATGATGATTTCGCGGTCACCAAGGGTGCCGAGCATCGCTTTTTGTACTTGGCCGGAGAACATGTCTCCGGCACCCCATCGGTTCATCGGTGATGAGCTGAGGGGTGTGATGTGTCCGCTTTCCGTATCGATGGTGATGCCTTGCGGAACGTTGTTGGCGAGGGTGTCGGCGGTTTTGTTGATCCCGGGGATTCCGGGTCGGACACGAACCGTAGTCGATGTGCCGGTGAGGCCTGCTGCGTGTGCTTCGATGGCGCTGAGCAGCTGGAGTGGGGATTCAACCCAGATTTCGCTCGTGCCGAGCCGCGGCCGCGGGGTTTCTTGAGGGGCGCGGGGCGCGCGCCTGGACCGAGGCTTACGGGTGGTGCTCATCGCGACTTCCGCTGACCAAACGACGAGAGGATTTTAACTGCTGCGTTTGTGGGGTGCTTGAGGATTTTCGAGGTTTGAAGTTTCTTCTTGAGTGCGGTGAGGTTGTTGGTTCCCATGGCGTCGTCCAGGTGCCCAACCAAGTGCTCGTAGAAGTTCTCCGGGTTCGTTTTCATGAGGCCGAGCCGGTAGAGGCGACTCTTGCGCATGTAGAGTTTCCGGAGTTCAGGGTCTGCTGTGCAGAACTCGTGGGCCGATGGGTAGAGGTCTTTCATCCGGTCGGGTTGCATCGTGTAACCGACGGTGTTGAGGAGGGCCTGGAGGCGACCTTCGTAATGGGAGCCCAGTTCTTGGTCGTGCGAGGCGCCGCTGTGCTTTTCTTCATCTGGTGCGGGAATGTTGCGACGGAAGAGCGCGTCCGCGAGCATAACTGGCACTCGGTTGGAGTTCGGGTAAGGGTTCAAGTTGTGAACCACCTGGTCTGCACCTATTGAGACAGCGGGGATGCCGTAGCCGTAATGCAGTGTTGCGAGCGCGGTTGAGAAGATCGAGACTGCGACGACTGGCTTGATCCAGGTTGCGACGATCTCTGCGGGCACGGTGTCAGTAATTTCCACGTACTCGAGGCCCGCGGATTCAATGATTTCGCGCACAACGGTGCGGGAAGCGTATGAAGCCGAAGGATGCGGTTTGAATGCAATGATCTCGGCGCCGGCGTCGACCGCTGCTTGAGCCATGTTGGTGGTGAGCTCGTGCTCTTCCTCGTCGGTGATGAGCTTGAGCTCATTGAGGTACTGCCCCAGGATAAAGCCTGCCGGCTTTCCGGAGCGCATGATGCTCGCGCACGCTTCAGAAGGCTCAACTTTGTTAGCCCATTCATTGATCACGTGAGTGAAGTTTTCAAGCGCTACCGCATCGGTGGCTGCGTCCCATTCCCTGCCGTAGAGAGGCTTGAGGCCGGGCACGATGTCGAGGTGGACAACGCGATCCAGTCGCGAACCAATGGACATGGGCAGAGGGTCACGTAGCGGACCGTAGGCCATGAGCCCATCCGCGTGGACGGTGATGGGTGCGTCATGGAAGATGTTCGCGAGTGCCCGCCCCGGATTGACTTGGAGGGACTCGAGCCATAGAGAGATCTTGGATGCGTGGCCTGGCTCCGTGAGCGGCAGGTCGAAGAATTTGCACAGGAGCTTGCGCCACATCGGGGTTTCGAAGTCGCGTGGAGCGAACTGGTGCGGCCGTAGTGGGCGGATGAATTCACCCAAGTTGATGACACGGTCGAAGCGTGAGGAAAGCTCTTCGAAACCAGTGGCTCCGGTAATGCCAGGGACGAGCTCCGGCTGGCGGGTCGTGTCAACGATGCACAGGACGCGGTCGTCGTCTTCAGGGACAGCGCCGGCGTCGATCATAGCGGCGAGTGACGCCACCTGGTACAGGGTTGAAGCCTGGAAAAGCTGAGTCATCGTTTGCTCTTTGCGTTGTCAGAGTTCGGGAAGTGTACGGAAGGGCGGAATGAAAGCAATGCGGACATGAAGCTCGCACCTTCGACTTTCTGGTGCATCGCGGGAAGCGCTGGGGCGAGTAGCTTCTGGCGTTTAGGCCCCAGGTCTTTCACGGTTTCCAGGAGAATGCCCTGATCGAATTTCTGCGCGGTCACTTGGATCGCCGAGTACATCTCGTGCTGGAGTTCCTTGCTCAGCCGGCTCTTCCGTTCGAGCTGGAAGCACGTGATCGCAAGGAACTGGCGGGCGAGCTTAGGCATCAAGCGCTCGCGTTCCCGGTCTTTGTTGAGCAGATCCGCCATCTTGCCGAACGCGTAGGCGAAGTGGATCTGGCGTTCGTCGCCGATCTGGGTCAGCGTTGTGCTGATGCCGCGGCGCCACAGCGTCGTTGGGGCATCAATGAATGCGCAGCTCGATGCGGCGAGCATGACGCGCCAGAACCATAAGCGGTCTTCTGCGGTCAGGAGGCTCTCGTCGAAACGGAGGGCACCGTGTTCGTCCTGGAGCCGACGGTGGTACATGCCTGCCGTGACCCACGGGTTGTCGATCACGGTCGTGTGGTTCGGAGGCATGATGAAGTCACGCGGGTTCTCGACTGTTCCGAGGCGGCCGGTTGGCAAGCGCCGCACGGTGCGGGTCCCGCGGTTTTCTTCGATGATCGGTGTGCGGACGAAGTCGACCCCGAGCCGATCCATCGTTTCGGCGCGGACGCTGAGGCTGTTCGGTTCGAGCCAGTCGTCGCCGTCGAGGAAGGCGATGTAGGTTCCGCGAGCAACGTCGAGGCCCCGGTTGCGCGCGGCTGAGACACCGCGCGCAACCGGGTTCTTCAGAAGCGTGAGGCGTGGCAGAACTGGGCGGAACGCCTCGATGACGTCCGCGACGTCTTCGTCTGAGCCGTCGTCGACCACGATGACATGGAGCTGGTCTTCTTGACCGGCAGGCATCTGCCGAGTCGCAGAGATGAGCGTGTCAGGGAGCAGGCTTTTCTGATTGTGGGTTGTCACAATCAGCGAGATGCGCTCAGGTTCTTCTGAGCGTGTCTCGGTAGGTACTGCGGATGCAGTCACGGATCCTCCAATATTCACGTTGACTCGACGCTCCATGTGAGGAGGCGTTAGTTGGCCTTTACTGCCATTGGGTCTTCGGTCACGCGGCGCAGCGAGTCCTTCTTAGCTGCTTCGCCTGGCATGACGCGCTTGCGGCCGTCGCCCAGAGCCTTTTCGAGGATGCGGATGTCAGCGACGAGCTCCTCGAAGGCCTTTGGCTCGAGGGATGCGGCCTGGTCGGAGCCCCACATGGTGCGGTCGAGGGTGATGTGGCGTTCTACCGTGACAGCGCCTAGGGCGACTGCTGCCAGGGAGATCTGCAGGCCGTCTTCGTGGCCCGAGTAACCCACTGGAACGCCGTAGCGGTCTTCGAGGGTCTTGATTGCGCGGAGGTTGGCTTCCTCTGGTGGCATTGGGTAGGTAGAGCACGAGTGCATGAGCACAAGGTTGTCGGTGCCGAGGATCGCGACGGCTTCGTCGATCTCAGCGAGCGTCGACATACCGGTGGACATGATGAGTGGCTTGCCGGTCTGCTGGAGGGCGCGCAGCATCTCCTTGTCGGTCACGGATGCGGACGCGATCTTGTGGGTCACAACGCCGAGGTCCTCGAGGAACTCAACGGAAGGGACGTCCCATGGGGAAGCGAAGCAGTGCAGGTCCTGCGCTGCTGCGTACTTCATGAGTTCCTTGTATTCCTTCTCGCCGAACTCGACGCGGTACTTGTACTCCATGTAGGTCATTTCGCCCCATGGGGTCTGGCGTGGCTTGTCGCGCATGTGCTCCGGAACAGCGATTTCTGGGGTGCGCTTCTGGAACTTCACAGCGTCCGCGCCGGCGTCTGCAGCCACGTCGATGAGCTGCTTTGCGATGTCGACGTCACCGTTGTGGTTGATGCCGATTTCGCCGATGACGTAGACAGGCTGGTCTGCGCCGAGGGTCTTTTCGCCGATCTGAACAGTCTTGGTTGGCTGAGTCATTTTCTTGAGTCCTTTCACAAGGTAGCCGTTAGGGCTTGAAGTTTTGGTTGTCTCGTCGTTTAAGCGGAGATTGGTGAACGGTTGATAGATCGAGGCAGGAGGCCTGCGGGGTCGTTGACGTCTCGGTTTTCGTTGCGTGCCGCCAGGATGCGGTCGCATACTTCGCGTACCGCGCCGTGTCCGCCGCGAGCGGAGATGGTGAGGCGGGCGGTGCGTGCGACGACCGGCTGTGCGTCTGCGACAGCTAGTGGCCATCCGACTTCTGCGAACGCTGGCAGGTCGTTGATGTCGTTGCCGAGGAATGCGACCCGGGCCGGGTCGAGGTTGTTGTCCTTGATCCAGTTGGCAACGGCTTCGGCTTTGTGTTCGATGCCCTGCATAACCTCGACCTTGAGCTTCTTGCCTCGGGCGGTTACGACGGGGTTGGTTTCGGTGGACACGATGACCATCGGGACGCCCGCTTGGCGGAGCATCTTGATGCCCATGCCGTCGGAGCGGGACACCTTGACGGATTCGGTTCCCTCTTGGGTAATGGTCACGGAGTCGTCGGTGTGGACGCCGTCGAAGTCCATGATGAGCGCGTCAACATCGAGCGCTTGTACAGGCGCTTCGTGGAGTTCCGCGATGCGGATCGCGTGCTCGAGGTCATCGAGACTGTCGATTTCCGGTGCGGTCCATGCTGGGACCTCGACCGCGCTGAGGGTTCCGAAGAATCGGTGGCGGGTTTCGAGGAACCCTTCGGTGTTCATTGCGTAGAACGCGCCGGTTTCACGCATCTGCGGTGCGCGGTCTTGGCGGCGTGGACGGTAAGCGACCTGGTGGCCGACTGCCGTGACGTTGCCGTTCGGGGTACGGGTCCATAGGAAGCCGTGATCTTCTACGGTTGAGAACGCGACGTCTGCTGACTTCGTTTCGACCGCGGTGACGGCTGCTTGGAGGTCTTCTGGTCGGATGAACGGCGAAGTGCACTGCACCAGAACCGTGACGGCTGGGCGCTCGCCGCGGGATTCGAGGATTCCGAGCGCGTGCAGGATGGCGGATTCGCTCGATGCGGTGTCGCCGGAGAGGGATGCTGGGCGTTCGATGACGCCGGCTCCGCAACGGCGGGCTTCGTCGGCGATGCCTGGGTGGTCTGTTGATACGTAGACACTGGTGACCGATTCAGTAGCGAGCGCGGCGTCGATCGCGCGGCCGACGAGTGAGCGGCCTGCGATGGGGCGCAAGTTCTTGAGTGGCACGCCTTTGGATCCGCCGCGAGCGGGGATGATGACGGTCGCGCCGGTTCGCGGCGCCTTCGAATTTTCATTGGCCGTAGCGGCCTGCTGTGGGGAAGTCGTTGAAGTGGTCACATATGCCAAGGTAAGAGCGGGATGTGTCCATAGGCCGTGATCGACGTGAATACTAAATGAACCCGATAGCGGCCACGGTGAACACTAAATTAACCACCTCAACGTAGGCTTGGACGCATGACTAAGGGAGCAAAAAAGGGGCCGTTGCGCGTCACGGTGCCGAGCCGCAACGACGCCGTCGCGAAGTCTTTGGTGGGTGCGATCGGAGGACCGCTAGGTCGGCGAACAGCCCCAGGCGTAGTCTCTCCTGGGTTTTGGCGCATTGAACGGGTCTTGTTGGTTATGGTTGCGGTTGCGGGTGTGATCGCGATCTTCACGAAGACCACATGTCGCGTTAACGGCTGGGCTGATCCGTACCGCTATATAGGTATGTGCTATTCGGACTGGACGGCGTTGTGGGGTGCCCGCGGTTTCGCTGAGACGCCGCTCGCGCCGTTCGATGCAGCGCAGACTCCGTTTGAGTATCCGGCGGGTATGGCCATCATCGCTTCGGCCCTTGCGTTCCTCGTTCCGCGTTCGCTCGAGCACCGCGATCAGGTGCTCCTCTACTTCGATATCAACGCGTTCTTCGCGGTGGTCTTGTGGGCGATCGTGGTGATCGCGGTTGCGAAGATGAGTTCTCGGCGCATCTGGGATGCCGCGATGGTTGCTCTCTCCCCTGCGATCATCCTCGCGCTGACGGTCAACTGGGACATGTGGGCGGTGGCTCTCATGGTCACGGGTTTGCTCGCGATTGCGCGTGAACATCCGTGGCTCGGCGGGATCCTGATTGGTATCGGCGGCGCAGTGAAGCTGTTCCCGCTGTTACTACTTGGAGCCTTTTTCACGCTGGCGTGGCGCACGCGCCGTTGGCAGGTTTTCGGCAAGATCACGGGTGGTGCCGCGATCGGTTGGCTTGTGGTCAACCTGCCGGTGATCTTGATTGATGCGAAACGCTGGGCTGTTTTCTACACGTTCTCGTCCGACCGTGGCGCGGGTTTCTCCTCGACGTGGGAGCTGTGGAACATGACGGTTGGCAGCGTGGCTCCCGAGCTTGTGGTGACGGCAGATGCGATCTCGGTTCTCGGCATCATTTTCTTTGGCTGCTGGTGCCTGTTCGTTTTGATGCTGGGGCTGGTTGCCCCACGCAGGCCGCGTGTTGCCCAGCTCGCGTTTTTGATCATCGCGATGTTCGTGTTGATCGGCAAGGTGTATTCGCCGCAGTTTGTGATGTGGCTGGTTCCGCTCGCTGTGCTCGCGTACCCACGGTGGCGCGCCCTCCTCGTGTGGCAGTTGTTTGAGGTTCTGCATTTCGTTGCGATCTGGATGCGCCTGTATTCGATGACTGGCCCGGATAAGACGAGCGGATTCTTCCCGGATTGGATTTTCAGCCTCGCGGTTCTGGGTCACATCGTCTCGCTAGGGGCCCTGATGCTCCTTGTAATCCGGTGCATTTTCCAGCCGGATGAGGACCCTGTGCGGCGGGTCGGTTTGGATGATCCGCTGGGCGGCTTGTTCGCAAGCCCAGAACCAGCTTCGCGCACCGCTACCGACCGTGCCACCGCATCGGCATCTGAAGATTCGGCGGGGGCTCATGCTGGCGTAGGGGCTCCGGCAAGCCATACTAAAGAGAGTGAAACCCTTCCAGCGCACAAAGGAGAGTCATGACTGAAGCGTTGACGTATGTAGAGGATCTCGCGGATTTTATTGATGCGTCCCCTTCGAGCTATCACGCGGTGGAGGAAAGCGCTCGCCGTCTGGAAGCGCAGGGTTTCACGCGGCTAGCTGAACATGACGAATGGCCGGCGCAGCGTGGCGGCAAGTTCGTGGTGGTGCGCGACGGCGCGGTCATCGCGTGGACGGTGCCCGCAAACGCTGGGCCGACCACGCCGTCGAATATTTTTGGTGGGCACACGGATTCGCCGGGTTTCAAGCTCAAGCCGAAGCCGACCACGGGTAACCACGGTTGGTTGCAGGCCGGCGTTGAGATTTACGGTGGCCCGCTTCTGAACTCGTGGCTGGACCGTGAGTTGCGTCTTGCTGGCCGCTTGGCGATGCGCGACGGCTCTGTGGTTTTGGCGGATACAGGCGCGTTGTTGCGTTTGCCGCAACTGGCCGTCCACCTGGATCGCGGCGTAAACGAGAAGCTTGCGTTGGATAAGCAGGTTCAGACTCAGCCCGTGTGGGGCCTGGGTGTTCCGACCGAGCATGACCTGTTGGCTGAGCTCGCGGCGTCTGCTGGCGTTGATCCTGAGCAGATCGATGGGTTCGATGCGGTGGTTGCGGATTCGGCGCGTGGCCAGGCGTTCGGTAAGGACAAGGCGTTTTTCGCGGCAGGCCGTCTGGATAACTTGGCTTCCGTGCACGCGGGTTGTGTTGCGCTGGGTGAGGCCGCCGAGGCAGGCGTGAGCGAAGATGCTGAGCGGATCGCGATGTTCGCGGCTTTCGACCACGAAGAGCTCGGTTCGGCTTCGCGCTCGGGTGCGGCTGGTCCGTTCCTTGAGGATGTTTTGAACCGTATCTACGCGGGCTTGGGCGCCTCGGCCGAGGAGCAGGCGCGGGCGTACGCGGAATCCTGGCACGTGTCTTCTGATGTGGGGCACTCGATCCACCCGAACTATGCGGGGCATCATGATCCGGTGGTCAAGCCGCTTTTGGGTTCGGGTCCGATCTTGAAGATCAACGCTAATCAGCGGTATGCGACCGATGCAGTGGGTGCTGCCGCGTGGGCTGGCTGGTGCCGCGAGGCGGGGGTTGAGAGCCAAGAGTTCGTGTCGAATAACAACATCCCGTGTGGTTCGACGATCGGCCCGATCGCGGCGACCCGCCTGGGCATCCGCACAGTTGACGTGGGTATCCCGATTCTGTCGATGCACTCGGCCCGCGAACTCGCTGGCGTGAGCGATCTGCATGACCTGTCCAAGGTCGCGAAGGTCTTTTACACGGCGTAGTTTAGCGTCAACGTTTCCTGGGCATCTCATCTGCGTTTACTTTTAAGTCGTTTCCAGTTCTGGAGATGAGGATTAAGACGTGATGTAATCCCCTGCATGTCCCACAACGGCACATCCACGCGCGGAGGCAGCGATCGCACGCGCAGCGCGCAACCTAGGAAGTTCCTTCCGGAGGTTCAAGCGCTACGTGCGATTGCTGTTCTCGCGGTTGTTGCATGGCATTTCCACCCAGAAACTGCCCCGGGTGGTTTTGTTGGCGTCGATATCTTCTTTGTGATCTCAGGTTTCCTGATCACGTCGAAGCTTCTGCGTGATGCAGAAACGCACGGCAAGATCAATCTTGCCGAGTTCTGGGCTGCTCGGATTCGGCGCATCATGCCGGCGGCTACGGTCACGGCTGGCGCGATCATCATCGCGACGTTCATCTGGTGGCCTTTAGAACAGTGGAAACAGATATCTCGCGAGGGCATCGCGAGTCTGTTGAGCGTCGTCAACTGGGTCCTGGCCTTCGATTCCGTGGACTATCTGGCTGAGGACAACGCTCCGACCGCGTTCCAGCACTACTGGTCACTCAGCGTTGAAGAGCAGTTCTATGTTGTGTGGCCGCTGATCGTGGTTGTGGCGATCTGGCTGGCTCGTCGCACCAAGCTGTCTTTGCGAGCCTACGCGACGATCCTGTTCTCGGCAGTGATCGTCTCCTCGCTTGCGTGGGCTGAATTTCAGGTTCGTTCGAGCGATCCGGCGGCGTATTTTGTCACGACCACTCGCGTGTGGGAGCTCGCCTCGGGCGGCATGATTGCGGCTCTGGCGCCGCACATCCTCAAGGATGATCCGGGCCGCAGACAACGGGTAGCCGGAGGCGTTTCGTGGCGCTCGCTGCTCGCGCTGGCGGGGTTGGCGGCGATGTGCTGGTCGATTTTCGCCTACACGCAGGAAACGCCGTTCCCTGGTGTGACGGCGCTTGTTCCCGTTGTGGGTGCCGCAGTGGTGATTATCGCGGGCCGTACGAGCGGCCCGCTTTCGCTCAACTGGCTGGTTGATTGGGCGCCGGTGCAGTGGGTCGGCAAGATCTCATTTTCGCTGTACTTGTGGCATTGGCCGGTGTTCATGGTTTTCGTGCAGATCGTTGGCCACAAGCCGTACTGGTGGCAAGCGGTCATTCTCGTGTTGGTTTCGCTTGTGTTTGCTCACCTTTCGTGGCGTTTCGTTGAGGAGCCGGTGCGGCGGTGGAAGCGTTTGAAGGTTTCGCCGCTGCCGGCGTGGATTGCCGGCGGGGTTGCGACGATCGTTGCGGTTGCGGTGGCGTTTGCCCCGACTGCGCGCATCGATGCGTTCATTAAGGAGCAGAGGCAGCTCGCGGCAGAGCTGTTGAAGGCCGAAAAGCCTGGGTTTGGTGCTGGCGCCTGGGATCCGCTGGTCACAAAGGCTGAGGATGAAAAGCTCGATGCGGGGGATCCGGAGAGCCCGGGCGGCCGGTTGGTCGTGGACGAGGAGCGTGCAGATGAGCTCCCGCCGGCACTGCCGTATGGTTCGGCGATCACACCGGTACCGTTGGAAGCTGAGTTTGATACAACCTCGGCGGATGACTGTTTCCCAAGCGCAACCGAGACGTCCACTCCGCGCTGCGTCAAGGGTAAAGAAGACGGTCAGAAGACGGTGGCTGTCATGGGGGATTCACATTCTCAGATGCTGGTCCCCGCGCTCGAGGAAATGGCTCAGGAGCACGATTGGCGCATCATCACGTACACCAAGGCTTCGTGCCCGATGTCGCTTGAACCGCGGAAGCTCGTTGACCCTGAAGAGCGCTGTGTTGAACCGAATAAGAAGTCGATCGAACAGGTTCTTGAAGACGAGCCTGACGTGATCATCACGCAAAACTACTCAGGTTCAACCTTCCGCGGCGATGCTGTGGATGGTTACGAGCGGACGTTTAAGGAACTGCAGAAGAGCGGAGCGCAGCTCGTGGTGGTTCGGGACACCCCGATTCCGCCTACCAACAAGAACACTCCTCGGCCGCGCACATGTGTTTCCGAAAACATGGACCGTCCTGGGGTGTGTGATTTCACCGTCGAGAAGGGACTGCTCGATGATCCGGCGATCGAAGCCGCACAGCGGTTCGATGACATCTACGTCATGGACCTGAGCGATCACTTCTGCACCAAGGACACGTGCCCGGTAGTTGCTGGTAACTCGCTGATCTACCGCGACGGCAACCACGTCGGTGACACGTACCTCAAGAGCTTGATTCCCGTCATGGAACGCCGCTTGCCCGAGCGTTTGTTCTAGACACCGTGTTCTATCACTGAGTGCCGCACCGAGCCGTCGTGAGCGGCCTCTGCCAGAGTGAGCTTATCCACAGGGGATTACGTCCTCACCCGGACTATGGGTAGACTGGTTCTGTTGTCCTCTATCAAGTTTTGCTGGCAACCGCATTGTCATGTGTGTTCCGGCAGGCCTGGACGCCCTCACATGCAGGGCAGGGGATACCGCAATAGAACCTCCTGGTACGGAAAGACCGTGCCCGTTTCATGTCCAAAGGAGGTGGGTTCACTTGCGTAACTACGAACTGATGCTGCTGGTTGACCCCGAGGTCGACGAGCGCACCGTTGAACCGACGCTCAACAAGTTCCTCGAGGTCGTAACCAAGGACGGCGGAACCGTCGAGAACATCGACATCTGGGGTCGTCGCCGCATGGCCTACGAGATCAACAAGAAGGCTGAGGCCATCTACGCAGTGGTTAACTTCACCGCTGAGCCACAGACCGCATCCGAGCTTGACCGTGTTTTGGGCCTCAACGAGTCCATCATGCGCACCAAGATCATCCGCCCAGAGGACCAGCGCATCAAGTAAGCGCGTCCTACGCGGGCACAACCACGTTTAACGCTTCAAGCTAGGGGGAAACATGGCTGGAGAAACCATCATCACCGTGGTGGGTAACCTCACCGCCGATCCAGAACTGCGCTTCACGCCATCTGGTGCCGCGGTAGCGAACTTCACGATCGCTTCGACTCCTCGCCTCTTCGACCGTCAGACTAACGAGTTCAAAGACGGCGAAGCTCTCTTCATGCGTTGCAGCGTATGGCGCGAACACGCCGAAAACGTGGCGGAATCGCTGACCAAGGGTATGCGCGTCATCGCCCAGGGTCGTCTGCGTGCCCGCAGCTATGACGATCAGAACGGCAACCGCCGTACCGCATGGGAACTCGAGGTCGACGAGGTCGGCCCGGCCCTGCGCTACGCAACCGCGCAGGTCTCCCGCAATCAGCGTGGAGGCGGCGGTGGCGGCAATCAAGGCGGCTTCGGTGGCAACACCGGCGGCGGTTTTGGTGGCGGCAACCAAGGTGGCGGCTTCGGCGGCCAGCAGCAGTCCCAGGGCGGCGGCGGAGACTGGGGAGCACCTCAGCAATCTCCAGCTAACGACCCGTGGGGTAACTCTGGCGGCTCAAGCGACTGGGGTGCAAACCCTGGCCAGTCCGCACCACCGTTCTAAATCGTTCCAATCCAACATCCATCCCGCAGCTAAAACTGCGGGCTCCAAAACAAACTAAGGAGCTCCACGATGGCTAAGCCTGAAATTCGCAAGCCTAAGCCTAAGGCCAACCCGCTCAAGGCCGCCGACATCGAGGTCATCGACTACAAAGATGTCGCCCTTCTTCGCAAGTTCATCTCTGACCGCGGCAAGATCCGCGCTCGTCGTGTAACTGGCGTGTCCGTGCAGGAGCAGCGCAAGATCGCTCAGGCGATCAAGAACGCGCGCGAAGTCGCTCTGCTTCCCTACTCCGGCGCTGGCCGCGGCTAAGCAAGAAGGAGGAGAGAAGAAACATGGCAAAGCTTATTCTCACGCATGAGGTAACCGGCCTGGGTGCTGCTGGCGACATCGTCGAAGTACGCGACGGCTACGCACGCAACTACCTGCTGCCACGCGGCTACGCGATCATCTGGACCAAGGGTGGCGAGAAGGACGTCGAGTCCATCAAGGCCGCTCGCGAGGCCCACCGCGTAGCGAACCTCGAAGAAGCACAGAAGATCGCTGAAGCACTCAAGGCTGCTGAGATCCGCATCGAGGTTAACGCTGGCGAGTCCGGCCGCCTCTTCGGTACCGTCAAGCAGGCCGACGTTGCAGCAGCAATCGAGGCTCAGGGCCTGGGCAAGGTCGACAAGCGCACCATCGAGATCGCACAGCAGGTCAAGACCACCGGCCACTACAAGGCCACCGTCCGCCTGCACGAAGACGTTCTCGCGAACACCACGCTGCACGTTGTTGCAACGCCAAAGGGCAAGTAAAACCGAGCATTAGCGCACTGCGCAGGCTCGAAGATTACGAACTCTGAAGCATAAACGAACGCCGTCACCCGCGAAGGGTGGCGGCGTTCGTCTCATTAAATGAATTAAACGACACATCCAGTTGCGGGCCCCTCGCAGAACTGCTTATCGTTTAAAACACGAATCATGAGTACGGATTTTTAGGCCCTGGCTAATCCGTCGGCAACCCTCTCGCGTAGGTGGGGTGCCCCAGGTGACGATTCGGCCGTCGGGAATGCCGACGGCAAGCTGCGCCGGCCATAGAGGACGGCCGTAACCGCGAAGGATGAATCGCCATGTCCCTGACCCATACTTTCGACCAGGCAACCCTGCGTACCGCATTCGACCGATTCCCAGTAGGGGTCGCAGCCCTGTGCTCGCGGGTAGGTGGACGCCACGAAGGCATGGTCACTTCGAGCTTCGCAGTCGGAATCTCATATGAGCCCGCGCTCGTCTCGTTCTCCGTCCGAAACGAATCCCGTACGTGGCAGCGCCTCAAGCACGGCTACCGCCTCGGCGTCTCCGTGCTTGCAGATGAGCATCGCGAGGTCTGCTATCAGCTCGCATCCCGCGACGAAACCAAGCGTTTCAACGGCCTCGACGTCACCTTGGCGGACTCCGGCGCGCTGTTCCTGGACCGCGCTGCACTGTGGCTGGAAACCTCGGTCTACGACACCGTGCCGGCAGGCGACCACACCATCGTGCTCCTGAAGGTTCACGCTGTATCCCAGGGCGAAGACCACGGCGAACCGATCGTGCTGCACGGCAAGACGTTCCACGACCTCGCGCAGGTGCGAGACCGCGAACTCGTGACGGCGTAACGGCCTGGAGCCCGGTGTCACATGCTTGAGCGGAACACCTAAATAGGCTTATAGCTTAGAAATAATCAGTGAAATCCCCTTTCACATATGCATAGGCTTAAGCCATGGAGAAGAAACATTTAGCCCTCACGTCCGTAGCTGCCCTCGCGCTGGCTTTGTCCGCATGTGGCACTCCAGCGGAGGACAACAACTCCTCCAACGAGAGCGAAACTCAGCAGACTCAGGAAGCCACGCAGAACACTGAGTCTGAAGACATGGCATCGCAAGACACCAGCGATGACATGGACGATTCTGACGACGCTGACGACAATAATGACAACAACGACGCCGCGGCCCCAACCAAGGGTGGCAGCAAGGACAACGCTCTCAAGGCGATCGACACCGCTGAAAAAGAAATCGGCGGCAAGGTCGTTGACCTCGACTGGGATGACGACAAGAGCGGCTGGGAAGTAGAAGTCTACGAGGGCGGCAAGATCCACGAAATTAAGATCGCTGCCGACGGTTCCAAGATCATCGAACGCGACGACGTCGAAAACGCAGATGCCGACGACCGCCGTGAATACGACGCGATCAAGACCGACATCCGCAAGGCGATCGAAACCGCCCTCAAGGACACCCCAGGCTCCCTCGATGACGTCAGCGTTGTCGAGGAACAAGGCCAGATCATGTGGAACGTTGAGATCTACCCAGAGGGCGGCGGCTCCGATGTAGACATCTACATCGACGTCAAGAGTGGCGTCAAGAACGGCAAGATCCTCAAACGCGACAGCTAAACACGCGCAACCTCGCCACGTAGCGAGGACACGATGAGCTAAACACGGTTACCTGGCCGCAATGGCATCGAATGCGGACAGCACCCGGCGGACATCCCGCTGAGGGTCACGCGAACGAGCCAAAGCGCGCACCAACGCGACTCCGGCAACACCAGTGGAAGCCAACGCGGCAGCGTCCTCAGGATGCACATCGCCGATAGCAACCACAGGCACTCGGGAAGCTGCGACAAGCCGAGGATAACCGTCAACACCTATCGGGGAACGACCCGAATCCTTCGTGGGGGTGGGCCTGAAAGGGCCTGCCCCCACATACGTTAAAAGCTCCGACCACTCGTTGGCCTGCTCAACGAGTTCAAGTGTGCCCGTAGTCAGCCCGACGACAGCATCCGAACCCAACAGCGCACGAACATCCGGCACCGGAAGATCATCCTGGCCCACATGCACACCATGCACGTGAGCGCCCCGCCGCATCGCCGCAGCGGCGACCTCAACCGAATCATCCACCACCACACGAGTTGCCGGATTGGCGGCCTCAACCGCCTGAGCCACCGTTAGCGTCGCCTCGAGTAGCTCCCGCGCGGGCACGTCCTTAACCCGAACCTGCACGATGCCCGCCCCAGCCGCCGCACACTGCGCGGCTAACGCGGGAACGGAACGGTCGAAACCAGCCGTGACCATATAACAGCGCACGTCAACAGGTGCCGCGCTATCGGGTGAAAAGGTCATGCTCGGCACCTCCCACGCGGTACAAGGCGTCCAACAATGCGACCCGGAACGAGCCCGGGCCACCGCGCGGAGGCGAAGCAGCTTCGGCGGTACCGGTCGCCCCCGCGGAGACCTCCGCCGCGGCAATCTCAGCGGCACGGGCCAGCCACGCGCTCGCACCCACCGCGGCAACCCACGCATCCACGCCAGCGCCCACGCACGCCGCAATCAACGCGCCATGCAAACAGCCCGTGCCCGTCACCTGAGTCAACAACCTGTCGCCGCCGGCCACCTCGCAGAACGCGCCATCCTCAGCCATAACCACATCCGCGGCACCCGACACCACAACCACAGCACCCACACGCCGAGCAAGCTGCGAGGCCCACGCACGCACCACATCGGACGCCACAGGCCCCGCATCAGCACCCCGGCCAGTGAAGCCAGCGCCACTGAACCGCGCATCGCCATCCACAACACCCGCTAGCGCCACAATCTCAGAAGCATTGCCGCGAATCACATGCGGAGCGGAACCGCCGGGCCGCAACAACTCACCCGCCAGCCGCGTACGCACCGGGGCCAACCCCACCGCCGTGGGATCCAAAACCCACGGCACATCATGCCGCCGGGCAGCCGCAACAGACGCCGGAATGCCACGCGCCCCGGCCTCGCTCAAGGTCCCCAGATTCACCAGCAACGCATCGGAATGCGCGGTCATCGTGGGAGCCTCCGCAGGCGTCTCCGTCATCAACGGCCGGGCACCCGCAGCCAACAAGCCATCAGCGACCATGCTCAAAGACACCGCGGCACTCATGCAATGCACCAACGGAACCCGGCCGCGCACCGCATCCACACACGCGGCCATGTGTTCGCGCGTATCCACAAGACTCACCTCGGCAACTCCTCACTCGAACGCTGCGCAGGACCCAACGCCGCGCCCATACCCACCAAAAGCGCACCCACACACAACACGGCAACCACGGAAACCTGCGCACCCACCACACCGGACACGACAGGCAACCACAGCGGATACAGCATCGGCAGAATCAACGAAAACGAGTACGCAACCCCATAGCCCGTCGAACGAACCCGAGCCGGAAACGCCTCAGAAATGTACGCGGCAACAGGGCCATACGCAGAAACCGTCGCAACCTGAGCCACCGCAGCCCACGCGGCCGCAGCACCAAACGAGGACGCAGAGACAGCACACCACCACGCGGCAACACCCACAGTCCCGGCAAGCAACGCCCACGCCATAAAGAACCGGCGGCGACCCAGCCGGGTTGAGACGTGGCCCAGCACCGCCATCGCAACAGCCTGCGCAACCGAGGCCACGCCCATCGCCAACGCGATGGCGCCGGCATCCAAGCCAGCAGTGGCAGCCGTAGCGGAACCGCTAGCGGTGTTGGAAGCAGAAGATGCGCCGGAACCAACATGCGCGGGCAAGATCAAGACCGTTGCGACCGTCATGCACCACAAGCCCGAAAGCAGAACAAAGATCTGCCAGAAACGGCCAGCGAACGGTCCAGCCACGACGTCGACGACGCGTCCGGCCCCATGATGCACTGCACGTTGAGCATGGTTGCCGATATGGCCGGGTGCAGAATCCTCAACATAGAAACGGTAAAAGACGTACATCCCGAGCGAAGCTAACGCAGCGAAAGCGAACAAAACCCGCCAACCCCACACCGCATACGCATCCGTGCCCAACCAAGACAACATCATCGCAGTAGCGAACGCGATTGAAGCTTGAGCCCACGGCGCCATCGACAAAATGAGCCCCGAAAACCAGCCCCGCAAACGGGGAGGAGACCATTCCATCGCCAGCGGGATCGCGGCTGAATACTCACCCGCGATGAAAACCCCGCCCACGAACCGGGCAGCCACCACGGCAACGAACGTCCACACACCCCACACCTGGTGGGTCGGAACCAGCGCGATCGCGGCTGCGCACACCGCCGTGCCTACAAGCGCGAGCCTCGTGGCGCGGGTTCGCCCCCACTTATCAGAAATGCGACCGAACACCAGCCCACCCACGGGCCTGCCGAGCAACATCGCGATCACGACGGCAGCGCCTGCGCCGGCACCGGTTGTAGCGCTCGCCGCGGGACCGGCCAGAACTTCGAGGGCAGGAGCGAGCGCGATGACCGGCAGAAACATGTGGATGTTATCCACCCAGTTACCGACGACCCCCGCCTGGAGAGCGGCCTTCGCACGCGGTGGGAACTTTCTGTTTGGGCGTGAATGCGCGGGGTGCGGCAGTCTGGTATTCGCTTGTGCTTGGTAAGTCACTTCGAGCCGCCGCCCTCGCAAGCGCCAGAGCTATGCTGGAGCGGGCCGGGAGGCGCAGGCGCCTCCGGTTGCGGCATGTGCGGCTGGGGCATGGCGGCGCGGACGTGATGGAAATGATCCACGGGACCTGCCAGGGGCTGGCCACGTGTGAGCGTGACATCGAGGCGCTCGCCGTGAGAAATCGCGTGGTGCAGCCAATCACTGGCCCATGCGAGTGCTTGGGCAGGAGCATCTCCCGCAGCTAGTCTCGTGGTGAGCGCAGACGCGAGCGCACATCCCGTGCCCTGGGTTGCCGAGGAGTCAACGCGTTGGGTGTGTATCGCGATGGGTTCGGCGCCGGACTCGATCCAGTAGTTTGTGGTCTGCTCAGAATCCAGGTGGCCGGTCTTAGCGATCACAACATTCCCGTGCCGCTCGGCCCACGCGCGTGCCTGGTTGCACACGTCGGCGTGGTTCTCGCCGCGGGTCGAACCGGTCAGTTCCGCTAGCTCGAGGGCGTTCGGGGTTACGACGTCCGCGGCAGCGCAGAGCGCCGCAACTTCAGGGAATGCTTCAGGCGCAATCAGGGCGGTTCCGCTGCTTGAGATCATGACCGGATCGACCACGATCAGCTGTGGTTTCGCTTCGCTGAGCCATTCAGCCACAGCCTGGACGTTTGCCGCGGTGCCGAGCATTCCGATTTTGACCGCATCGATGCGCGCATGTTCCGCGATGGCATCGAGTTGTGCACGTACCACGGTTGGGCTCATATGTTCGATGTGGGTCACACGCGAGCTATTCTGCGCCAGCACCGCGGTGGTCACGGGGAGGGCATAGCCGCCAGCGGCATGAATGCTTTTGATATCGGCGGCTGAACCAGCGCCGCCGGTCGGATCTGTTCCGGCGATCGTGACGACGCATGGAACAGTGCCGACGCACGGGACGGTGTCGCCGTATGGAACAGTGTCGTCGCTCGGGGCGGTGTTTCGGTGAGACGCGCGCTGGGCGCCGGGGGTCGATGCGCCGGCAGAAAGTGGGCGCACGGAGGCATGCATTGTGGGGACATCCCTTCGCTAGTGCGAACTAGATCAGGTTCAACGGGTGTGATCTCAGCACCTCAGTGGGTGCACCCCGTGTCGGGAGAACACTATGCCACAGATTCCCGGTGCGGAGCGCGTCGGAGTCGTGGGCGAGGTTGGCAAGGGAGTCAGCATTCGGACCGCGTCGATGCTGTGGTCGCTATAGTCAACGAGCTCGCGGCTGACACATTGCGTGCACTTGTGCCAAACCTTCAACCTCTACTTGGGTGAGTCTGTGGGTAAGTCCCACAAACCTGTGGATAACTTTCATTTTTGGGTGTGTACCGCGTGGATATCCGTCTTGTCAACATGAGAGTTGAGCTTGAAGGTTGGGGAAAAGTTTTTAGCGGAATTGTTTGGTCCACAAGCAAAAACCGCGGAATCATACGGAAGTTTGGGCATCATAGGTGAGAAACTCCCATACTTATCCCCAAGTTATCCACAGAAGTGGTGGATATCCACCGGTGTGTTCCACAATTGTCCACACATGATCCCCAAGGCCTGTGGATAACCTGGCTTGTCATGGAGGTTTTTCGCCTTACACTGGCGTGAAGGCGGTACCTACTCGGAGCAGGGCCAAGCTAGTGGCTGAGGTGGGCTGGAGGAGCACAGTGGATCAATACAGCGATTCCCAATACAACGATGCAGGTGCGTCATCTGCAGGCGGCTCGGCGCTTTCGGAGCGCGTCCCACCTCAGGACCTCGCAGCGGAACAGTCCGTCTTGGGTGGCATGTTGCTCTCCCAAGACGCGATCGCTGACTGCGTTGAGATCCTCCGCTCATCGGACTTCTACAAGCCAGCGCACTCAACCATCTTTGACGCCATCACGGATCTCTACGGCCGCGGTGAGCCAGCTGACGCCGTGACGGTTTCGAGCTACCTCACCAAAAACGGGGAACTCAACCGGGCCGGCGGCGCGGCGTATATCCACGAGGTCATCCAGTCCGTCCCAACCGCCGCGAACGCGAGCTTCTACGCAGAGATTGTGAGGGAGCGCGCGATCCTGCGCCGCCTCGTCTATGCGGGTGACCGCATCACCCAGATGGCCTACGCCGCCGACGGCGAGGTCGACGCGATCGTCAACGATGCGCAAGCCGAAGTCATGCAGGTCGCTGAACGCAGGACCGCCGAAGACTACGTCGTGCTTTCAGACATCATGGAGCACACAGTCGATGAGATCGAGGCGGCGGGACAGAAATCGGGCGACGAAATCACGGGCGTGCCGTCGGGTTTCTATGAGCTCGACGAACTGACCCAGGGCTTCCAGGGCGGCCAGATGATCGTTGTCGCGGCGCGCCCAGCGGTCGGTAAGTCGACCTTCGCACTCGACATCGCGCGTTCCGCCGCGATCAAGAACAACATGACGACCGTGTTCTTCTCGCTTGAAATGGGCCGTTCCGAAATCGCGATGCGCTTGCTTTCAGCTGAGACCGCCATCGGGCTCCAGAACATCCGCAAGGGCGACATGCAGGACAGCGACTGGGCCAAGGTCGCCCGCACCCTGCCCGAGCTCAACAGTGCACCGTTCTTCATTGACGATTCACCGAACATGACGCTCATGGAGATCCGCGCGAAGTGCCGCCGCCTCAAGCAGCAGCACAACCTCAAGCTCGTGGTGCTCGACTACCTGCAGCTCATGTCCTCGGGTAAGCGCGTTGAATCGCGTCAGCAGGAAGTCGCTGAGTTCTCGCGTGCGTTGAAGCTTCTGGCTAAGGAGCTTGAGGTCCCAGTGATCGCGCTGTCCCAGCTCAACCGTGGCTCAGAGCAGCGCACCGACAAGCGCCCCCAGGTGTCCGATCTGCGTGAATCCGGTTCGATTGAGCAGGACGCGGACATGGTCATCCTGCTGCACCGCGAAGACATCTACGACAAGGAATCGCCGCGAGCCGGTGAGGCCGATGTGATTGTCGCGAAGCACAGAAACGGTCCAACGAAGACGATCGTGGTCGCGTTCCAGGGCCACTACTCCCGTTTCAGCAACATGGCCTACGAATCCAGCGACGCCGGAATCTAGATTCGTTAGCCGAGGCGCGGTTAGCGCGGCGTGACCTCACGACGAGGCGGCCGCTTGGTCTTCACGTTGGCGCCCGTTGTGTGGGCTTTCGCGGTTTTCTTCCGAGGCTTCTTGAGCTTGGGACGCCACTTGACGCGGCGGCGAGGCTCGATGCCTGGCATCTTCTTCGCAAGAGCCGAAGGGCCGCGTGGGCGCTCGCCGAGTTTGATGAACACCACGCCGGCGAGGATCGCAGCGCCACCCACGAACTGGACCACCGCGAGTGTCTCACCCAAAAGCCACCACGCGACCAACGCGGCGAACAGAACCTCGGTCAGGTTCACGAACGAGCCGACACCCGCGCCCATGAGCCGCAAGCCCACCACGCCAAGAACGTACGCGGCGACCGTGAAAACAATGATGATGGCGTGGGCGAGGAACCACGGCGCGTTCCACTGACCTAGCGCAGCAGCATCCGTGCTCGCTTTCCAAGGAAGCAAACCGAGCGCCACAAACGGGACAGTGCCGATGGCGCCGACCGAGAAACCCAGCCCAGTGAGCGCAGTCGACGGGATCTTGACCGAATCGTTCGCCGAAATCAAGAAGTACACTGCCAGGCACACCGCCGAGGCCAAGCCCATGATGACGCCTAGCGCATCCAGCGCATCGGAACCTTCACGGATCACAGCACCCACATCGAGCACTGCAACCAAACCGATCATCGAGATCGCAAGCCCAAAGAATGTCAACCCGGAAGGGCGGGCCTTGGTGCGAGCCCACAGCCAAAACACGATCATCATGGGCGCGGTCATCTCAAGCAGGATCGCGACCGTCACGTTGAGGCGTTCAACAGCAACGAAATAGGTCGCCTGAACGCCCGTCATCGAAAACAGGCCGAACGCGACAATAAGCCGCCAGTGCGCACGGACTTCGCCCCATTTGCCGCGCAACTGAATCAACGTGGGGAACAGGAGGACGAGTGCGCAACCAGTGAGCCTCACCAGCGTCACCGAGCCGGGTGACCAGCCGGAACCATACAGCGCTTTCCCCACGGGTCCAGGAAGGGCGAACGCGAAAGATGACGCCAAAGCGAAGACGAAACCAACAAGGAATTTTGGTTGCACAAACACCTCCTAGTTATCGAGCGAATCTATGAATCAGCCTAGGAGAAAATGCCCGATACCCTAGAAATCAGAGCAAAATTACGCAAGGCTAGTGTCTCACTAGAACCCATCTATATGTAGGGACTTGAACATGTTTAACAAGACGAAGACCGCACGACGCACAGTTGCAATGATGGCCGTGGCGCCACTGCTCGCAGTCTCGCTTGTGGGTTGCGGCAATAAGAACGGCGGCGAGGAGCCGAGCCCGGAGCCTTCGCAGTCGTCTCAGCAGCCGATGCAGACCGAGACGGCACAGCCGTCGCCAAGCATGTCTTCCCAAGCCCAACAGTCCCAGGGCCAGCAGTCCCAGGGCACGCAGGGTTCGCAGGGTTCGCAGACTACCGGTGCGGCGAAGGCAGACCCGAAGTTCCTGGAGTTCATGAAGAACAACGTCGGCTCTGACTACCAGGTTCTGGACCTTGGACCGCACTTGAAGAAGCCCGATGTGGGTGCGGGCAACCTCGCTAACTCTTGCCCAGCCGTGATCTATGGCGCTGCGGAGCTCGCCCGGGACGGCGCGCAGGTGGTGAGCGCTTCGCAGTCGTCGCCGAAGCAGAAGGCCGTGACCGTGCTGATGTATCCGTCGGCTGACAAGGCAAACGCTGCCCTCGAACAGGTCAAGCAAGAAATTGACAACCCGGACTGCAAGACAGTCCCGATCAACGGGAACGACATCAGCATCAAACCGGTCACGAACTCGTACGGTTTCGACAACTACGCTGGGTTCACGATGAACATCAGCGGCAACAAGATCGAAAACCTGTTCAGCACCAAGGGCCAGTTCCTGGTGCTCGTGATCGGTGACCTCAACGAGGTCGCTTCGGACGGTAAGAAGGTTTACGACGCCCTGCCAGCGTCCTAGTCCGCGCCGGTTCCGGGTCGATGTCAGTCCGGATCGGGGCAGGTGCTGAGACACGGAAAGGAAAGCCTCATGTCACAGCGTGCATTCAACCGCTCGCTTGCGTATCGCTCAGTTGCCGTGTTCGCTTTGCCGGCGGTCCTGGCGGCTTCCCTTGTGGGCTACTCGAATAAGGGCGGCGACGGCGCGGAGGCGTCTGCGGACGCGAGCCAGTCGCAGTCTGCGACGCCGGAGTCAACGCACACCGAGTCAACGCACACCGAGCCGAGCGAGTCGAGCGATTCGAGAGATTCGAGCGAAAGCGCGTCGCAAGACGCCAGTAGCACCCCGAGTAACCCGCTACCGGATAAAGGCTCGGAGCTTTCCGGCTACCCGGCGGATCCGCACTTCATGCAGTTCGTAAAGGGGAAGCTCGGCGGCGGCTATGAGACGCAGGACGGCAAAGAGTTCTATGAGCAGGCGAAACACGGCGATAGCCCACAGCTGGGTCAATGCGACATCCTGCTCAAGGGTTTGCAGGCCACGGTGACGAAGGACAGCCAGGCGGTTATTGCGCTGAAACTTCCTGAACGTTCAAGCACAGTTGCGGTTCAGGCATACACGTCGCCTGAAACCGCATCCAAGCCAGCCGAGGCCATCGAGCAGCTCAAGAAAGAACTCAACAACCCTGCGTGCGCCCAGCTTGAACTCGGGGACGTCAAGATCAAGACGAGCCAAGTGAATGACACCCTCGGCTTCAAGGGCGGCGTCCGGGTTCGCCTTGAAGTAGAAGGCGGAGATGCGCAGGCGAACAACCTGTACGTCGCTAAGGGAACCCACCTCATGGTTATGGTGGGCGACCTCGAGACGATCGCCGCCGACGGCAAGAAGGTGTACGACGCGCTCCCATAAGGATATGAAGCAACAGCCCGTTCACGTCCGGCATGCAGTCGATGCGGACAAGCCGGCGCAGCAGCGGACGTCGAAACGGCGCAGGCGTTCGCTTGCGGTCGCCGCGTTCGGGACGGTTATCGAGTGGTATGACTTCTCGATTTTCTTCTACGTTTCCACCCAACTGACGCGCACGTTCTTCCACGGCGATTCGAACTCGCTTCTACTGACACTCGGCGTTGGCGCTGCGGGCTTCCTCTTCCGCCCGCTGGGAGCCATGGTTTTCGGGCACCTGGGGGAGCGCATCGGGCGCAAACAAGCCCTCGTGATTTCTGCCGTGCTGATGGCGGTAGCGATGTTCGGTATCGCAGTCCTGCCCGGCTACGACGTGCTCGGCGTGTGGGCGGGCATCCTACTGGTGACGTTGCGGTGCCTCGCCGGGTTCTCAGTGGGTGCTGAATACACCGGGATCATGGTGTACCTCATGGAGTCCGCGAAGCAGAACCGGCGTGGTGTTGCCGCGAGCTGGGCCGCCGCGAACTCCGAACTTGGGTCGCTGCTGGCCGTGGGTGGCGCCGCGCTCTTGGCGCATTGGCTCACAGCAGACCAGATGAGCAGCTGGGGTTGGCGGATACTCTTCGTGGTGGGCGGGCTCTTAGCGGCCGCGATGATTCCGCTCCGGCGGTTCATGGAAGAGACGGAGACGTTCGAGAAACTCAAGGAAGCAGGGGTAGCTCAGCGGCGGAAAGGCTCGCCGCTGATCGATGTCCTGAAGCATCAACCCAAGGCTGTTCTGGTTGCGTTCCTGTTTTCTTCGATCGGTTCGGTCACGTACTTCCTCAACATCACGAACGTCCCGACCTACCTCGAATCCACTGCCGAGGTTTCGAGTCAGCTGGCCCTGAACTTGGGCGCTATTGCGGCGGTCGCAGCGATTATCGCGACGCCGTTTATCGGTTTTCTTTCGGACAAGTTTGGGCGCCGCGCCATGACGCTCACGCTCGGGCTCGTGCTTTTGGTCACGACCCTGCCGGCGTACTTGTTGCTCGCGGGCACCGGCAACGTAGGTGCGGTCACGGGTGTTGCTCTGCTCGCGGTTCCGGCAGCGGGGTGGTCCGCGATCGGTGCGGCTGCCATCCCTGAGCAGTTCAGCGCGCTGGGGCGTTTCGCCGGGATGGCGATCGGCTACAACATCGCAACCGTACTGTTCGGCGGGTTCTCGCCGCTGGTCGCTACAGCGCTCATCGACGCGACCGGCAACCAGTTCGCCCCGGCCTACTATGCCACGGCGGTCGTGGTGCTGTTCGGGATTCCGCTCATGTGGCTCATGCGAGACATGGCCGGCAAGCCACTTGAAGAAGTAGACCGGGATCCTGTGCTGAGACGAGCTACAGCTGAGAAAAGCCGGCGTTGAAAGCTCAGATAAACCCCGTTTAGACATTGTTGAACAATCTGGTGCACTATAGGTGGGTACTACTGCCAACCTGAGTGAGCCGTCCTCCGTGAACAACCCGCCAGCGCACGCCCCAGAGGTGAGCGACCTAGCTGAGAACCGCATCGTCATGGACCGTGTGTCTGTTGAATACGATGACCGGCGGGTTCTTGACGACATCTCGCTCACGCTGAGTGAGCAGCGCATCGCGATCATCGGGCTCAACGGTTCCGGCAAGTCCACGCTCGTGAGGCTCATCAACGGCCTCGCGATGCCCACGTACGGCCGCGTCACGGTGGGTGGCGCGTGCACGATGAAGGAAACCAAGCAGGTGCGCCGCCGCGTTGGGTTCGTGTTCCAGAATCCCGCGAACCAGATCATCATGCCCACGGTGGGTGAGGACATGCTGTTTGGTCTCAAGAACATCGGGATCCCGAAAGCTGAGCGTGTTGAGCGGGCGCGGGCGACGCTCTCGCAGCTGGGCATGGGGAACTTCTACGAGCGTGAAACGCATGCGCTTTCCGGCGGCGAGCAGCAGATGATCGCGTTGGCTTCCGTGCTCACGATGCGCCCCGAAACGATCATTTTGGACGAACCGACCACGATGCTGGACTTGCTGAACCGGCACCGGATGCGGTCGGTGATTGTCGGGCTTGCTCAGCGCAGCATTGTGGTGACGCATGATTTGGAGCTTGCGGCCGATGCACAGCGGGTTTTGGTGGTGCACGAGGGCCGGATTGTTGAGGATGGGTCTCCGGAGGACAGCATCGCGGCGTATCGCAGGATGTGTGAGCTGTGAGCAGTTCGTATTCGTTGATTCAGGCGGGTGCGGCCCCGCAGAATCCTGGAGTTCTGGAGCGGCTTCCGGCGGGGTTTAAGTTCGCGGCGTTGTTCCTTTTGAGCATCGTGACGTACTTGATCCCGTGGATGGGCGTGCAGCTCGGCCTGCTGGTTGCGGCGTTTCTGATCGCTTTGCTTCCGCGGGTTCCGTTCATGCGGCTTGTGAAGTCGGTGCTGTTTTCGGTGATGATCGTGGGGCTTGTGGTGGCGATCATGGCGTGGCAGCAGGACCTCGCGCGCGGCATCCACTTTGGTATGCGCCTGTTGACGCTGGTTTTGCTTGCGTTCGCGGTGACCGCATCGACCACGTTCCCGCAGATGTTGCGGGTCTTCGAGAAGATCGTGTCCCCGCTGCGTGGGGTTGGGGTCAACACGGAGAACATTTCGATGGCGATGGCGTTGACCGTCCGCTTTGTTCCGCACCTGATGGGGATGTACCGGGAGGTCCGCGAGGCGCAGATTGCTCGTGGCTTGGAGCGGAACGCGGTCGCATTGATTGTTCCGTTGATTTTTCGCACGTTGAAAACGTCTGAACAGGTGGCTCAAGCCCTTGATGCCCGCTCGTTCAACACTCAAGAGAGAGGAACTCGTAAACGATGACGACGACTGTGGCAGGTGAGCCGGTACGTAACGCTCGCCGTTCAAACCCGACGCTGGATGTGGTTTTGGTGGCGATGTTCGCCGCGCTGACCGCTGTTTTGGGTCTCATGCCGCCGATCACGGTGGGTATTTTGCCGGTGCCGATCACGTTGCAGACGTTGGGCGTCATGCTGGCGGGTGCTTTGTTGGGGCCGTGGCGTGGTGCGCTTTCGCAGGTTTTGCTGATCGCGCTGGTTGCGGCTGGTTTGCCGCTGCTGTCGGGTGGCCGCGGGGGCCTGGGTGCGCTCATGGGCCCGACGGGCGGCTATATTTTCGGTTGGATTTTCGGTGCGTTCGTGATCGGTTTGATGACGGTTGCGTTGTATGACCGTGCGCGTGCCGGCTGGATCAACGCGGTGAGCGTGTTCGCTGCGTGCGTTGTGGGTGGCGTTTTGGTTGTGTACCTCGCGGGTTCGGCATGGTTGACCATCACGACTGGTTTGAACTTTGGTACCGCGATCAAGGGCAACGTCGTGTTTATGCCGGGTGACACGGCGAAGGCTGTGATCGCGACTGTGGTTGCGGTGATCGTGCACCGTTCGTACCGCGGCCTGCTCGCCAAGTAGGCGGTGGCGGCGGTCGGTCTTTGCGACCGGCCGCCGTCGCCTCCCGCAGCGGAGACATGAGTGCTGCGGAGGCATGAGTGCAAGAATTGCTGTATGCCTGAATTGACGCCCCAGAACTACGCTGAACCGTTCGCGAAAGTTGTGATCGATAACCTCACAACCGAGTTCCCGTACGCCGCGCATCACGTGCAGCGGGATGAAGCGGACCTGCTGCTGCCGCGGCAGATGCATCCGGCGTTCGCTAACTCGTTCGACTGGCATTCCAGCGTGCACATGCATTGGCTTGGCACGCAGCTGGTTGAGCATGTGAGCGCTGACGCCGCGGCCCGCATCGTTGGTTTGCTGCAGGAACACCTGACCGCGGAGAACATGCGGGTTGAGGCCGAGTACGTGGCCGCGAACCCGTCGTGGGAGCGCCCGTACGGGTGGGCGTGGGCGGCGCAGCTGGTCGATGCGCTGTATGAGTCCCGCGTTCCGGAGCTGGCCGCGCTCGCCGAGGGTGCCCGGCCGCTGCTGGATGCGGTCATGGATGCGGTGCGGGCGTGGTTGCCTGCGATGCCGGAGCCTGTGCGCCACGGTGTTCACTCGAATACTGCGTTCGGTTTGCGACGGCTGCTGTTGGTTGCCCGGCGGCGAGGTTACGCGGATGTCGCGGAGCTGATCGCTGAGCATGCACTGCGCTTCTACGCCGACGATGCGCGGTGGCCATTCGCGTACGAACGTTCCGGCCACGACTTCCTCTCTGCCGGCATGTGCGAAGCGGACCTGATGTGTGAGGTTCTGGAGGGTGAGCTTGCGGGTTGGATTCCGGGGTTCGTGGCTGAGCTCGCGGAGGACGCCCGCTCACGTGCGGAAGGCCGCGGTGGCTTGCCACGGGTTTTGCAGGCGGTCGCCCCTATCGATGCGAGCGACGGCCACCAGTCCCACCTGGACGGGCTGGGTCTCACGCTCGCGGCCTCGGGCCTGCGTGTAGCGCGGGCGTTGGACGCGCTCGATGCGGAACCAGAGCTTGCGGCGGCGTTACGTGATGCGGCGCCTCAGTTGATGCGCAACGGCCTAGCCGCGGCGACCACGGATGAGTTCATGGCCTCGCATTGGCTCGCGACGTTCGGCTGGGAGGCGCTCGCCGAACTAGTCAGCGAGTAGCCCGTTGGCGCGGAGGCTCGCGGCGAGTTCGTCGTTGCTTGGCTCCACGAGGTGCGAGTTGTCCGGGAACACGACGACCGGAATGTTCTTCCGCCCGGATATTTCCTCGGCGACATCCGCCATGTCTGGCTGTGCGACGAGGTCGATGTAGTTGAACTCGATGCCGTGTTCGTTCATGAACGTTTCTGCACGGCGGCAGTCTTTGCACCAGTCGGCGCCGTACATCGTCACGGTTTTCACGTTGTGCTCCATGCATTCAGTGTAGAGAACTCGGCGTAGGGAAGGCCCCGGGTCTTCAGTTTTGGTGAACTGAAGCCCCGGGGCCTTCTTGTTTTCCGGAGGTTAGCTCGCGCCGTTAGGTGCTCGCGGTGTTAGTTTTCTTCGCGGGCTCCACCGTTGCGACGTGTGGCGAGGGCGACTGCACCGCCGACGACCATCGCTGCGGCAGCGAGCGTGATCCACGAGGCGACATCCGCACCCGTGTTCGCGAGGTTGCCGCCCCCCGTGCTGGAGCCGGCATCCACGCCCGGTGCTGGGGTAGTTGGTGCCTCACCAGATGGAGCTGCGTCGGTTGGATCAGCAGTCGGTTCCTCACCCGGAGCTGGGTCCTCGGTAGGTGCCGGGGTTGGATCCTCAGTTGGGGCTGGGTTTTCGGTTGGCGCTGGGTTTTCGGTTGGCACTGGGGTCGGTTCGTCGCCGGGAGGTGGCGTTGGGCAGATCGTCTTGAGGGTGCCTTCACGCAGCGAGATGTCGTCGGTGTTGGCGTCGTCAGCGTAGAACACCGGAACCGAACCGTCCTTGCACTGGCTGATGTCAGCGATCGCAACGCCTTCGTTGGCGTAGTTCTGGGTTTCGCTTGGGCGGTTCATAATCTGCGCGACAGTCAGCTTGCCTGCCTGTGCAGCGGTTGCGGACTTCATCGTGGCCGTCTCAGCGCCGGCATCTTCGCCATACTCAGGGGTGAGGACCGCGATGCGGCCTTCGCACGCGTCGTCGCAGACGGCCCACAGCTGGTCGCGTTCGGCATCGAACTGGACTTCGGCGACAACGTCGAGGCCAGTTTCGATGTCGGCGATGCGTTGGAAGCTGCCGTCTTCGTTGAGGACGTAGAGGTAGACGTGGCCGGTGCCTTCAATGCCGACCGCGAACACGCCGCCGTGGTGTGCAGGGTAGGCGGCTGGGTCGTATGCCTTGCCGGTGGCTTCGTCCTGGATCTTGTTCTCGACGAGCCATGCGTCTGGGATCCAGCTCAGGCCCTCGATGCCGGAGTTAGCGCCAAGGCCCGGGAAGTCTTCTGCGAGGTTCCACTCTTGTGTGGCCTTGAGCTCGCCGTTCTCAGCGGCGGTGTCCGGCGCGTCGAAAGCGAGGACTGCCGGGCGGGAGACCTTCTTGTTGTCGTTGTCGCGTTCGGTGCCGACGAAGATCTTGCTTGGTGCGCCGGCTGCGCGGGTCACGGACTCCGCGTCTGGGGTTCCGGTGCCGTCAGCGTACTTGAGGGTGAACTTCTGCAGTTCAGCGCCGCGGTTTTCTTCGGTGCCGTCGAGGCGCAACAGGGTTCCGTTGCCGTTCTCTGCAACCCACAGGTATGGCTTGCCGCTACCGAATGTGCCGGCGGCCTGCCAGTAGAGGCCGGACCAGTCGCCGCGGGCCTCATCGGCATCGTGCAGCGGCTTGACCGTCTGCTCACCTGGCCATGGAACCGGGTTCAGTGGATCGTTCGGGTCGCCTGGGTCGCCCGGTTCTTCTGGGAGCTCTTCGCACTGGTTTGGGCCACCCTTGGTGGAGGCGAAGGTGTCGATCAGTTCACCTGTGAAGTATGGGCAGCGGCCGTAGGTGTTGGCCGCGTGGCCGGACCATTCGTAGGACAGGACTGGGTCTTTGGCGACCGCGTCTTCTACGGTTTCCCCTTCAGCTGGTGGTGCGTAGAGGTTGACGGAGTCGTTCTTGCCGAGGCCGAAATCGAAGCCCGGGGTAGGGCCTTGCGCCTGGTCGAGCACAAAGTAGCCGTTGCTTGGGACCACGGAGCCTTCCGGCAGGACGTAGGTGTGGCCGGCCTTGGTGGGCGCGTTGTCGGTGAAGATGTAGCCGGTGAGGTCTACGGCGTCGCCGGTCGGGTTGCCGAATTCGACCCAGTCGGTGTCGTCACCGTTGGATTCGACTTCGTTGATGACCACGGGGAGTTCGGCGTCTGGTGCGGCGGTTGCTTGCGCAGGGAAGAACGCGGCGCCGCCGAGGGTCGCGGCGAGCGCTGTTGCGAACGATGCGACGGTCAGCTTTCGCGTGAACGTACGCTTTTCAGCGGATGCGTGTGAATGATGAGGCATAGTCATGCCACCCAGGATGCTGGAGCAGCGCTAACTGTGGGTTAACGGGCGGTTGCGGGGTGCTTGAACTGCTAAGAAATCTGAACTGCTAAGAAATCTGAACCGCCGGGGACGGGTTAGGAGGTGACCTCGATGATCCCGTGGATCATGAACCAGAGCCCCAGCGCGCAAAAGACCAGGCCCGCGAACAGGTCGAGGTGTTGCAGCCATCGTTGCATGCGTGTGCGCAGTGCTGGGGCGCCAGCGATGAGCGCGATGAGCGCGAACCAGCTGAACGTGAACGCGAGCAGCATCACCATGAGGGCGCCGATCTGCCACAGCGGGCGGTCAACTGCGATGAACGGGGAGAACATCGCGGTGATATAGATCAGGAACTTAGGGTTGGCGAGGTTCGTTGCAAGGCCGCGCCACCAGGAACCCCAGAAACCGAGCGTGGCCGGGGTGGCACTGGAGGGCGCGTTTGGTTGCTGAGTCGCGTTGGCTTGTTCTGCCCAGTCTCCGCCGGAGTTGATGATCGCTGGGTTGTTGCGGGTGGCGTACCAGCCGCGCAATGCACCCCACCCCATCCAGATGAGCACGCCTCCGCCCACGATCTGCAGCGCGGAGCCGAGCCACGGGACGGAGCGCATCAGGAAACCGAGCCCCGCGAAAGCTAACGCGAGATAGAACGCAACGGATGTGGTGACGCCGAGTGCGGCGGCAACGCCTTCACGTCGCGAACCCGCGAGCGAGCGGTACAGCACCACGAACAGATCCGGCCCGGGGGACATCAAGCCGGCCGCCCACGTCACGAGCAGCGGGAGCAGCGATGCGATAAAGGCCGTAGTTTGCACTTGAGACAGTCTAGTGAAACACAACTGACCGTAGTTAAGTGCAGCGGCCCCGCGCTCATGGGTGAGGCGGGGCCGGCAGTGCAAATGATGACGATGCACCCCTTCATGGTGACGCGGTGCGGCGTAGTGCCTGCGTGGATGCCACCAGAGGGCGCTCCGAGTATGCGTCTATTGTTAGAAAGGTGCCCCACCAGCTTAGGCGGTGTTGGGTGCGAGTTCAGAATGTGACACGGCGGCAGGTAGCTAAGGGCGAGGTGAATTGCGTGAGTAGCGAGTATTGGAAGCAGGCTTGGGCGGTGCTGAACGGGTCGCAACCGGAGGACATCGCGGAGGCCTCGGCTGATGCGAGCCACGTGCTGCTGAAGGTTTCTCCGCAGGATCTTGCGGAGCCAGCCACTGCATCGAACGCTGTGGTGACGCACGCGCCGATGGGTGACTACGACGTCGTGGAGGTCGCGATCTTTGATCAGCCTGCGGCCCGCATCCGTTGGGTTGCGGACGCCGAAGAGGGCGCCGGCATGATCGGTTCCGTCAAGGCGTTGCCGGGTAAGCATTTCGATGCGGACGATGCCCGGCAGCAGCTGGAGGCGGTCGTGCAGCAATTGCGGTTCGCGGCCGCCGATGAGGCGTGGAACGCAGGCGCGGACGAACTGTTTACGGTCGTGAAAGCGGGCGAGAAGGACGCGCTCATCGAGGACGGCTGGGAGGTCGTCGCGGAGGTCACGGTTTCCTAAGCCGTCCCGCGGCTGGCCGGGTTTAGGGTTAAAGCATGTCTTCTCAGCCGCCACAGCAGTACCCGCCACAAGAGCCGCCGTCGCCACAGGGCCGTCCGCAGTACCAGCCGCAGCAGTACCCGGCGCATCCGCAGTTTCAGCATCAGGGTCAGTTCGGGCAACAGGGCCAGTTCGGGCAGCCGCAGTATCAGCCGCACGGTAAGCCAAAGCGTTTCCCGCATCCTGTAGCGCAGTTGGGTGGTTTCACGTGGTGGGACCTCGTCGCCGCTATCGCTTACGTCCTCCTGTTGTTCATTGGGTTGGGCGCGTTGATCCTGTTCATTCCGGGTGTCGCGCCGCTGTTCCACGGCAACGAGGCGCTCGCGAATGTTGTGGTGTTGCTGTTCACGTATGCGGTGGTTGCGGTGCTCGCGATGATCGCGTTGGGCAACGAACTGTGGAAGTCTTTCAAGACATTCCGGTGGTATCCGTGGGCTAAGTACCTGTGCATTCCGGGTTTGTGGCTGGGCACGGTGCTGGTGAACATCATGATCCAGCTGGCGTGGGCGGGGATCTCGGGAGAGACGCCAACGCAGTCTCAGAATCAGCAGATCGCTGAAGGACTCGCTACGGCGGTCCCGTGGTGGCTGATTGGTCTTGCGATTGTGCCGCTGGGCCCTCTTGTCGAGGAGTTTTTCTTCCGGCACCTGATGATCGGCAAGTTGTCCCGCTGGGTTAATCAGTGGGTTCTGATGGTCGGTTCCTCGCTGCTGTTCATGTTTTTGCACTTTATCGGTGCCGGCGAGATGCCGAGCGTTTCCACTGGCGCGCCGTACCTGGTGATGGGCCTGGTTTTCGGTACCGCGTACATTTTGAGCGGTAAGTCGATCGCGTATTCGTGGATTCTGCACATGTTCAACAACGGGGTTGCGTTGGCGCTCATGTACACGTTGCAGTCCAACGGTGTCCCTGAGGTCAACCCGAGCACGCTGCTGATGGGTTGGCTGATGCATGCATGAGTGCGGAGGTAAACGGCGGCGCTAGCGGCAACAACGCGGGCAGTAGCGGCGCGGGCGGGCCAGCCTTTAGCGGGCATCGTCGTGGGTCTGCCGGCTACCGGCGCATGATCATTGCGTTGTTCGCGGCGGGTGTCGCGACGTTTGCGCAGCTGTACTCCTTTCAGGGTGTTTTGCCGCAGATTTCCAGGGCGCATGGTGTGCCTGAGTCGAGCGCGGCGTTGACGGTTTCGTTGGCCACGTTGGGTTTGGCTGTTGCGGTTCTGCCGTGGTCGGTGGTGGCTGATAGGCATGGCCGGCGCACGACGATGCGGGTTGCCTTGGTTGCGGCTGTTGCCTTGGGTTTGGTGGTTCCGTGGTCGCCGTCTTTTGAGGTGCTGTTGGGTTTGCGGTTCCTTGAGGGGCTCGCGTTGGGTGGTATCCCCGCGGTTGCGTTGACGTATTTGGCTGATGAGGTTGAGCGTTCGGTCGCGTCTGTTGCTGCGGGAACCTATATTGCTGGCACTACGTTGGGTGGCTTGTTTGGCCGCATGTTGGCTGGGCCGTTGGGTGAGGTTTTCGGTTGGCGGCTCGGTAGTTTTTCGGTCGCGTTGAGTGCCGCGGTGGCGGGGCTCGTGTTCTTTGTGACGGCGCCACAACCGCAGGGCTTCGAGCCTGTCGTGCGTAAGTCTGCCCGCGATATCCGGCTCATCACCAAGCTCGGGTGGGGGTTGAAGAACCCACATTTGCTGGCGTTGTTCGCTCAGGGTGGTTTGCTGATGGGCGGGTTCGTCGCCGTCTATAACTACATGGGCTTCCGGCTGGAGGCTCCGCCGTTCCTGGTTCCCGCATCGTTGGCTTCGTTAGTTTTCTTGACGTATCTGGCTGGAACGTACACGTCCGCATGGGCCGGTCGGCTCGCTAGCCGCAGAGGCAGGTTCACGGTGTTGGTGGGCTCGGCGTGCGTGATGTTCGCGGGGCTACTGGTCACGCTGGTGTCGTGGATCCCGGGGATCATTGTGGGGCTTGCGGTGTTCACGGGCGGGTTCTTTGGTGCGCACGCGGTCGCTTCGAGTTGGGTTCCGGCGATCGCTACGCGCGGCCGGGCTCAAGCCTCGAGCCTGTACAACCTCGCGTATTACACGGGTTCTTCGCTGTTCGGTTGGGCTGTCGGGTTCGCGTTCCAGGGCGCGCAGTGGGGTGGCGTGGTGTTGTTCGTGGCGGCGTTGATTGTGTTGGCGGTGTTCGTTGCTGCCAAGCTACTCCCGCGTGACGCCGCGGTGGCCGTGTAGGCCGCCGCCTGAGCGGCGCCATCGTCAATAACTAGCCGCGCCCGGCGCCAACTAGACTGTGCCCGTGAAGAAAACAGTGCCCGTGAAGAAAACAGCTGAGTTCCCTGGTCTGCCGCGGCAGATTATTGCGCTCGCGTTGCCTGCTTTGGGTGCTCTGATCGCGGAGCCGCTGTTTTTGTTGGCAGATACGGCGATCATCGGGCACCTCGGTGTTGGTGAGCTCGCGGGCGCGGGCCTGGGCACCACAATCCTGCAGACGGCTGTGGGTCTCATGATTTTCCTCGCGTACGCGACCACCCCGGCGGTCGCCCGCGCATACGGTGCCCGGAACATGCCGAAGGCGCTCGCCGCGGGCCGTGACGGTATGTGGCTCGGCCTGTTCCTCGGCATGGTGCTCGCGGTTCTGGGTTATGTTTCGGCGCCGTTGTTGACGGGGCTTTTCGGTCCGGATGAGGCTACGCAGGCTTTCGCGATCGATTATGTGCGGTGGTCGATGCCGGGTGTCCCTGCGATACTTTTGGTGCTCGCGGCCACGGGTGTTCTGCGTGGTTTGCAGGACGGTAAGACGCCCCTGATCGTTGCGAGCGCGGGCTTCGGGCTGAACATTGTTCTGAACTTTTCGCTCGTGTATCTGGCTGGCATGTCGGTTGCGGGTGCCGCGTTGGGTACTTCGATTGCGCAGTGGATCATGGCGGCTGTGTACCTCGTGTTGCTGGTTCCGCGGATTCGTGAGGGCGGGGTGAGTCTCGCGCCGTCTGCCGCGGGTTTGCGGGCTTCGGCGCAAGCTGGCGGCTGGCTCATGATCCGTACGGCCGCGATGCGTATCGCACTGTTGCTCACGGTGTGGGCGGCTACCGCGCAGGGTGCGGTCACGCTGGCAGCGCATCAGCTCGCGTTCACGTTTTTCTCTACGTTGGCGTTCGCGTTGGATGCGATTGCGATCGCGGCGCAGTCCCTCATCGGTAAAGAGCTTGGCGCGGGAAACAAGGATCGCGCGCAGGCTCTCACCACGACGATGGTGCGGTGGGGTTTCTGGTTCGGTGCCGTCGTCGGTGCGTTGCTCGCCGCTACGGCCGCGTGGCTTCCGCGGGCCTTCACCCCGTCTAGCGAGGTCGCGCACGCCGCGACCATCGCGTTGCTGTTGCTGGCGGTCATGCAGCCTGTTGCCGGCATCGTGTTCGTGCTGGATGGCGTGCTGATCGGGGCGGGGGATCACCGTTATCTTGCGATCGCATCGTGCATTCAGTTGGCTGTGTATGTGCCGTTCCTTGCGGTTGCGGCGTTGGTCCCGTTGCCGGGGCTGGTTTTGGCGTGGATCTGGGTTGCGTTCGGTATTTACATGGTCGCTCGGTGGGTTACGTTGGAAGTGCGGCAACGTTCTGGTGCGTGGCTGGTTGAATAAGTAGTACCGTGCAGAGTTGTGAGGGAGGCAGTGGCGTGCGCGTTGATTTGAATGGTGACATGGGTGAGTCGTTTGGTTCATGGACCATGGGGGACGATGCGGCACTGCTTCAGCAGGTGAGTTCGGCGAACATTGCGTGTGGTTTCCACGCGGGTGATCCGTCGCATATGCGTTCCACTACGCGGGTCGCGGTCGATGCGGGCGTTGCGGTGGGTGCGCATGTTGCGTACCGGGATTTGGCTGGTTTTGGTCGCCGTTTTATGGATGTTGCGCCGGCTGAGTTGGCGGATGATGTTTTGTATCAGATTGGTGCGTTGGATGCGATGGTGCGTGCCGCTGGCGGGAAGCTTACGTATGTGAAGCCGCATGGCGCGCTGTATAACACGATTGCGCATCATGAGGAGCAGGCGCGTGCGGTGATTGATGGGGTGCGCGCGTTTTCGTCGGATGTGGCGGTTTTGTTGTTGCCGGGTTCGGTTGCGTTGGATGTTGCTGCGCAGAAGGGTATGCGTGGTGTGGGTGAGGCGTTCGCTGATCGTGGCTACACGCCGGAGGGCCGGCTGGTTTCGCGCCGGGAGCCGGGTGCCGTGATTCATGATGCGCAGGCTGTGGTGGACCGCGTGGTTGATTGGGCTCGTACGGGTGAGTTCACGGCGGTTGATGGTTCGCGTGTCCGTGTTGAGGCCGAGTCTTTGTGCTTGCACGGCGATACTCCTGGTGCGGTTGAGATCGCGGCGAAGGTTCGCGCTGGTTTGACTGAGGCTGGCGTGAAGATCGAGGCGTTTGCATGAGTGGACCTGCTGGTTTAGGCGCTGTTGCTCGCCCGCGGATGATGCGGGTGGGTTTCTCGGGTTTGTTGCTCGAGTTTGATGACACGGCTTCGCGCATGGCGTGGAACCGTGAGATTCAGCGCGATCCGGTGGACGGCATGGTTGATGCCGTGATGGCGGCGCAGTCCATTTTGTTGACGTTCGTTGACCCGGTCGCGTTGATGTTGGCTGGGATGAGTTTGCAGGGCCGGGAGCCGGAGCCGTTGGCGGAGGACGCCGCGCGGCTGGTGACGATCCCGGTGGTGTATGACGGCGAGGACCTTGCCCACGCCGCCGAGCTGGCCGGTTTGAGCGTGGATGCGTTGATCGATGCGCATACCCGCATCGATTGGCTCGCTGATTTCGCTGGTTTCGCGCCGGGGTTCATGTATTTGAAGCCGCGCGACCTCAAGGGTGCGCCGGTGATCGAGGTTCCGCGCCGTGATTCTCCGCGTACGCGTGTTCCTGAGGGCTCGGTTGCGTTGGCTGGTCAGCAGAGCGCGGTGTATCCGCAGCCGACCCCAGGCGGGTGGCAGCTCATCGGCTCCACCGCTGAACGCATGTGGGACGTTGACCGTGAGCAGCCGTCGCTTCTGGTCCCGGGCGACACCGTGCGTTTCGAAGCGGTCCGCGAGCACGCGACCGTGACCTCCGCCGGTGCTGGCGCTCACGCCGATGTTGCCGACGATGTTGGCTCCAGCGGCGCTGATGCTGCCTCTGATGCTGTGGCCCGCATCGTCGTGGATGCTACGGGTCCGCAGGCTTTGATTCAGGACGTGGGCCGTCCAGCGGTGGGTTCCTTGGGTGTGGGGCAGGCTGGCGCGGCTGATGTGTGGGGGCTTGCGGAGGCGAATAACGCGGTTGGTAACCATGCGGGCGCCGCGGCGGTTGAGTTTTTGTTGGGCAACGCGAAGTTCACGGCTCAGGACGATGTGACGCTCGCGTTGGGTGGTGCCGTGGGGCCCGCGCAGATCCTGCAGGATGGTAAGCCGGTGGGTGAGGCGCCTGTGGGTGAGGCGTTTGAGCTGGCGGCTGGAGCGAGCCTGCAGATCGGTTTCACGACCGAGGGCATGCGCGGCTACCTCGCGGTCAAGGGTGGCTTCGCGGCCGAGGAAGTTTTGGGTTCGCGTTCGACTGACACGATGTCGGGGCTCGGACCTAAGCCGCTTGCGGCGGGCGACGTTCTCGGGGTGCTTGCCCCGGCTGACGGCGGCGCTGAGGCCGATGATGCCGTTGAAGCAGCCGATACTGAGGCAGCCGAGGCTGACGCGATCGAGCCGGTCGACTACCCGATCGCGGGCGAGGTCACGGTTTTGCGCTATTCCCCGGGCCCGCGCGATGACTGGTTTGGCCCTGAGGGGCTTGAGTATTTCGAAGAGGCTGTGTGGGAGGTTTCCACGGAGTCGAACCGTGTGGGCGCCCGCCTCAAGCCTGCCGATGGTGCGGAGCCGCTGCAGCGCATCCGTTCGGGCGAGCTCGCGACCGAAGGCATGGTCACGGGCGCGCTGCAGGTCCCGCCGAATGGCGAACCGGTTCTGTTTTTGGCCGACCACCCAGTCACTGGTGGTTATCCGGTGATCGGCGTCGTGCTTGAGGCCGACATCCGGCTCGCCGCTCAGCTCCCTCCCGGCGCCAGGGTGCAGTTCGAGCGGGTGGTCCAGTTTGAGCGGGTGTCCGGTGGCTGAATCTGGTGTTTCGGAGCCTGAACGCGGCAGTTCCGCGCCCGCGTCTGTCGTTGCGGCGGCACGTCTGCGTGACCTGATTGCGCGTGGGCAGATGCCGCCGGGGCATCAGTTGCGGGAGGTCGCGCTCGCGGCCCAACTGGATGTTTCCCGGAACACGTTGCGTGAGGCGTTCACGGCGCTCGCCGCGGAGGGCCTGGTTGAGCGGGTGCGTAACCGTGGCGTGTTCGTCGCGGTCCCGAAAGCTGACGATGTGCGCCGCATTTTCGCTGCCCGCCGGCTCATGGAACCTGCCGGGCTCGCGTGGGGCGAGTTCGATGAGGGTCAGCTGGCTGCGCTGCGTGTACACGCCGAACGCGCCGAGCTGGCTCAGCGGTGGGGTGACCTGGATGGTCTGGCGGCGCAGAATCAGGCGTTTCAGACGGTGCTGATGCTCGCCGGCGGGTCAGAGATTCTGAACGGCCTCATGGGGCGCATCCAGGCGGCGATGCGGTTGCTGTTCGATTCGATGGCCGCAGTCCCGGCGTTCCATGCGCTGTATGTTGAGGGGCACCAAACGGTCGCCGAGCTTCTAGAAGCGGGGGATCGTTTCGCCGCCGCTGAGGCGTGGCGTGAGGTGCTCGAGAACGCCGAAGCTGAACTACTCAAGCACCTCGCCGCACAACCCTAACCCTGGTAGTAGCCGACCTTCTCGAGTTCGGCGCTCGGCAGTTCGACCGCCTCAGGGCTGGCCGGGTCGATCACGATGCCTATCCCCGGCTTCACCGTTGTGCGCAGGCTCGCGAGCGGAACCATCACGGAGCCGCCATCCGGGTTGTGCCGGAACACCTCGAGGGTCGAGGAGAACACCGGCAGGATCATCTCGCCGGTCTCTTTGTTCTTCATGAACGCAACACCTTCGCGGTCGCCGTCGCCGGTTTTCTGCGTCATCAAGACCACCTCGCCCTCGCCCATCAGAGCCTCAACCGCATCGTCATGGCCGGCGAGCACAGCGGCACGCAAGCGGCCGTTGCGGAGCGGGAACTGCATGGTTTCGTCTTCGGGGCGGATCAGCATTCCGGTGTCCATCGGGTCCACCACGATGCCCGTGATGCCGCTCGCGCCAAAGCTCGTGTCTTTGAAGGCGATCTCGGCGAGCTCATCGCCGTACAGACCCGCGAACTCGGGGACCTCGTCGTCGGGGCGGATCTGCGTCCACAAGCTGCGGGCTTCCTCTTCGGAGAACGCGGCCTCGACCACGCGCAGCTCCTCAAACCCGTGGGCCACCAAGTGGGTTACGGCGCCCGATGCGCTGCGGGCCGCCACTGGAACGTAGAGCTTGGTGCCGAAAAAGTCAGAGCCGAAAGCGAGCAGGGTATCGCCGTTGGGGCCCTGGTCGTATTCGATGTAGGAACGAAGCAGCGCACCGCCCGGCTGGTCTTTCTCGGGGCGAGGGAACTTTTCCTGGTGTTCGATCGCGGCCTGGCTGCGGGTATCGCTCATCCGCGGCTGCGTGTGCTCGTGCGGGTGATCGTGGCTGTGCTCATGTTCGTGGTCGTGAGTGTGGCTCATGAGTCCAGTATCTCGCATGGGCGGGGGCGGATGTGCTGGGTAGGGGCGGATGTGCTGGGTGGGGGCACACGCGCTGGGTGCCGCGCTGGCCGAAACGATAAGGTTGCAGGTGACAACACGTAGCGGCCGGCCATGTGGCTGAGTCGTGTTCGGCGAGGGGAGTGCACTCATGGGTTCTGACGGTCACGCGGTGGCGCCGAATGAACTGTCCCCGGTCGAGCTGGATCAGATTTCCCCCGTCGCCCAGGACTATGTCAAGCAGATTTGGGCTTCGCTCGAGTGGGGCGGCGAGCCGACATCCACCTCGATGCTGGCCTCGCGCTTCCAGACCTCGGCACCGAATGTTTCTGAGACGTTGCGGCGTCTAGCGCGGCAGGGCCTCGTCACGTACGAGCCGTATAAGCCGGTCGCGCTCACGGAGCGTGGCCGCGCGGTTGCCCTCATGATGGTGCGCCGCCACCGCCTCATCGAAACCTACCTCGTGGAATCACTCGGCTACACGTGGGACGAAGTGCACGAAGACGCCGAACGCCTCGAACACGCCGCGTCCGCCCGGTTTGTTGACCGGATCGACGCACTGCTGGGGCACCCCCGCATGGATCCGCACGGCGACCCTATCCCGGGCCCGGACCTTTCGATGCCGGCCATGGACGACGTCGCGGCGCTCGCCGAGCTAGGCCCTGGCACGTACGAGGTCGTACGGATCGCTGACGATGATCCGCAGCTTTTGCGCCGCCTCGAATCGGTGGGTGTTCACCCGGGTGCGCGCGTTGCGATCAACGATGCAGGTGCCGGTGTTGCCGCGGACGGCTCAGCGCTATCTGAGGCCGAGCTGGCGGCGATGTATGTGCGGCCAGCAACAACCGCATCGGACGCTGAAGGCTAGCCAGCCGTAGCCCACGCCCAAGCCGACCCCACACCGGTCCGCCGTAGCCCACGCCCACACCGGCTAGTTCACGCCGGAGCGGATGAGGGTCACGGTTCCTTCGCCGGTTCCGCCGTTGGCGCCTTCGTTGGCGCTCCACGCGATCTTCACTTTCTCGCCGGGCTGCAACGGCGCGAGCGCGCGTTTGAGGTCGCTGTAGGTTTCGATGTGTTGCCCGTTGATCATCGTGATGCGGTCGCCTTTTTTGACGCCGAGCTCGGGCAGTGGTGAGCCTTCGAGGAAGCTTTCGATGGCGATCCCTGGCGCACGCGGGTTGGGTTTCTCTTCGCTGATGACCGTGATCCCGAACGCGGCTGGCCGGCCGATGATGGTGCCGTCTCCGTTGGTTCCGTTGAGGATGCGCTGGGTTTCGTTGATGACGGTGCTGATGGGGATCGCGTACCCGTTGACGGTGGCTGAGGAGTCGCCTTCCGAGGCCGCGACGGTCATGCCGATGACGTGGCCGCCGCGCTGCATCATCGCGCCGCCTGAATAGCCTTGCACGACGTCGGCGTTGGTTGCGATGAGGTTGTCGAGTCTAGTGTCGGGGACGGCGCCGTCGGCTCGGGTGCGGATGTTGATGCTGAGGTTGGTGACCCTTCCGTTGAGCTGTTGGAGGACGCCTTTGGCTTCGCCGTTTCCGATGACGGTGACGCGGCTTCCGAGGGTCACGTTGGTGCTCGGGATTGCGATGGTGCGGAGGTTTTTCGCGTTGTGCAGTTTGAGGACTGCGATGTCTTTGAGCGCGTTGTGGCCTACGAGTGCGGCTTCGTAGCGTTTTTTGGTGTGGGTGTCTTGCACTCGGATGGCGGTTGAGCCTTGGACCACGTGGTAGTTGGTGATGATGTAGCCGTCTGCTGTTGCTATGAGTCCGGTTCCGGCTCCGGACACGAACCCGGGGAGCACGGATTCGATGAGCACGAGCCCGGGCACGCCGTCTTTGAGCTCTTGACCTTTCTTGACGGGGCCGCTGTCGCGTGGCTCTTGCCCTTTGGGTTCGGCAGGGAAGTTGACGGTGGGTGGTTCGGCTTGCCTGAGTTTCTCGGCGAGCTCACCGGCCGCCGCGGGGTTGGGTGGTTCCTCTACAGGTTGCTGTTGTGTAGTCCCCGTGGGGTTGGTTGTGAGGCCGGGTTGCAGGACGCTCGGGACGAGCCACGCCGCGATGGCGACGATGACCACGAGTATCGCTGCGATGTTGCTTCCGGTGCGGCGGCGCTTGCGTGGCGCTGGCCGGCCGTAGCCGGGATGCCCCGCGTAGCTGGGTTGCCCTCCGTAGGCGGGGCCGCTGTAGGCGGGGTTGTGGGTGTGCATGTAGGGGGCTAGCTGCGGCGCGCCACCTGGTGTGGGCGCGTTCCCAAAGTAGGGGTGCATGCTGGCTCCTGCTCGCTCCGGTTGCTTGGTCGTTTAGCGGCTCGGTTGTGTGGCTAGTTTAGGTGCGCGTGTTTTCGTGGGCGCGCACGATGTCGTCGATGAGCCGCGCTGCCGTGCGGGCGGTGCGGTTGTCGATGTCGAGGCTCGGGTTGAGCTCTGCGATGTCGAGGTGCACGAGTTTTTTGCTGCGGGCCGCGGTGAGTGCCGCGGCGTGGATCGTGGGGAGGTCGACGCCGTAGCCGGCTGGCGCGGAGACGCCCGGCGCGGTCGCGGCGGGCAGGACGTCGAGGTCGATCGTGAGGTAGAGGTGGTCCACTTGGCTGCTGAAGTCGCGGATGAAGCCGGTGACTTCGTCGCGGTGGCTGCATTCGGTGTCGAGGAGGAACTCTGCACCCATGGCTTTGGCTTGCCGGAACAGGGTGTTGGTGTTGGATGCGGAGCTGATGCCGACGATGCCGTAGTGCAGTTTTCTGCCGGCCTCGGTTTCTGCGTGGTGCATTTGGAGGAAGCCGGTCCCGGAGGTGGGTTGTTCGGCTTCGCGGAGGTCGAAGTGGGCGTCGAGGTTGAGGACGCCGAGAGTGAACGGTTCGCCGTCGTGAAGGCGGGTGAGGTATTCGGCGACGCCGAGGTAGCTTGCGTACGCGATTTCGTGGCCGCCGCCGAGCCCTACCGTGAAGTGGCCGGCGCCAAGCAGTGTTGCGATCTGTTCGCCGAAGGCCGCCTGGCCGGTTTCGAGGTCGCCGTCAGTGACGTTGATGTTTCCCGCATCGTATTTCGGGTGGTTGGGTTTGCCTGTTGTGGAGTGGATAGCCATCGAGGCGAGCATTTCGCGCAACTTTTGAGGGCCCTCCGCGGCACCTACACGACCCTGATTACGCCGCACACCCTCGTCCGAGGCGAAACCAAGCAGCACAGTTCCGGGTTCTGCATCCGCATCGGCCGCCACCGCATCGTGCCCTGCGCCATCGAGTCGTAGCGGCTGGATGGTGGAGTGCCAGCGGGCGTGTTCGGGGCCGTCACCGTCGATCCGGCCGGTCCACGGCTGCGGAGGGGTGTGGGACATCGTGACCTGCTCTCTTGGGTGACGCCGTGCGTGGGTGAAAGCTTTGCTGTTTGTGAGGCTATGCGGGTGAGCCAGCCAGCGCAAGGGCGAGCACCGGCGCGAGGGATTATTCGTCCCAGTTGTAGTCCCAGCGGTCGCGGAGCACGCCGTTGGGGTCGCGGACCATGACTTGGTGGCCGTCGGTGTGGAGGCGGTGCATGGATTCGTGGATCATGCGCACACTGATGCGGTCGGCGGAACCGACGCGGGAGACGTCGAGGACCACGGGTTCGTCGCTGACCGGGAGCGCGGCGAGTGTTCGCATGACGCGTTCCGCGGAGGAGAAGCGTAGTGGGCCTTGGATCTCGACGTGCAGTTCGGGGCCGTCGCCTTGGTTGCGGCGGGCTACGGAGCGGACGGTCGATTCGCCGGTGGGTGGCAGCGACATGATGTGCAGGCCGAGGTCTTGCGAGAGCCGTGTGAAGGCTTGGAGGCCGCGAACGGAGTTGCCGTAGCGGTCCAGCCGCGGAGAGAACGTCGCGAGCGAGGCCTGTCCTGGGAGGACGCCGACGATACCGCCGGAAACCCCGGATTTAGCGGGGATGCCGACGTCGGTCATCCAGTCGCCCGAGGCGTCGTACATTCCGCACGTGGACATCACGGACAGCACGCGTTGGGCGGTATCTTCGCTGACCACACGTTCTTCGGTGACGGGGTTGATGCCGCCGTTGCCGAGCGTCATGCCCATCACGGCGAGGTCGTGCGGCGTGACTTTGAGGGAGCACACTTTCGTGTAGCCGTCGACGACGTCGTGGGGTGGGAGGGTGAAGTGCCCGGTGGATCGGACGAGGTAGGCGAGCGAGAGGTTGCGCCACGCGTTGGCCATCTCCGATTCATAGACGGGTATGTCTGGTTCGAGTTCACGGCCAGCAAAACGGGACATCCCCAGGCGCACGTTGTCGAAGCGTTCCTCGGGGGTCAAGCTGATGGGACCAGTGAGCGCGTAGGTCGTGATCGCGCCGATGTTGATCATCGGGTTGCTGGGCTTGCCTGTTTTAGCGTCAACGGAGGCGGAGTTGAAGGCGTCACCGGAAGGTTCCACGCCTACGTGATCTTCGACCCCATCGGGCCCTAGGTGTTCCACGGCGAGCGCGTATGCGAACGGTTTAGCGGCGGATTGGAGCGAGAATTCGTGCTGGTAGTCGCCGACTTCATAGACGGTGCCGTCGTCCATGCACAACGCGATACCGAACGTGTTGGGGTTCGCGTTGGCGAGTTCGGGGATGTAGCTGGCGACTTCGCCGTCGTCGACGCAGGACTCCATGATGTCTTGGAGGTAATCCGGTACGGGTGTTCGCATGTTGTCTAAGCTAGCAGTTGCGCAGTGTTAGAGGATCTGCAGTGCTAGCAGTTGCGTAGTGCTAGCGGTTGTGTAGTGGTGAGTTCGGCGGCGAAGGGCGTGTAGGTGACGGAACAAGTTGATGGCGGCGCGTTGTGGGCGCCGGGGGATCCGGACACGATTGTGGTGGGGGATAACCTCGAGGTTTTGCGCCGGCTGCCTGATGAGAGTTTCCCTCTGATCTATGTTGACCCGCCGTTCAACACTGGCCGTAAGCAGTCGCGCCAGTCGTTGCGTACTAAGCGGGCCGGCGCTGATGAGGTGGGGGACCGTGTTGGTTTTGGTGGGTATTCGTATGTGACGTTGCGTGGGGCGGCGTTGGCGTATGACGACGCGTTTGCGCAGTACTGGGATTTCCTGGGTCCGCGGCTCGCGGAGGCGTACCGGTTGTTGACCCCGGATGGGACGTTGTATGTGCACCTGGATTACCGGGAGGTGCATTACGCGAAGGTTTTGTTGGATGGCTTGTTTGGGCGTGAGGGGTTCCTGAACGAGATCATTTGGGCGTATGACTATGGGGCTCGCACCACTAAGCGGTGGCCTGCTAAGCACGACAACATCCTGGTGTATGTGAAGGATCCTGCGCGGTATTGGTTTGATTCCGATGAGGTGGACCGTGAACCTTATATGGCGCCTGGGTTGGTGACGAAGGAGAAGCGGGAACGCGGGAAGTTGCCTACGGACGTGTGGTGGCACACGATCGTTTCTCCGATGGGCAAGGAAAAGACGGGGTATCCGACGCAGAAGCCGCTAGGTATTTTGCGGCGCATCGTTGCGGCGAGTTCGAAGCCGGGCGATACGGTGCTGGATTTCTTTGGTGGCTCCGGAACCACGGGGGCGGCGGCGCGTGAGTTGGGCCGCAAGTTCCTGTTGATCGATCAGAATCCGGAAGCGATCGAGGTTATGCGTAAGCGGTTTGCTGCAATGTCTGATGCCGATGTGGGGGCTAGTGCCGATGCGGCTGCAGGTGACGATGCCGAAGCCGGCGAGGTGCGCATCGTTGACGCCTCGGGGCATGCCGTTGACGCTGGCCTTACTGATGCCTCTGGCGCCGCAGGTGAGCCGACCGAGAAGCCGACCGGGAAGGGTGATGTTCGTGTTCACGGGTGAAACTGTGTTTTCTGATGCAACGTTGGGGCAGAAGGTCTGTTTCGGCGCGGGCGAGGCGGCGCGCTTTTTGCGTGAGGTTGTCGCGGAGCTGGGTGCTGAGCGTGTCATGGTGATCGCTTCGGGTTCGCAGCGTGAGGTCGCTCGCCGAATTGCGGCGGATGTCCCGGTGGCGGTGTGGCATGACGAAGTGCGGATGCATGTTCCGAAGGATGTTGCGGATAGGGCCCGCGATGTTGCGGCTGAGGTTGCAGCGGATGCTGTGGTGAGCGTGGGTGGCGGTTCCGCGACGGGGCTCGCCAAGGCGGTTGCGCTGCAACATAAGATCCCGGTGATCGCGGTGCCGACAACATTTTCAGGTTCTGAGGCGACCGCCATGTGGGGGGAGACCAGCGAGGGGCGCAAAGTCACGGGAGTGGATGACGCGGTCCGTCCGTTCGCGGTGATCTATGACGCGAAGCTGTTAGCGGGCCTGCCCGTGGAGCTTGAGGTGAGTTCATGCTTGAACGCGGTGGCGCATTGTGTGGATTCCATGTGGGCGCCGCGAGCGAACCCGCTGAACCAAGCCATTGCGATCGAGGGGCTGCGCGCTCTTACGGAAAGCATGCCCCGCATCGTGAGCTCACGTGTCGGCCTCTGTGTGGATGCTGAGGCTGATACGGACGCCGGAGTACCTGATGTGGGGGCGTTGGGGCAGGCGCTGTATGGCGCATACTTGGCGGGTGTTGCGTTCGCCTCGGCGGGGTCTGGTTTGCATCACAAGCTGTGCCACGTGATTGGTGGGGCGTTCGATACCCCGCACGCGTTGACGCACGCGACCGTGCTACCTTACGTGCTCGCGTTCAATGCGCCGGCGGTGCCGGACGTTGCGGCTAGGCTCGCGGGGGCGCTCGGCGGAGACGCCTCCGCGGATGACCCGGCCGCTGAGGCAGTGGACGCGTTGTTGCGGTTGTATGAGCGTGTTGACGCGCAGACCGGCTTAGCTGGGCAAGGTGCGAACGGGCGGAGCTCGAACAAGCAGGGTTTCGATGCGGCCGGAGTGGATCGCGCAGTGGAGTTGGCTTGGGGTGCGATCCCGGAGGGGAATCCGCGTGAAGTCACGCAGGATTCCTTGCGAGGTTTGCTGTTGCGCGTAGCGGAGGGTGCCTGACATGGGACCTGCAGAGAATTTTCGTTTCGATACCGCCGAGTTGTCCGGCGGCGGCGTGGTGCTGCGCCACTTCCGCGAGTCCGATGCGGACGATCTCTTAGCCACATGCCAGGACCCTGCGGTGGTTGAGTGGACGCAGGTGCCCTTGAGCTATACGCGTGAGATGGCGCTCGAATGGTGCAGGCAGGCGCCAGCAACGCGTTGGGTCATTACCGTCCCCGACGGCTCAGTTCCCGACAGCCCGGCGCGCGGCCGGTTCATGGGGCAGATCGAGCTACGAGTCCACAACGAGCACTACGTGTCCATCGGCTACATGACAGCCCCCTGGGCGCGCGGGCGCGGCCTCATGACCGAGGCGGTCCGGTTGGTGACGGCGTGGGCTCTGGAGCGCGAGGCGGCCCGGGTTGAACTGTGTGTTCACCCGGACAACGCGGCGTCCCGAAGGGTCGCCGAAAAAGCCGGTTACACGAATGAGGGCGTTCGCCGTAACGGTGAGGTCCTGCGCGGTGAGGTCCGTGACCTCGTGGTGTATTCCGCGATCCCAGCCGCACACTGAGAACGGCCCACCTGAAGCGGCCGCGAGCTGATCTACCTGCCCGCGGCCGTCGCATCGAGTGGTTTACTGTTCGGCGTCGTACTCGGCGAGGGCTTCCTTAGCGGTCTTGAACGCCACGTTGGCGGCAGGTACCGAGCAGTAGATCGCGGTCTGCAACAGGATCTCCTTGATCTCCTCCACAGTGACGCCGTTGCGGCGGGCGGCCTTGACGTGCATCGCGAGCTCTTCCCAATACCCGCCAGCGACCATCGCGGTCAGCGTCACCGCCGAACGCATACGCCGATCCAGTCCAGGGCGAGTCCAAATAGTGCCCCACGCGTACTTGCTGATGAGGTCCTGGAAGTCCTCACTGAACTCGTCCTTGTTCGCGTTCGCGCGGTCCACGTGCGCATCCGAGAGCACTTCGCGGCGCACCTTCATGCCGTTATCGAAAACTTCCTGCAACGTCGCCGCACCGTTCTGTGCGGAACCATCCTGCACCGCGCCATCCTTCGGCGCCGCGCCGCTCTGAGTAGCGCCGCCACCGTGACCGGCACCGAGGAAGTGCTCGCGCAAAGCTGACGCGGTCTCCTCTGGCTGTTCGAGCGGCGCCTGGTGTGCCGCGTCGTCGATGATGATGCCAACACCGTCCGGGACGTTCTTGGCGATGAAGTCGATGTCTTCCGGCGGGCACACCGGGTCAGCCGCGCCGCCCATCGCCACGACAGGGATGGTGATCTCACCCAGGCGGTCGCGCACGTCGTAGCCGGCGAGGCCGTTGCAGACGTGTGCGTAAGCGAAGCGGTCAGCGTTCTGCAGGGTGTGCAGCAGGTTGGTGGTGCGTTCCGGGTGCTTCTCGATGAAGCCCGGCGCGAACCAGCGTTCAGCGGAACCGGTCACCATCGTCGGGGTGCCGGCCTTCGCCACCAGCTCGCCGCGTTCCTTCCATGCCTCCGGGATGCCGAGCTTAGCGGCCGAGCAGATCGGCGCCACCGCGGTGAACTTGTCCCCGTGCTTGAGCGCGAGCTCGAGCGCAACCGCACCCGAAACCGAAACGCCGGCGAAGAACACCTGACGGCCAGCGGCGGCCTGTTCGGCGGTGATCGCTGCCGCGGAATCACCGAGCTCCTCGAGGGTGAACTCCTCCGTCGAGGCTGGCGAGCGGCCGTGGCCTGGAAGGTCGTAGCCGATCACTTCGAAATCGGCCGCGAGCTCGTTGGCGCACAGCGTCCACAGCGCCTCAACGCCCGTACCTAGTCCGGGGCCGACGAGCAGCAGTGGCTTGGTCTGATCCGCTTCAGTGAGCTGAACGGCAACGATGTTTGGTGCGGTCATGAATGACTCCAGTCGGTGTAGGTGGAGATGATGTGGTCAACGAGCTTGGTGGCGTCCCCGGTGTAGGCGGTGGGGTCCAGCAAGTCGTTCAAATCTGTTTCGGTGACGACGTCCCGCGGCAGTTCCGCCAGCAAGAGCGGCTTGAGCGGGGTGCCTTCTGAAAGTGCGCGAGAGATCAGGCCCTGCAGCTGCTTCTTGCCTTGCCCTGCATCGGCATGCCCGGTTTCTTCCAGCCGCGGCGCAAGATGCGCGACCATGCGTTCGGTGGCCAGCAGCTCACCGTGGCGGGCAAGGTTTTCGGCCATGCGGTCAGGGAACACGCGCAAGCCGGAGACCAGCTCGTGGGTCTTTTCGGCGGCCGCTCCACTCGTGCGGACCAGCCCACGCAGGGCCTCCCATTCGGTGTGCCAGCCGCCATCGGCACGCTCCTCGACGTTGGCGGAGGCGCCCGTGTACACCTGCGCGAGCAGCTGCGGCGCAGTCAGGGCGGCGTTCTTGATGAGCACGGACAGCACCGGGTTTTGCTTGTGCGGCATAGCGGAGGAGACCCCGCGGCCTGCAGCGAGAGGCTCCCCGAGTTCGCCGTTTTCGCTACGCGCACTGATGAGGACGTCATTGGCGATCTTGCCGCACGCCGCCGCGAGTTGCGCGAAAGAGTTCGCCTGCACCAGGACTGGGATGCGGTTGGCTTGCCACGGCGGCGGGTTCTGGAGGCCCAGCTTGTCCGCGAGGTTGGCGATCAGTTCGTCAGCGGTGACGGTGCTGGCGGTGTCAGCGCCGCCGGAGCGTCCAGCGCGGGTCAGGAAGTCTTGGAGCGAGGCACGCGTTCCGGCCGCGCCGCCCCACTGCAGCGCGGTCTGCGCGAGGGTTTCTTGGAGATGCTGGCCGGCTTGCGCGAGGGCTTGGAGCCAGTGGCTGACCCGCCAACCGAACGTCGCCGGAAGCGAATGCTGGGTCAGCGAGCGCGCGACCATCGGGGTGTCCCGGTGTTCGCGGGCCAGGTTCTCCAAAGCGACCACGGCCTGCTTCACCGTGGCCAGGGTCTGTGCGCCCGCACGCCGGATGAGCAGCATCATGGCGGTGTCCATGATGTCTTGGCTCGTCGCGCCAATGTGGATGCTCGATGCGGCGGCTGGGTCACTCTCCGCGACCTTAGCGCGGTAGGCGTTCAGTAACGGGATCAGCGGATTGCCGCCGCCCACAGCGGCGGCGGCAATCGCATCGAGATCATATGCGCCAGCATCAGCGGCCTCATTGATCGGGGCGAGATGCTCACCCGGAATGAGACCCGCATCGGCGAGCACAACAGACCAAGCCCGCTCCACATCGAGCAGTGCCTGGATGAACGCGTGATCGCTAGCGAGCGCGGCCGTCTGGCTCCCAGCCCACGCGGGGCTGAGGACTCCGTAGTCAGCATTCGGCACGCGCATCACTCCTAGCTTTTAGTTGTCAGGGTAGTCGATCCCTGGGAACTGGAAGAACACCGTTTCCTTTTCACCCTGCAGGTGGATGTCGAAGTGCAGGGAACCGTCCTCGCCGCGGGTAGCGATGAGGGTCTTGCGGCGATCCTCATCCAGGGACTGCAACACCGGGTCATTCGCGAGCGCTTCTTCATCCTCCGGGAGGTAGATGCGGGTGTGCAGCTTGTTCAGCAGGCCGCGGGCGAACACGACCACCGCGATGAACGCCGCCTTGCCTTCTTCGGTAGGGCCAGGGTTCACGGTCGAGAACGTGTAGGTGCCGACGTTATCGACGATGCCGCGACCAAAACCGGTGAACGTGAAGCCGTCGCGCACCAGCGAGCCGTCGTTCTGCACGATGTTGCCGTTCTCATCGGCCTGCCAGATCTCCAGCATCGCGTCCGGGATCGGCTCGCCCGCGCCGTCGTACACCGTGCCCGTCAGGCGGACAGCCTCAGGGTGGCCCGGTGGAACAAGGTTCTGGCCGTCCCACCACGGTAAGTGGACCTGCTCGTGCGGGTGGGCGTAACCGAAGAACGGGCCGATCGTCTGGCCAGGGGTAGGTACAAGCTTCTCTTTAGGCATGGTCTTCTCCGTCCTCCATCCAGGTCCGGTTGGAACCGGTAAGGATGATGTCCCATTGGTATCCGGTGTTCCATTCGTGGCTGGTCACGGAGTGGTCGTAGTTAGCGACGAGGCGGTCGCGCGCCTTTTGGTCAGTGATCGCCTGGTAGATCGGGTCCAGCGAGAACAGCGGATCGCCCGGGAAGTACATCTGGGTGATCATGCGTTGCGTGAAGTCCGTACCGAACAGCGAGAAGTGCACGTGCGCTGGGCGCCACGCGTTGTGGTGGTTCTTCCACGGGTACGGTGCCGGCTTGATGGTCGTGAACTCGTAGGAGCCGTCCTGGCCGGTGATGGCGCGGCCGATGCCGGTGAAGTTAGGGTCGATCGGCGCCGGATGCTGGTCGCGCTTGTGCACGTAGCGGCCGGCGGCGTTGGCCTGCCAGATTTCGATGAGCTGGCCACGCACCGGGCGGCCGTCACCGTCGAGCACCTTGCCGCGGATCTTGATGCGCTCGCCGATTGGTTCGCCGTTGCCTTGGATGGTGAGGTCGGCTTCGAGCGGGTGCACGTCGCGGTGGCCGAAGGCCGGGGACCACAGTTCGATGGTTTCTGGGTCGGCGTGGTGCATGCTCTTGGTTGGGTGGCGCAGCAGCGAGGACCGGTATGGCGGGAAGTTCACGCGTGGCTGCGTTTCTTCTTTGCTCGGGTCCGCCTTCTTGGCGGCCTCGTATTCTGCGTGGATGTCTGCCATCTCTTGGCTGATCTGCTCTTGCGAGTCGCCGGAGGCCAGCGGGTCAAGCACAGGCAACTTATCATCTGCCATGATTTGCTCCTTGTCGTCTGTGGTCTGCTTCGGTGGCGCTGAGTGGCTGAGCCCGACGGGGTGGTCGGCTTCGGCGCCCGCGGGTTAGTTTTCGTGTGGCCAGCCGGTGTAGGACTCAGCCAGGTAGGACTGCCCGTACTTGGAGCTGACGACGGTGTTCAGCTCGCCGAGGGCACGCTTGGTTTCGAATGGGGTGGCGTCCTTGCGGGTGTGCAGCATCTGGGTCATCCAGTAAGAGAAGTTCTGTGCCTTCCACACGCGCTTGAGCGCCTTATCCGAGTAGCCGTCGAGGCCTTCGGAGTTGCCGTCGATGAAGTGGGCCTTGAGCGCATCGAACAGCACCTGTACGTCAGCGAAAGCCAAGTTGAGGCCTTTAGCGCCGGTCGGTGGGACGGTGTGCCCGGCGTCGCCGGCAAGGAACATGTTGCCGTAACGCATCGGTTCGCCTACGTAGGAGCGGAACTTCAGCACAACTTTTTCGAAGATCGGGCCGCGCTTGAGCTGGAAGCCGTCCGGGCCGTCGACGCGGCGCTGCAGTTCGGCCCAGATGCGTTCCTCATCCCAGTCGTCAACGTTCTCTTCAGGGTCGCACTGGAAGTACATGCGCTGAACTTCTTCGTTGCGCTGCGAGATCAGGGCGAATCCGTGTGGGGAGTTCGCGTAGATCAGCTCCGGAGCGCTTGGTGGGGCTTCGGTGAGGATGCCGAACCAAGCGAACGGGTACTCAATGAAGTTTTCGCTGCGTTCCTCTTTCGGGATGGAGCGGCGGCACGTGCTCTGGGAGCCGTCTGCGCCTACGAGGATGTCGCAGTGGATCTCGTGTTCGCCGCCCTCGCTGTCCGTGTAGCGGATCTTCGGGGTGTCGGTGAGGTGATCCAAGACTTCGGTGACGTTGCATGAGAAGCGGACGTCGCCGCCATCGCGTTCGCGGGTTGCTGCGAGGTCGACGAACACGTCGTTCTGCGGGTACAGCCACACGGTGGCGTCGATGAGTTCTTTGAAATTGATGCGGTGGGATTCACCGTTGAAGCGAAGGTCGATGCCTTCGTGTTCGTAGCCGCGGGTCTTCACGCGGGAGTCCACGCCGGTTTCGGTCAGCATTTTCACGGCACCGGTTTCGAGGATGCCAGCGCGGTGGGTGTTCGCGATGGTTTCGTGATCGCGTTTTTCGATCACGATGTTCTTGATGCCCTGCTGGGAGAGCAGGTGGGAGAGCATGAGGCCGGCGGGGCCGCCGCCGACGATACCTACTTGGGTTTTTTCAATGGTTGGTGCCACGAAGTGTGCTCCTGAGAATCAGAAAAGGCTGCAAAGTCTGTTCTGACTAGCAGTGTGTTCTTGTAGTCCTACTAGTGTGATCTAGTCAACACAGAGTTCAACATCGGTTTTCATTGAATGAGAATTGTTGCCGGCGGTTACTGATCTTCTTCCGGTTCCGGGGCCGAGAGGGCGCGGGTCAGGCCGCGGCTTGCGGCCAGCAGCACGGGGACGAGGGCTCCGCGTTGTTCGAAGTCGATGGGCACCACGACGCCGATGGAGGCGATCACCTTGTTACGGTCACGCCCGGTGAGTGCCGCGAAGACGGGCACGGCTGCGCCTGCGGTGTCGTGGTCGACCATGCCGTCCAGTTGTGCGTAGCCGCGTTGGCGGATGGTGGCCAGCGTGGTGCGCAGGTTTCCGGTGTTCGTATAAGAGATGTCTGCGGCTTCGGGATGTTGCCGCAGGTAGGCGTCGATGGCGGCTTGCGGCTGGAAGGCGAGCATGGACAACCCGAGGGAGACCTGGTGGAGCGGCATACGACCGGCGATCGTGGCTTTGTTGACCACCGAATTACGGGAGGATAACCGTTCCAAGACGAGCACCTCATCGCCATCTAGGACTGCAAGCTGGGTGTGCTGGCGGAAGACTGCCTGGACGTCGTCGAGGAAAGGCATGGCCGCGGCGCGGAGGTCGCGCGCCGGGGAGGAGCGGGAGGCGAGCTCCCACAGCCGCATGCCGGGCCCGATGTTGCCGTCCGCGTCCTTGCGGAGCAACTGGGCATCGCACATCTGGTTCACGAGCCGGTAGCACGTAGCCAGGGGGATGTCAGCGCGGTTCGCCAGAGCGGACACCGAGAGCACAGGCCGGTGCGCATCGAAAGCGGAGAGGATGCGGATGATCCTCTCCAGCATCGAATCCCCGGAGGGGGAGTTTGCCATGCTGAGCCGTCCTAGTGACCGAACTCGTCGGCGTCGAGGCGTGGGGCGTCGTTGCGGTTAAGGGCGTCGATCGCGTCCAGCTCGGCTGGGGTGAGTTCGAAGTCGAGCGCGGCGAGGTTTTCGGCTTGGCGCTCCGGGTTGCCTGAGCGTGGAACTGCGATGCGGCCTTGCTGCAGGTGCCAGCGCAACACGACCTGGGCGGGGCTCTTGCCGTGTTCTTCGCCGATGCGGGTCAGTGTTGGGTCGGTGAGGAGCTCGCCGCCGCGGCCGAGTGGTGAGTAGGCCGCAGTCAGCACGTTGTGTTCGGTGTTGAACTTCTGGATTTCGGTTTGCGGGCCGTAGGGGTTGACGGAGATCTGGTTTACTTGTGGAGCCAGGCCGGCGTCGAGGACCCGCTGGAGGTGGTGTGGCTTGAAGTTGGAGACACCCCAGTTGCGGATCTTGCCTTGCGCGCGGAGGTCTTCGAGGCCTTGGCACGCTTCAACGTAGCGGTCTTGGTCTGGGTTGGGCCAGTGGACGAGGTAGAGGTCGATGGTGTCGAGGCCGAGCCGTGAGAGGGTGCCTTCGAGTGCCTGCCGGACTTCGGTGCGTCCGTGCCATTTCTTCTGGAATTTGGTGGTGAGGAAGATGTCGCTGCGGTCGAGGCCGCTGGCGCGCAAGCCCGCGCCGACGGCGTCTTCGTTTTCGTAGGCTTCCGCGGTGTCGATGTGGCGGTAGCCGAGTTCGAGGGCGTGGCGGACGGCCTCGGTGGCTTCCGCACCTTGGAGTGGCCACGTGCCGAATGCGAGTGCGGGGATCTTAGTGCCGTTGGCGGTGGTCAGTTCCATGCGAGGGCCTCCGTTCGTGTGTGCGTCCGTTCACACTCGATCATAAAGGTGGCGGCTCGGTCTCTAACAGGGTGTCCCAATGGATGAGAACAGGTTGCACTCCAGAATGCAGGTCAGTATTAAAAGGAAGCCGCCGTTGACGACCAGGGTGGTTGCCAACGGCGGCTTTGTGGCTGGGACGCGCTGTTGATGTGCCTAGCGCAGCGCCGGTTCAGCCCAGCACGACTTGGTGATTAGCGATCACTGAATAGCAATCACTGAGCAGTGATTACTGAGCGGCCGCTACGGGCGCGTCGAGGCCGAGCTTGCGGCGGTCGCGCTGCTGGTTGATGCCGATGCAGCCGAGGATGCCGGCGATTACCATCATCGTGCCTGTCAGGACGAATGAGTGTTCGTAGCCCAAAGCAGGGGTTGCCGCTGCACCAACAATCAGACCCACAATCGCAGGTGCGAACAGCCCGCCCGAGGTCAGGAACGCGTTGGTGATCTGCAGTACCGCTCCACGTTGAGCGATGCTCGTCGTCTCAGCGGCGACGAGGTAGGTGACAGCGAACAGGGCAGGTGCGGTGCCGAAACCGAAGGTGAAGAACACCAGCGCAAGCGTTGGGTTGTGTGCCCACGTTCCCGCAAGCACCATGGCCCCGGAGAAGGCAGCGGCGAGGCCCAGCACCCAGCCGCGCGAGAATCGTGTAGCGATTCCGCGGTTGCCAAGGAACTGCGTCAGCCAGCTCAAACCAACCGTGCAGATCGTGCCCCAGATCGCTGGCAACGCGATCATGGAGCCGGCCTTCTGCGTGGACATTCCGTACACGGTTTCAAAGAAGGCGGGCAACCACGTCATCGCTACCGTGAAGGTCCAGTAGCCGAGGAACGAGCAGAGGACCGCGAGCAGCCAACTCGGTGTCAGGAAAGACTTGAGGTACTTGACCTTGGAGTCGGCGGCGACCGTCGTCTCGTCTGGCTTGGTGCCTTCGATTTTGTGCTCAGCTTCAACCGAGGTATATGGGCCTTCCTTGCCCATGAAGAGCCAGAGAACCGCCCAGACGACACCGACCAAGGCAACGAAAACGAAGGCCGACTTCCAGCCGTAGGTAGCGGTAATCCATGCGATAACTGGCGCGAATGCGACGATGCCGAGCGTCACGCCAGCGGAAGCCAGAGCCGCCGGAGTTGCGGATCGCTTGGCCGGGAACCACTTGTAGACAGCGTGCATCGTGATCGGCGCCAGAGGGCCTTCGCCGGCCCCGAGGACGATGCGGCTGAGCCACAGTGCCGGCAGGGAAGCGAACAGGATGACCGGAACCTGGGCGATGGACCAGACCAGGCACAGGAACAGCAGAATCCACTTGGCCTGAATCCGGTTTGCGATCGGTGCAGCCACAAATTGAGCTACCCCGAAGAGCAAAAACACGCCGCTACCCAACAGACCAAACTGTTCAGGCGTGATGCCGAGGTCCCTCATGAGGGGAATAGCGACAATGCCAAGAATCGCCTTATCGGCCCAGCTGATCATCATCAGGATCAGCAACATGACAGCGACTGACCAGCCGTAAGTAGTTCGTTTACGCGAGGTCCAGTTAGCTGGATCCGAGCTATCAAGAGGCGGGAGGGTTTTCACCTCGACTTTTCGAGTATCGAGTGACATGGCTTTCCTATCTCTACTTTTGGGTAGGGGCGGCTAGCTGCGTTAGGCACTGACCGCCTGGGACGCAGGATGAGATGGAGATTTGATGTGGTCGAGGTGAAGTGGAAACCCCACCGTGACTATGGAGAAACGACTACTTTGCGGCGCTGATCTCCACTGGGAGTGATTCGAAACCGCGAAGCACGTTGTGCAGGATCGGCTTAGGCTCTCCTGCCAGGGAGATGGTGTCTACGTGTTCGAGCATTTGCTGAAGCACGATCTCCATTTCCAGTCGCGCGATCGGCTGGCCGACGCACTGGTGCAGGCCCATGCCGAAGGCGACGTGTCCAGAGGACGTGCGGTCCAAGCTGAACTTGGTTGCGTCTGGGCCCCACTTCTCCGGGTCACGGTTGGCGGCACCCAAGAACACGAGCACCTTCGTCCCTGCCGGAAGATCAACTCCGCCCAGGGTTGTGTCAGTGCTTACTGTTCGGTGGAACTTCTGGAACGGTGATTCCAGGCGCAGCGCCTCGTCGATCGCGAACTTCGCTAGATGAGGCTGCTTGCGCAGTTCTTGCCAGGCTTCTGGTTCGCGCGCCAGCACGGAGAGGACGTTGCCAATTCCGAAGATGGTGGTGTCCACACCCGCGGACAGCAACGCACGCACCAGCAGGGTTGCCTGCTGTTCCGTGATCAGCCCTTCCTTGACTTTGTCCCAAATCTTGATGCCGAAGCCACCAGGGGAGAGGGACTCAAGCTCGCACGCCTTCATCACCACGGAGGAGTGTTCATCCGCGTGCAAGAAAGCCTGCTCGTAAATGTAGTTCTCCGGGCCGAACGCGTTGAAAACCATGTTGCCGTACGGCAGGAGGTGTTCGCGTCCTTCTTCTGGAATGCCCACCGCGTCAGGGAAGACCTTGATCGGGTACAGCTCTGCGAGGTCCTTGATCGCATCGAAATGGGTACGATGCGCAAGTTCAGAAACCAGCTCCACGGCTGGCGGGGTGAACGGTTCGCGCAGCTTTCGCACTGTGCCAGGGTTGATGACCCCGGTCAGCGCTCGCCGCATGAGCGTGTGGATGGGTGGGTCGGATTCGAGGATGCTTGGCGGACGCCAACCCGCATCCTTGCGGATATCGCGAGGGCCTAGGCCACCTGATGAAACGTAGGTCTCGAAGTCTGTGAGTACTTCATAGACTTCTTCATAACCGGTGATCGCGTAGATCCCGGTGGCTTCGAGGTAGCTGACAGGTCCTGCCGCTGCGAGCCGATCCAGGAAAGGATATGGATCCAGGAGGGCAGATTCGCTGTATGGGTCTTCGGTGAAAACAGGCACCTTTTCTAAAGTCTTCATTGCTTTCCTCCTAGAGTTTTAGAGATCCAGAACGAGCCGGCTGCAGCCTGCCGCGGCGCGTGAAACGCACACCATCATGACGTCACCGGAGTCCTTGTCCTCCTGGGTGAGCGCGGCGTCTCGGTGCTCGGCTTCTCCCGCGATGATGCGGGTCTCGCATGTGCCGCATAGGCCTGCTCGGCAGCTGGAAAGTACTCGTGTGCCGTTCTCTTCCATGACTTCGAGAATGGATTTCTCGGGAGGAACAGTGAGCGACTTACCGCTGCGCGCGAGTTCGACGGTGAAGGGGTCAGGGTTGCCTGCAGCGCCGAGGGAATCAGCTACGAACCTTTCGGTGTGCAAGGTTCCTGGAGGCCAGCCCATGCAGAAATCTTCAATGATCTTCAGCATCCCGCTCGGCCCGCACGCATAAACCAGCATGTGAGCACGCGGCATAGCGAGAACGGTTTCCAAGTCCAGACGACCACGGACATCCTCGTCGAAGATGTGGACCTTGTCAGTGCCGTATTCTTCTTCGAGCTGTTTCGCCAACGCCATCGAGGCTCGGCTCCGGCCTCCGTAGTAGAGCTGCCATTCCCGACCCTGCTCTTCAACCTGTTGGATCATCGAAATCAACGGGGTGATGCCGATGCCGCCAGCGATGAACATGTATTTACGGGAATCAACCAGCGGGAAGTTGTTGCGCGGTGCGGAAATGCTGATCTGGTCGCCGCTACGGAGGTTATCGTGGATCCATTCCGAGCCGCCCCGTGAATCGAGGGTCCGCAAGACCCCAACTCGCAACTGGGTCAGATCATCCACGGGCGACCACAAGGAGTACTGACGAGTCAGGCCGTTGCCTAGGTGCAGGTCGATGTGGGAACCCGGGGTCCAGTGAGGGAACTCTTGGCCATCGGGGCGTCGAAGCACGAGCGATACGATGCCCTCAGCAATATCTTCGACTTCGTCAATGACGGCGTCGATGAGTGTGGGGGCCTCTTGGGCAACCATGGTTGTCACTGTGAGCTCACTCCTTGAACGAGATTCATCGGGGTACCCCTCTCATGGGGTAGCTGATGCTGGTGAAGCAACCCTAAGCGCAACATGTGGCACGCATCACAAATATTTCCGACCAATGGAAATATGAGTTTTGAGACTTGCATTTCCTGCGGACTCTAGCCTTCCGGAGAACGGAAGATATAACCTTTCGATATCCCAACCTGTGCATGATTGTCGAAATAAGCTAAGGCAGCAATAGATGAGAAGGTGAGCCGTGAAATCCACCCGCAGTCAGACTTCTTCGGCTTCATGGCTTTGTGTGGTTCTTGTTGGGATTATGAGCGCTGTCCATATTTGGAAGCTTCCTCCGGCTTTGGAGTCGCTGTCAGAAGAACTTGGCGTGGGACTCGTTCAAGCGGGGGTTCTCATCGGCGTAATTCAAGTTGCCAGCATCCTGGGTGGTTTGCCGACGGCGTGGCTGGGTGAACGCTTAGGGTTGCGGCGGGTCATTGTGGCGGGCCTGGTGTTAATGAGCCTCGGCTCCTTGTTGGGCGCTTTCGCCTCATCAGCCGCAATGGTTTTCGTCTCACGAGCTTTCGAGGGCATCGGTTTTCTCTTTTGCGTAGTTTTGGGGCCGGCGTTGCTCCGGGATCGGTTTGAGCCCCCGCATGTGTTTCGCGCGTTGACCGCGTGGGCGATGTTTCAGGGGTTGGCCGCCTTTATCGGTTTCATGGCGGGTACGTTTGTGGTGCCGGAGTTCGGTTGGCGCCCGATGTGGGTTGGGGCTGCGGTTGTGACGTTGGCCTTGATTCCTTGCGTGCTTGCGCTGGTTCCCCGGGATGAGGCAGTTGGTTCGGCTAAGGGGTCGGGGACGTGGCGGTTGGTGCGGGTCACGATTTCGCGACCTGGTCCTTGGCTGGCCGGCGCTATTTTCGCTTGTTACAGCATCCAGTGGATGGCGGTTGTCGGCTTTTTGCCCCGGATTTATGAGCAGTATGGGATTCAGCAGCCGGCGGCGGGGATGATGTCCGCGGTTGTTGGTGGGGTGAATATCCTGGGTGCGCTTGGCGCTGGCCTGTTGGTGGGCAGGGGTGTCACGGTAAAGCGTCTAGTGATCGTGTCCTTTGCGGCTATGGCTTTGACGTCGATCGGGCTTTTCGCTGTCCCGTGGGATCAGACGGCGTTCCCAGCGTTGGCGTCGCTTGTGTTGGCGGTCGCGTTTTCGGCGATTGGTGGAGCGGTGCCGGCGTTGTTGACGCGGATGATTGGCGAATTGGCTCAGCCAGATGGTTCGAGTGCTGTGGTGATGGGGTTGATGCAGCAGATCTTCAACATGGGCAATTTCCTGGGGCCGTTCCTCATCGCGTGGTTCGCGGTGCAGACGGGCGGCTGGGAGAGCTCCTGGATGCTGACGGCCGGGTTCAGTTCGCTAGGAATCCTCGGCACGATCTGGCTGTTGAAGGGCACGCCTCAGCGTCAGGAAGTCTGAGCAGACGTTCTAGTCCCCAACTTCGAGGGTTCGGGAAATACCTCGGGCAGCGATCTGTAGCACCGGCACTACGTTCCCAATCGGGGCCATCGCATCCTGCGTCACGATGCCCAGTGCGGCGATGATCTGTCCCGTGGTCGGGGAGAACACAGGCACGGCGAGAGCAAAGTTGTTCGCACCGCTTTCTCGCTCGGTCGTCGCGAAGCCTTGCGAACGGATCCGAGTGATGTGTTGGATCAGCTCCGATTTCCGGCCAATGGTGTGCTGGGTATGCCGAGGTAAATCCGCTGGTAGCTCAGCCAGCAGTTCCGGCGCCCCGTACGCGAGCATCAACTTGCCTGCCGCGCTCGAGTGCAAATCCATCCGATCGCCTACTCGGCGGAACGGGGCGCCGGTGTTCGTCCCGGAAATGCGCTCGACAAGGAGCACTTCTTTTTGGTCCAGGATGAACAGGTTGACCACGTTGTGGGTCACGAACAGGACGTCCTGCATGTAGGGTGCTGCGATTTCGGCTACGTCCTGTTGGGCAGAAGCTAGCAGGCCGATGCGCCACAGCTTCTGTCCGATTCGGTAGCGGCCAGACTTCTTCTCTAAGCCGCCCCACACCGCTAGTTCGTTCACCAGCCGGTGTGCCGTAGCCAGTGGCAGGTCCGCGCGCCTTGCAATGCTGCTGAGCGTCTGGTCTCGGTGGGCGCTATCGAATGTTTCCAGAATTCGTAGTGCGCGCGAGGTTACGGATGCCGATGTTGTGGCTGGCTTGGTGGTTGAACGTTGGGCAGGGTTGCCCTGCCGCTGCGGTGCACGGTTGGCCATGGTTACTGGTTTCCACTCCTGCGGGAGGCTACGAGTCCGCCATCTACGCGGATGTCGGTTCCGTTGACCCAGCGGGCGGTGTCGCTTAGCAGGAATTCGATGACGTCAGCGATTTCGGCGACTTCGCCGTATTTGCCGAGTAGCTTTGAGGCGCCTTCGACTTTTTCGCGGCCGTGGTCGGTCTTGAAGTCTTCCAGGATCGGGGTCGATACCGGGCCTGGGCTCACGCTGTTGACGCGGATTTTCCGCTCCACCAGAGAGGCGGCCAGCTGCTCGGTGAGGAGTCGGACGCACTGCTTGGAGAACAGGTAGGACTCGTCTTGAACCAGTGCCCAGACTTGTTCGTCTGCTTTGAGCTCGTCAACGCTGTTCGCCTGCACGGCTCGGTTCTCTTCGTTGAGGTGGTTGCGCCAGTCAACTGCTACCGATGAGGCCAGGTTCACGATGGCCGCACCAGGCGCCAGCTGCGGTAGCAGCGCCTGGGTGAAGTCGCGCAGGCCGATCACGTTCACGCCCATGACAACCTCCGCGGGGGCGGTGCCCGGAACGCCCGCAATGTTTGCGAGCCCGTCAATTTGGCTGCCGGCTAGCTCGGTGAGCTGGGCAACGCCGGCTTGAATGGAATCTGCTGAGGAGAGATCGAGCTGCACGAAGTCTTCGGTGTGATCGCCGTTAGCCTGAGCCGGTGGGTTGCGGTCCACCCCGATGACGCGGTGCCCGGCGTCACGTAGTTGCGCGGCGGTCTGCGCGCCGATTCCGGAGGAAACACCTGTTACAACAATGGTCTTTTTCATGGGATAGAACCTTTCGTGTGAGCTGGATCATGCGTTTGGCTCTATGTTTGCCATTGTGCCCCATTCACGCAGGGTTTTTTCCAATGGATGGAAGGCTAATCACATTCGCTCTTCACAATCTTCCATGATGTAGGGACATTACTACGGCGCACCGCCGCATCCGCCCTCTACATGTGAAGGCAGGTACAGATGAGCACTCACTACGACGTCCTGGATCCCGCAACACTCGAAGTTGTTGCCCGGGTACCGGAGAACACGGCCGAAGACACGCAGCAGGCAGCGGTCCGTGCACGCGCGGCGCTGCGTGGCTGGCAGCGTGACCGTGTAGCGCGAGCGGAAGCGTTGGTGAAGATCGCCGACAAGATTGAGGCGAACCTCGATGCGTTGGGTGAGGTGCTTTCCCGTGAGCAGGGCAAGCCGATTGCCGAAGCGAAAATGGAGTTCAAGGTCTCGGCGGGCCTGTTCCGTTATTACGCGACCTTGGACTGGGAAGACACGATCAGCCTTCCAGAGCGCGATGGCCGCAATGTCGAGGTGCTGAACCGTCCGGTGGGTGTGGTGGGAACCATCACCCCGTGGAACTTCCCGATCTCGCTGTTGTGCGTCAAGCTGGCGCCGGCTTTGATCGCCGGATGCACTGTGCTGGCCAAGCCCGCTCCTACGACGCCGGCCTCAGCTATCGCTTTGATCGAACTGATGAACACGGTTCTGCCTGAGCATGTTGTGCAGGTTCTTACCGGTTCCAACCGCACCGTGAGCGTGGCGTTGGCTTCGGAACCACTCGTCAACAAGATTTCTTACACCGGCTCCACCGCGGTGGGCACCTCTTTGATGCAGCAGGCCGCTGAAAATGTCACCCGCGTGACCATGGAGTTGGGCGGTAATGACGCCGCCATCGTGCTGGATGACGCGGATATTGAGGTGGCTGCGCGCGGCATCATCGGCAGCGCCTTCCGCAACGCCGGGCAGGTTTGCATGGCGGTTAAACGCGTCTATGTTCCAGAGAGCATGCGCGCGGACTTCACTGAAGCTGTGGTCGAGGAAGTCAACAAGTTTGTACTTGGCCGTGGCATCGACGCCGCCACCACCCTAGGGCCGATGCATAACGCGAGCCAGCGCGACTACGTGCGGGAACTGATCGATGCGGCGGCAGCCGACGGTGCCACTGTTCTTGCCGGGCATCAGCGGTGCGAGCTACCGGGCTATTTCCAGACGCCGACCATCGTGGCCAATGCTGAACAGGACATGCGCATCGTGCGGGAAGAGCAGTTTGGAGCGGCCCTGCCGATCGTGTCCTATAGCTCCGTTGACCAGGCCATCGAGCTCGCGAACGATTCCGAGTTCGGGCTCGGCGCCTCTATCTGGACTCCAGACGTGGAGCGGGCACGGCAACTGGCTCCGGAGTTGGAGGCTGGCACGGTGTGGATCAATCAACACACCGTTGTTGAACTTGATGCACCGTTTGGGGGCTGGAAGCAATCCGGCGTTGGCCGCGAGCGCGGCCGCTGGGGCTTGGAGGCCTACCTGGAACCAACCACCGTCAACTGGCGAGCACACAACTAGGGGACACTGACATGACCGTTGAACTCATTACCCTCGGCACGGCAGCCGGCCCGGCTATTCGAGGAAGCGAACCAGGGATCTGCTCGGCAGTCCGCGTGAACGATGATTTCTACCTGATCGATTTCGGCCTGGGGTGCACCCGCGCTGCCGCTGAGGCCGGCTTGAAGGGTAAGCACTTCACCGCGGGATTCATCACGCACCTGCATTCCGACCATGTTGTGGAGCTACCCGGTTTTCTGCTGTGGAACTGGGGCAAGCCGGTTAATGGCTTCACTGAGCCGTTCCGCATTTTGGGCCCGGGCAAGGATCCGCACCGTGTTGGTGGTGAGGACTTGGCCGGTACCGCCGAGTTGGTTGGGAAGACCCTCGACGGGTTCTCCTACGACATCGATATCCGGATCCAGGATGAGGCCCGCCCTAACCTGCACGAGCTGGTGCAGGCCGAAGAGATTGTGATCCCGAATGAGCCGATCTTCGAGGTATATCGCGATGATGCGGTGACGGTGAGCGCGACCCTCGTGGAGCACCCGCCGGTCTACCCGGCTTTCGCGTTCCGCTTTGACACCGCGGAGGGCTCGATCGTGTTCTCTGGAGACACCGCTAAGTCCGATGCGCTCGTTGAGTTGGCCCGCGGCGCTGACATCCTGGTGCATGAGGCCGTGAACCTGGACTTCTATAAGGAGCAAGGTTTCTCTGGCGCGTTCCTGAACCACCAGGCATGCTCGCACACCTCGCCGGCCGATGCCGGGGCTGTGGCTCAGGAAGCCGGCGTGGGGCAGTTGGTTTTGTCTCACCTAGCGGGTGTTGCGCCCGAGCAGTGGTGGAAAGACCAAGCCGCAACCCGGTTTAGCGGGCTGATCTCGGTGGCACGCAGCGGCGACCGTTACGCGCTCGCCGAGCAACCCGTGCTCAACTGATGCGAACTGTTGCTCAGACGCGGAAACGGGGTCGGCTCATGCCGACCCCGTTCTCGTCCGCTGAGTGACGGGCGAACCGCCACTCAGCAACGCATCGCTACCTCAGAGCGTAGCCTCAGCGCGGAGCGCGTTCGCCGCCTCCTCGACCGCCTTCGTTTTCTCCAAGAGCAACGGCAGCCAGGCGTCGTCGCCTAAACGCTGACGCCGTGGTTCGTTAGGCAACTCAACGCTCAAAGGCGTGCCCGCAGGCAAAGCAGCCACCATCCCGGCAAGGTCCAGCCCGCCGTCCCCGGCAGGGAGCCGCTCCTCGCGGGCCTGGCGGATCACCTCATCCATATCCTCAGGGGTTGGAACCGGGGCATCACACACCTGGATGTAGTGAATCCACTCGGTTGGGATGCTCTTCAAGTCCTCCAACGTCGTAGTGGAGCGGCCGGTGTGAAGCGTATCCACCAAGATGGAACGAGCAGGCCCATCAGCCTGGCCCACAACCTCAAGCGCGCGCTTCACGTTCGGAACCGCAGTCCACGGCATCGGCTCCAGGCTCGCCGCCAACCCGTGCTCGGCGCACTTTTGCGCGAAATCAGCGTAGGAATCAACCAGCCGCGAGGCATCAGTGTCGTCACCAGACACCAAGACCGCGCGCGCCCCCAGCGCCTGAGCCGCCTCCAAGAAAGGCCGGAAGTCCTGGCTCCGGTAATCCTCGTTGAGCCGAGTAATTTCGACGTCAAAGACACTCACCGGCGAATCCGCCAACCGCTCGCGTACTTTCTTCAGCTGCTCAGGTTGCTCGTGCAAACGGTAAGCGGCCGTCGTGGGGGTTGCCGGCACAAGGCGCAACCCGACCGTGTCGAAACCATACTTTTCTGCATACTCAATCTGACCGATCGGATCGATGTCTAGAACGGTCAGTGCAGCAAGACCGACTGGTGCAGTAGTCATACAGTGCTCCTGTCTTATCGTGCTGATGCGGCGATGTCTCGGCCGGCCTTGTAGCCGAAGGTCATGGCAGGGCCGATGTTGATGCCGCCGGACGGGTAGTGCCCGCCCAGAACGTTGGCCTGGTCGCTACCAACCGCGTACAGTCCCTGGACTGCGTTGCCTTCGTCGTCGAGCACGCGGGAATCGCTGTCGGTGCTCAGGCCGGCGAATGTTCCGAAGCTGCCAGGCAGAACCTTGACCGCGTAGTAAGGGCCCTTGTCCAATGGCGCCAGGGAAGGGTTCGGCCATGGGTTGTCAGGGTCGCCGGAGTTCCGGTTGAACACGGTCTCGCCGCGGTTGAACTCTGGGTCTTCACCAACGCGTGCGTGCTCGTTGAAGTCCTTGACAGTCTGCTCCAGCTGCGCAGCGTCAATACCGCACTTGTCGGCCAGTTCCTTGAGGGTATTAGCCTTCTTCACGTAGCCGCACTGCGTGTAAGGGAACGTTGGGATTGGCGCAGGCTTGGAGAACCCGAGCGGGTAGTAACGCATGTAGTTAGCGTCAGCGATGAGCCACGCGTGCGGCTCATCGCCCTCCGGTAGGTTTTCGAGCAGGCCAAGGCAGAAGTCGTGGTAACCGTTGGCCTCGTTGACGAAACGCTTACCGTTGGACAGCACGCCAATAGTGCCCGGCTTACCGCGGTCCAAAATGTGTGGGAATACGCCCGTCTTGCCTTTCGGCAGCGGGACGAGCGAAACCGGGCAGTAAGCGGCGGCGGACGCCACATCGTTGGATAGCTTGCCGCCTGCTGCCGATGCCAAGCGAACTCCGTCGCCTGTGCCGGCTCCCGCTGGAGGCAGGGACCAGTGGTTTTCCGCGTTCGGGTAGCCACGGAAATGTTCCTTGCGCATCTCAGCGTTATGGCTGAAACCGCCGGTCGCAAGAACGACGCCATCGCGGGCATTCACGCGGTAAGCGCCTTCTGGGCCTTCGACGTCCACGCCAACCACGCGGCCGTCGTCATCAACAACGAGGTCGTTCGCGCCGGTGTTGACGCGGATCTCTACGCCCTCGTCCAAAGCGGAACGCAGAAGACGACCGATCAGTGCCGTTCCGTTAACAAGTGACTGGCCGCGCTGGTGGATAGCCAGGTCGATCATGTGGCGAGTCACGCGCACCGCACAGTGCATGAACGCCTTGACCGAGCGCGTGGAGTGCAAGAAAGCCTGCAGGTCGTCGCCGGCCATGATGCCCATGCCCAAGAACGAGGTTTCGTACATCTGGCGGCGCAACAGCTTGGCAACATTCTTGCCTAGCGACGTGAGGCGAACCGGCTTCGGAGCCACCTGGCGGTTGCCGTTCGCGGCTCCCGGCGTGTGCTCGTGGATGTCAGCCACGCCCGCACCCGGAACGAACTTGAGCGCAGTCTTCTCGTGGAAGAAATCGACCATCTCCGGCGCGGTCTCAAGATAAGCGCGCACCCGCTTTTCATCGAACTGATCGCCGAGGCGGTTGCGGAGGTAGGTGAGCGGCTCATCGATGGATTCGCGAACCCCCGCCTCGCGCGCAAACCGGTGCCGTGGCGTCCACATCCAGCCGCCGGACCACGCGGTCGCGCCTCCACACACTGAAGCCTTCTCGACCACCAGAACCCGGGCACCGCCGTGGGCAGCCGCCACAGCCGCGGACAAACCGCCGGCTCCAGCACCGATTACGACAACATCAAACTCTTCCGACATTAATTACTCCGCTTTTTCTTCCTTGATAAAGACTCGCTGGCCAGTTCTAGACGATTCATAGATCGCTTCGATGATGCGCAACGAGACCCGTGCATCTGCCCCGGTGACTACGGGCTGCTTCGACTCCAGAATCGATGCAGCAAAGTCCTGAACCTGAGCCTTGTGAAAATCGGTGAGCCGCCCATTGATATCGGCCAGGTCTTGCGTGCCCGGAACATCGATATCGAATGGAGCGTGGATCTCGGTCTCCCCAGGGACAAGCCACAGGTCATTGACGCCTTCTTGCCCTTCCGGGAACTCCGTCAAGCTGACAACTGCGCCTGTCTCGCCAACCAGCTGGATCCGGTTTCCCAGGTTGTGGCCGGCACCCGTCGTGGCCGTGATGGTGGCAGTCGCCCCGGATGCGAACTCAACAATTGCGCTCGCCGAGTCTTCCGTCTCCATGTGCGCGTCGTGGAAGTGGGTGCGGATCAGGCCAGACACGCTGACCGGTTCGCCGAGGAACCACTGCAGCATGTCGATCTGGTGCACCGCTTGGGTCATCAGCACGCCGCCGCCGTCCGTGTCCCACTTGCCGCGCCACGGGTCCTGGGAGTAGTAGCTGCTGTCACGGTGCAGAACCACTGACACTTCAGCCAGGTTCGGTTGCCCGATGCGGCCGTCCAGGATCGCTTTCTTGATCCGTTGTGCTGCCGGCCACAGCCGTCGCTGGAACACGACGGCCAACACAATCCCGGCGTCGTCCGCGGCTTTGATCATGCGGTCAGCTGTTGCGGTATCGACGGCGATGGGCTTCTCACACAGCACGTGGACTCCCGCGGATGCGGCTTCCAGCACGTTGGCCTCATGGACTGGGTGCGGGGTGCACACCGATATGGCGTCCACGCCCGCTTCCACCATGTCCGCGAAGTTTGTGAAGGCGTGGGGAAGGGCGTGTGCGTCAGCGAACGCTTGCGCGCGCTCGGCGTCGGTATCGAGACAACCGACGAGGGTCACGCCCGGTGTCTCGCGGAACGCTTGCACATGGTTAGGTGCAATCCGCCCGCAGCCTACGATCCCTACTCGCAGTGTCACTGCGCACCTTCCGTGGCGCCACTGAGTGCCTGCAGTGTTGCGGTGAGTTCTTCACGCATGCGCTGGGCGTCGGGTTCAATTCCGGTTAGGAGCCGGAACCCGTCTGTGGCCTGTTCGATCAATAGTTGGGTTCCGTCCAAGGTGGCGCAACCGAGCCCAGCGGCGTACGTGAGTAGCTCAGTTTCGACCGGCCGGTAGATCACATCTGCAACCCAATGACGGGGCTCAAGCAGGCTCAGATCAAGCGGTGTTCCCGGGGTGTTTTCCATGCCGATCGGGGTTGCGTTGACAACGCCGTCAGCGCTTGGAACCAGGTTCGGTAGATCGCTAGGCTCCCACACGTGAACATCCACGTCCTGCCGCGAGATCTTCTGCTGCAGCTGTTCGCGTCGGTTCTGATCGGTGTCAACGATGTGGAGGTTTTTCACTCCGTAATCAGCGAGGGCCTTAGCTACCGCTGAGCCTGCACCGCCCGCACCGATCAACACCACGTTGTCACGGGACGCGTCTGGAAGGTTGCGCTTCAGAGCCGCCAGAAAGCCGGTGTAGTCGGTGTTTTCACCGATGAGTTTGCCGTCCTCTGTCTGCACGATCGTGTTGACGGCGCCGAGCGCGTCAACCGCTTCGGAGAATCCGTCGAGGTAGCGCATCACTTGCTGCTTGTAGGGGTGGGTCACGTTGAAGCCGGTGAAGCCCTCTTCAAGCTTGCGGTTGATGTAGCCCCCAAGATCTGCGGCGACATCAGCTTTGCCTTCAAGGTCAAGCAGCTCGTAGGTGTAGCCGTCGAGGCCCTGATGCTTGGCTTCACGTTCGTGGATTTCTGGTGAGAGGCTCGTACCCAGGTCGTTGCCTACCAGGCCAATCCGAATGCGTTGCTCGTCCATGGTGTGGCTTTCGTTTTATCGCTTGTTCTTCTGACCCAACTGTGCAGTTGGTGTCTTATAGGTTTCTGGGCCGGTAGCGAAAGCTGCCGCCGACAATACGGCGAAGCCAGCACACATAAGGGCTACAGGCATCCAGTTGGCGGCATTGCCAGAAGTCATGGCGGTACCGATCGCTGGGGTGAAGCCGGAGACCAGCAGGCCCAGCATGAGGCCGATTGCCATGCCGCTGTAGCGGACCTTAGCGGGGAACTGTTCAGGGAATGCTGCCATGTAGGTCGCGTTCGGTGCGGCGTAGAAGCCACCAAGAAGCAGGATGGCGGCAATGTAGATCAGGAAAATGTTGCCCGTGCCGATTGCATAGAAGAACACAAAAATCATGGCGCCGGCGCCGAGCGCACCCGTGATGAAGACTGGCTTGCGGCCAATCTTGTCAGAGAGCAGACCGTAGAAAGGCTGAGTCAGAACCGCGGCGAAGTTGGAGACCGCAATGATGGTCAGCATGGTTGTGCGCTCAATACCACTGTGTTCGACGGCGAAGGCTAGAGCGAAGACGTTGACCATCGTGTTGATCATGGCGAAGGTCGAGCTCAGCATGACGCGCAGCACAGACGCCCAGTGGGAACGGAAAAGCTCAACCATTGGTACCTTGGCGACCTCTTCGGTCTCCTTGGCTTCAGTGAAGACCTCTGGCTCTTCCAGGTGACGGCGAATCCAGAACGCGAAGACCGTCAGCAGGATGCTGATCCAGAACGGAATGCGCCAGCCCCACGTCAAGAGCTGTTCGTCAGGCAGAGCTGCGATAGGCACGAACACCAAGCTGGAGAGGACGATGCCGAACATCACGCCGCTGATGGTGAAGCTCGCGAAGAAACCGCGGCGACGCGAGGGAGCGTGTTCAATCGAGAGGGAAGCCGCACCCGGGGACTCGCCGCCAGCCGAAAGGCCCTGGAGCAAGCGGAGGAATACGAGCATCAGTGGCGCCCATACTCCAATAGCCTCATACGTCGGCAAGCAACCGATGAGGAAGGTTGAGAGGCCCATCATGAGAAGGCATGCCATCAGCGTGAAGCGGCGTCCCAACTTGTCACCGAGGTGTCCCCACAGAACTGCACCAAGGGGACGAGCTACGTATGCAACGCCCAACGTGCTGATGGAGAGGAGGGCGGAGCTTGCGCCGTCATCGGCAAAGAAGATTTTGCTGAAGACTAGAGCTGCAGCAGAGCCGTAGATGAAGAAGTCGTAGTACTCCAGCGTGCTTCCCAAGAATCCTGAGAGGGCAGCTCTGCGGGCCTGCGGGGAGGTCTTCGCAGACTCGGCTTGCGGTTCGACGCGTTGACTCGTTGTGGTAACCATTATCGTCTCCTAGTGCGGACAAGAGGGGGCCTTTTCACCAGTTCGAAATGAACCTGCGGTGAAGGCGCATAGTCCAGTGTGACCTGAATTACTTTGTTCGTCCACAGCAATATTTAGCAAATACTATGTGCACAAACAGCACAATCAGGATGTGGGCTTTTCCGCCGGCGTAGGCCACAACTCCTCAACAAGCTCAAGGACAGCATCGCGAGCCACTGAATCCGTCTTTTTCGACCACGCCAGCCCGTGCCGCATGTAGACGGATTCCCCGGCAAGGGGCTTGAAGGCCACTCCAGGCGGCATCACGTCAGCCAAACCTGCGGCCATGTGTGCCACACCAACTCCGGCCGCAACCAGCATGAGGATCATGTAGGGGTCAGTGATTTCTTGGGCGACCTTGGGGTAGAAGCCCGCGGCCGCACACGCTTGTATCGTCACTTCATTGAGGTTTGAGCCCGCGCCAGCCGGTGGCGTAATGAAAGGATCTTCAGAAAAATCGCTGAGAACCAGGTCCTCGGCTTCGGCCAAGGCATGGTCAACGGGAACAAACATGCCCATGGGCTCTAGCATCAGTTCCCGTGCGTGTACGCGCCGCTCATCCACGGGAAGGCCCACGAACGCGATATCAAGCTGCCCCGAATCGACTTGGTGGATGGCGTCTTGCGTCATGATGCGGCCAACCAGCTTCAATTTCAGCTCGGGATAACGCTGCTTAATAGCGCGAGTGAGCGGCGGCAGTGAGAAGTGGTTCAGGACGCCGGAGAAGCCGATGGACAAGGTTCCGTAGAGCTCGCCCTCGGACTTCCTGACGGCGCTTTTCGCCACATCGGCTTGATCCAGAACCGCGCGGGCATGCGGGAGGAGAGCATGGCCTGCGGCCGTGAGCTCGACGCTGCGGGTACTGCGGTGAAATAGTTCGGCACCGAGCGAACGCTCGAGTTTGCGAATGGTTTGGCTTAAGGGTGATTGCGTCATCCGTAGCCGGATGGCGGCGTTGCCGAAGTGGAGTTCTTCGGCAACGACCACGAAGACCTCTAACCAGCGAAGTTCCATTATGCTCCTGGACGTGTCTCGAGGGCGTGGTCAACGCTCGTCCAACCGAAGGTCAGGCCAGCGCCAACCTGCCCGCCTGCACCCGGGTACTCGGAAGCCATGACCGAGGCCGCGTCATTACCTGCAACGTACAGGCCAGCGATCTGCTTGCCGTCGGCATCCAATGCGGTACCGAACTCGTCGGTCAGGATTCCAAGTGCTGTGCCCAGCGGGGTTGGGTAGATCTTGATCGCGTAGAAAGGAGCCTTCTTGACGTAACCCAGGTTCGGGTTCGGGTGATTGTCGGGGTCGCCCGCGACTTGCCCGAACATGAGCTCGCCCTTGTGGAAATCCTCGTCCACGCCCGTGTCTGCGAAGGTGTTGCAGCGGCGTACGGTTTCTTCGAGGCCCGCGGGGTCAACGCCGATCTTGCCCGCCAATTCGCGGATCGTGCGGCCTTCAACCAGGTAGCCGTCGTCGATGTAACGCTTGAGGAAGAGCCGAGGCAGGTGCGGCATCGTGATCATACCGAGCCCGTACTTGGCGAGCGTTCGGGAGTCGACAACCAGCCAGGCTGGCACCGCGCCGTCCTTGTCGTTGTACATCGCGCGGACGAACTGGTGGTAGGAGAGCGATTCGTCTACGAACCGCTTTCCAGCTGAGTTGACGGCGATCACGCCTGGCTTGGCGCGGTCCCAAATGTGTGGGAAAACGGCTGTTGAGCCGTCTTTCCGGCGGCCCACTGAGCTTGGGAACCAGAAGCCGTTCTCGCCATCGTCGCGGCCCAGCGCGGCGCCGACGTCAGTGGCAAGCTTTTGTCCGTCGCCTTCGGAACCTTCCGAAGCGCGCGAGTACTGCGGGGCAGGGGACGGCATGTACTTTTCGCGGAGCTCAGGGTTCTGAGCGAAGCCGCCGGTTGCCAGGACGACGCCGGCGCGGGCTTTGACGCGTACGACTCGGCCGCCGTAGGCCACAACGGCGCCGATGACGCGGTCGCCTTCCCGGATGAGCTCTTGCGTGCGGGCGTTGAACCAGAATTCTGCGCCGCGGCTCTTAGCCTGATGGAACAGGCTCGCCACGAGCCCGTTACCCATCACGAGGCGGGTTCCGCGGTGGTACGTGAGGCGGTCTTTCGCCCATTTCAGGCCCAGGGACAAGGCGAGCCCTGCGGCCTTGGCGCGTTCCTTGAGGGAGCCGGAGAACAGTTTGAGAAGCTGTGAAACTTCCGGCCGGCGGATCATGAGGGTGCCGTTCATGAGGGTGAACTCGGGAACTGGCATCCGCACTCGACGGAAGTCTTCCTTGGAAAGCAGGCGTCCGTTGAAGATGCCGGGTTCCAGGGCGCGTCCGGTTTGGCCGGTTTCTGGAAGGTCCGAGTGATAATCGACAACCGCTGGGGAAGCGAGGAATTCGATGCCGAGGTCGGTGAATTCGTCGAGCATTTTCGGTGCGTTGCGCAGGTACGCCATGCGTAGCTGCCGTGGCGCTTTGTCGTCTACAAGCCGGTCCAGGTACCGGGCCGCGCGGTCTTCGTCATCGATGTTTCCCGCATCGCGCTGGAAGGGGTTGTTAGGAACCCAGCTGGTGCCTGCGGAATATGCGGTGGTTCCGCCGAAGTACTCGGACTTCTCGAGCGTCAGGACTTTCGCGCCTCGCGAGGCCGCCGTCAAAGCTGCCGCGAGTCCAGCTGCACCCGTTCCAAGAACGAGGATGTCGACTTCCTTATCCCAATCGTCCTTATCCCGATCGTCCTTACTCCGATTGTCCTTGTGCCGTTCGTTCACTGCGCTAGTTTCCATATCCATTCCAGTTCGTCATCGAAAGAGGGCGCTGAGCCACTCATGTCTCTTATATAAAGTCTTAACCCAAGGTGTGGTTTGTATCTCAATGTTTACCGGCGGAGTTCGTCGAGAACCTTGGACGCAACCGCGAATGACCTCGACATAGCTGAAGCCAGCGTTGCGCCGCCTCCCGGGTAGGCATCCTTGAAGACTGTTTCGCTACAGTTACCCGCGGCATATATACCGTCGATTGCTTCACCACTATGCTTGAGCACTTCGCCATGCTCGCTCACTTTGATACCTCCGGCGGTGCCAAGAACACCCGCATGGATAGGTAATGCATAGAACGGCGCCGATTTAATCTCGCCCAAGCAAGGGTTCGGTTCTCTTGTGGGGTCGCCTAGATGACGGTCCTGCGGGGCACTACCTCTACCGAAGTCCTCATCAACGCCCGTCTCAGCGAACTGATTGAACCGATCTATGGTTTCGACCAGCGCCTTGCTAGGTACTCCGATCTTTTCCCCAAGCTCAGACAGGGAATCGGCACTCACTGCATCCTGAGGTGTGACGCCTGGTTTCTGACCCGCAACAGAATATTTTTGAGCAAAAACGGCATCGAAGATCAACCATGCCGGGAGATTCTGCAGTTTTTGATCGTGTGGGTCTACGGATGCAAAGACTTTGTTGAGGTCGTGGTAGTTCATGGCTTCATTTACGAATCTGTGGCCACGTCTATTCACCATGACTGAGCCCGGGAGCGTCAGCTCGACGTTACCCATTCGACCGCTTTGGTGCCCGTCGTACTGATGCATAGGGAGAGATATGACAGGTACTCCCCAGACGGCCGAGGTTTGGGCAAACCCTGCACCCAGCTTAAGCGCAAGTTTGAGGCCGTCACCTTCATTCGATGGTGCGCTGATGGGACGAATCGGGTATTTCAAGAGCGTCTCGCGCAACTGTTCATCCCATTCGAAACCGCCAGTTGCAATGAGAACCTGTGGGGCTCTGATTCGTGTTTTCTTGGTTTCAACTTCCCAGAGCTGTGAGTCCACGCGTGCAATGTTTTGCGCCGGCAAATTCGTGTAGAACTCAACCCCGGCCTCGTGCGCTGTGAGCACTAATGCACCAATGAGCGCCCCACCCATGGTGCGAATCCCCTTATCTGAACGTTCTCGCAAGATTTCAGAATCGGGCGCTTGGCCGTGAAGCGCGTCGCGCTCACTCATCGTGATGAGCGGAAAGTACGTTGGTTGCCTTAGCGCCTCGGTGAGCCCCGGAAGCTGGCCAGTGTCAAAGGGTTGGGCGTCGAGCCCTCGGCCAGTCTTAGCGCCTTTAAGCTGCATTTTATAGTCCGGGCGGCCAAGTGGTAAGTAGTTCACATGAGTATGGTCATCAAGGAAACGCGCGAGGTCTTTGCCTCGGTGAACAAATGCTCTTGCTTCCTCCGCGCTCAACACACCGTGCGTAGCTTCGGAAATATAGCTTTCCGCGGCTTCCATGGAGTCTTCGTAGCCGTGCTCGGTCATCAGATGGTTATCGGGAGCCCAAACTACCCCACCGCCGGCGGCAGAAGTCCCGCCAAGACGAGAAGCTTTCTCTAGAACGGCTACCGAGTAGCCCGCTTGCGCGACACGAACTGCAGCAATCAGACCGGCAGCACCGGAACCTAAGACTACAAAGCCGTACTTTGTGTTCGGTACTCCGTTTGTTTCTAACATTTCGCACCTACTTGGGCATCATCGAGGGTCACCACGATTTTCCCTACAAGCTCTTTCGGATCGGCCATCGTTTCGAAAGCAGCCTGCAGTTCGGACAACCTAAAGCGGTGGGTAATAAGTTTTTTGACCTGAGCTTGGTGCCGGTCTATGAGCGCCAAAGCTTCGCCTTGGAGCAACAGCGAGTTTCGTGAACCGAGCAAATCTAGTTCTTTTACTGGGAGAGTTCGTTGAGAGAACTGCACCGGGCGATCCGAGATACCCACGAGGACAACCCGTCCCGCGCAGGCCACCAGATCAATTGCGGCTTCTGCACACACCGGAGCGCCCGTCGCTTCAAGGACTACTGTTGGCCCTGCTTCACCTGTAAGGCTTAGGATCATCCGACGTTGCTCGGCATTGGGGAAGTCCGGTTGAGATTCAAGTACAAGGTCGGCTCCATATTCCTCAGCGAGGCTTAGACGCTGTGCATCCAAGTCCACGACGATGACGTTGGCGCCTAGTTCTTTCAAATAGAGAAGAGCCAGAAGACCGATTGGTCCTGCCCCGAAAATGAGGACCCATTCGTTGGCTTGCACGCGAGAGCGGTTGACTGCCTGCATCGAGATGGAGACAGCTTCGCTTAGTGCAGCTAATTCACCGGGTAGTCCGTCGGGAATTAGGTAGAGCTTGGCCTGCGGCACCGCGATGAACTCGGCAAGAGCGCCATCCTCGTAGCAGCCGAGCACGCTCATGTTTTGGCAGGCGTTAACTCGCCCCACGAGACACGCTGGACACTCACGGCAGAACACCATCGGTGACACCGCTACGCGTGTTCCTGGCGTCCAGGTTTCAGAAACCCCGTCACCAACTCCGACGATGCGGCCAGCGATTTCGTGGCCTTGGATGAGGGGTAGTTCTGAAGCATAGTCATCGTCCCAAATGTGTAGATCGGTACCGCACAAGGAGACGAATTCGACGCGAACTAGAACGTGCTCAGGCAACAATTCTGCACGTGGGAGAGTTAGCGGGCTGTTTTGGGGTGTTGTGTGGTTCCGCGTGTTTCCGGGGTTATTTGGGTTTTGGCCCGTGTTTCCGCGGGTTTCGCGGGTTTGCATGCTTACCGTTGTGCACTGTTTTGCAACGTCCGTTAATGTTCTGTGTCACCACCAGGTCACCACAGGATCACCACGGGCCGGCGGTGGTTTTGAGAGTTTCTCGCCCCCTGGTCTTGCCATAGGGAAAACAGCACCAAAACAGCACCAAACCTGGGGCAAGTCTTATTGTCGTCTTCTCTCGTCTTCTCTCGTCTTCTCTCGTCGCCGCCCGTCGATGCCGGGCCGCTGGTTTGTCCCGTTTGTCCCAAACTGTCCCACACTGTCCCGAAGCGTGTCTATCGTCTATGTTTTGTTGATACACTAGACACAGCAAGACGCCGCCTATCTGGTCGCGTGTTGTTGTCTCCTTTCTTGGTTGGTTGGACACAAGAAAAGCGGGCCCGCCGGGTTGTGGCTTCCCCGACGGGCCCGCTCTTGTTTCTATTCGACGTCTAACACGTCTTGCCCCATATCGGCGGCGTGTCTACCCGTGGACGGTGTCACGTCAGTGTTACCCGCCGCGATGAGACCTGTAGCGCCCGCGATATACGCCAACACCGCTGTTGCGCCGGTAACCCACGCTGGCACGCCGTCACCAACGGTCGCGTACCAGGTGTTGACTGCGCCGGCCGCAACCGTGAGAACACCAACAATCAGATACAGCACCGACCGAGTACGGGCCGGTACCTGCTCAACAATATTCACAACTAACCACCTAACCTATTTGCGTTTATAGAATCGTGCTTGATCGTTCAGGTACTGGATTTCAGCGCGTACAGTGAGCGGGCCGCGCTTCCCATCAACAAACCCGCGGTAATGCCGCTTACCGGTCAGAAAGCGTTGTAGCGCGGTCACAGTCATCGGGCCAAACACTCCATCGACCCGGCCGCGGTAGTACCTGCCAACCCGCGCGCTAGCAAGCCAGGACTGTATGTTCTTGGTTAGCGACTTGTCTCGAAACCCAACATCGTTCATGAGTTTCACCCAAGCGTTATGCGATGCCGTGGTGTGCCGATCCGTGACCGGTAGTTTCACGGCCGGCCACGTCTTGCCCGCTGGTTTCGCCGCGGCTTTCGCTTCCGTCTTGCCTGCCTTACGTGCGGCGGTCTTTACGGCGCGGGCCGGCGCTTTCACACCCGTGTAGCCGCCGCGCGCGATATAGCTGCGGAACTCATCCATCGACAGGCGCGGGCTACTGAAGTTCGGGTCGATCTTCCCTTCAAGCGAGATCTCCTTATGCCCAACAACCTGTTTCGTTCCTAGCTTGAACTCATCAATCAACGCGCGGCATAGCTTCACGTAGGCATCTAGCTGTTTAGCGGGCCATGTCTGCCCTACCCCGTCATTCTCCGCCTCAATCCCGATCGTGTTGCTATTGGACTGCCAGCCCTGTTTCACCCGTCCGGCGTGGTTACAGTGACCGGCGGCTACGACATAGATAGTGCCGTCGCGTCCTAGCACGTAGTGAGATAGCGGGCCTGGTAACCGGGGCCGGCCGTGCGTCACCACGTTCAGCGATGGAGCGTTGAGCGTGTTCCCTCTAGCGTGTGCCGTGTGGTGACAGACGATGCCTTTCACAGCGCCTTGTGGTGTTCTAAGGAACCCTCGCCGTTTCCAGCCCCCAACTTCAACGACCGGGTAACCCGTCTTACGTGCAACCCTCGCTAACCCCGTCAACCACCTAGCCATAAGCTAACCCCCTATTGTTTTGTGTTCCTGTATATGAAAGGCGACCCCATAAACACGCGGTCAGTGTCTATGCGGTCGCCTATAGCTTGTTACGGTAAACCTTCCGGCCAATCCGGCGGCGGCGGGTTCCTGCCCGTATAGATGTGGTGCCGTAACGCCTGGATATAGTCAACCGACAACGCCAACTTCACTTCTAACGCATCCAGCCGTTCTTGTTGCCTCTGCTCCCGTTCCTCCAACGCAACAAGCCGTTCACCATACCGATTCAAAAGCGTGTCTTCGCGGGTTACGCGCCTGTTCTGTCGAGCAACCCACACCGTGCAGCCGCCCGTAATCAACACGCCCGCGAGCGTCGCCACAACCTGCCACGCTGTTGCATGCATACACGCGCCCCCTTATCTGCGTGGTGTGATGCCTAGTAGCGCGGTAACCATCACGGCGGGCGCTATATAGGTCGCCATTGTTTGCCACCAGAACGTAGACAGGTCATGTTCGATTAGCGCGAATATCCAGCCGAGGCCCCACATTGCGCCCCACGCGTACATGAGCCCGACCGTGAGGAATACGCCCGCGTTGATGTTCGCTCGTTTAGCGCCTGCTAGCGCCCATGTTCCGGCGATGATCCAGACCGCGCCCCATACTGGGATGAGTTCACCGTTTAGCGACGCGTCCCAGATAGGGCCCTGTGTAGGGCGAGGCATTAGGTACGCTAGCCCGCGGGTTAGCGCATATACGGCGGCGGCGACGATGAACACGCGCCTAAGCCGTGCCGAGTCGTGGTTTGCTTTGTCTACGTCGCTCATCATTCGACCCGCTCCCATGCGGCCGGCCAATCTCCGGGTGACCACACGACAGCGTCTTGTTTAGCGCGGTAGGTTGATCCGTTCCAGATGACTAGGTCGCCGGTGTTATAGGCATCATGTGCGCCGGCGGGCTGTTGATACGGTGCCGGGGTAGCGTCTCCGTCGCCGTCGCCGCTGGTGTCTTGTTGCCGCCAACCCGTAACGCCCGGTTCCCAAACATTAGGCGTCACGATCGACACCCACACCCGGCCCGCATACTCGACAACATCACCCGCAACATAGGCGTCGTGAGCGCCCGCCGGCTGTACCCATTCCGCCCCGGTCTCCGGCGCTGTGATCATCCCTTCACCCCGCGCCGACTCATACACGTGCGTAACCTGCTCTTCGATGTACGCGGCCGCTGTTCTGCGTGTTAGCGCTGCGTCGATACGTTCACGCAACCCCGTCAATTCCTCGACACTCAAACCGTCCAGGTCAATACTCATAACAACCCCTTATGCGGCGTTCCAAGACACCGATTGAAAATCAACAAATCTTGTAGACCGCTCCGGATACAACACCATATTGCCGGCATCAAAATAAACCTTCACAATTTCAGGTCCAGATGTGCCGCCACCAGCACACACCACCGAAGTCCGTAGGGAAGCCGGCTTATCCCCGTCAGGCAGGTTGCTATACACATACCCCCTGGTTGTAGGGTCAAAAGTACCCCCATCCGTGCGCCTCAGCCGGCCCGTAATCCAGCGCTTCTTGCCGTCGCGTTCGATATACGTGCCCGGATCCCACTTCCACCAACCCCAAGACCCGCTAATATCGACGCGTTCACGGTTACCGGCCCCGCCCGCGTTAGCGACAACATTCAACTGCGTACCCTGATGCAGACACAACACCCGCAACCCGGGCCAGAACTGTGGAGACGCTACCCCCGTAGGTGTAACCGGATCCTCATAGCCGTCCAACACGACGGCCGGCGGGTCAACGCTCTTCACCGTCCCCCAACGTTGCGTAACCTCCGCGCCCAGCCGGGCCGGGTCAGACACAAGCCCCGCTAACGGATTCACACCACTCACCCGATAACCTCCCTAAGCGTCGTTGAACAAAGCGCGCCCGTCTCAAGGCTGTACTCGATAGACTCCACCGTTCCGCGCGTCCTGATCCCCTCCGCGTCACGGGTAAACCCAACCATGTCACCCAACCCGATAGGGGCCGGGGCATGCCGAATCTGGTATTTAGACACCGCGTTAGCTTCCTCCAAGATCAACCGGTCAGCCTGCGCCTGCAACGCCGCCCGTGAAGCCGCTTCAAGCCCCTCTTCTACACGGGTCACCCAACGGCCCCGCGCCTGAAAACTGATAACCGAATCCGGGTCACGGTTCTCAGCGACCGCCCTCAACCCCGGTTCCTCGTCAGTACCCTGAACAATACAAACCACACGGTTCGCCGCCGCATACGTGTCCTTCTCATGCGAGAACTCCGGGCTATAGATGCCCGTGTGATCGTCAGCGAACTCGTAAACGGTGGGCCGGTTACCCGGCGGCCTATACGGCTCCGCCCGGTAAATGCCGTCATCATCCGTATACAACGCCGCATAGTTGAGCGACTCAAGCAAGTCGTTGATGACCCGTAGCCGTGCCGTGCCGGGCTCCCAGACACGATTCACCCGCGCCGCCTCCGTCGATGGATAGATAGCGTGCCGCGCGTCCGTATCCCCCGCCGTAATCACCGCTTCTACAGCTGCGACAATGTTCACGCCCGCCGGCACCGTATAAGGCCCCGTGAAACAGTCTTGCGCGAGAATGTCTATCTTGTCGTATAGGTCCACGGTGCGTGTGTGTCCGCCGTCCATATATTCGACGCCGGTAGTGTCAGGGATCAACACACCGAGCGGCCAAGACCTAGCTATACCGTCAACCCCCGTCCAGTGATAGACCGGCCTAACCCGGTACCGGTGCCAAGCGACCGATTCACCCGCGTACGTGATCGACCCGGTACGGCGTAACGCCGCATGTAGGTTCATCGTGAGACTACCGCCGGTCACCTCACCAAGCGACCCAACGACACTATCCGACCAATCAAGCAATTCAGCAGTCCAATACTCGTTAAATCTCGGACCCGCCAACACTAGCGCGGTATCCTGCTGATTCGTCATAGTCCACCCCCTCGAAATCCACGCTAATTTCACGGGTCACACGCGTATAGCTCGTTGACACCTCACCCGCGGCTACGAACGCCTTCAATGTGGCGTCACGGAAGCACAACGGCGGGGTCGCCTCAACCACGTTCCACCATTCATCTAGCGTTGAAGATCCACCGCCTAGCCGGCCCGCCATACCAATTTTGAGTGTCCGCGCGTTGCCTTGGTATTCGACCGGGTAACGACGTCCCGCGAACTGGTGCAGCTGTTTCACAACCCCCCGCGTGTAATCCGTGCTCAGGTTGTCCCGGATGCGAGCGACCTCACCGAACCCCGCGCCGCCGTTCACGTAACACCAGCCGCGCGCCGGCGTCTCAACCGTCTCAGTAACCGAAGCCGTAGCACCGTATTGAGTACGGGCGCGAACCTCATACATCACGAACGTGTTCAACGGCGGTAGCGCGTCTGAAATCAGCCCCGCTTCTTCCGGTGTCACGCCCCGCAAGACAGGGATACGAACAGTTCCCGCGGGTGTCTCCTCGACCCGGTACACGTCAAACGAATCAGTAGCATCTTCGCCCGCGCCCGGCTCCGCCGCCGTGATCGACAGGTGAACCGCGCCCGCCGCAATATCCCAATCAACCGAATCAACGACCGGTGCCGGCGGCGGTAGAAACCGGATCGTGAACCATGATTCAGCCCATGGCGACCATATGCCCGCCGTGTCACGAACACGAACCGCTAACACGTATTCGTCCGGTGTCTCAATCTCAGGTAGCTCTATAACCGTATCTGCGCGGCCTGTACCGTTCCATAACTGGTTCTCGCTATTGCCAAGCTCGGCCAAGTACGCTTCCCACCGTTGCGGCTCAGTGGTCTCATCAGTCTCAAACTCGACGGCCACAGAAACATTTGACGTGTTGATCTCGCTCCCATCCGCTGGGTCGATGATCGCGACCGCGGGCGCGTTTTTGATGTCGATGACACCGACCGGCGACCACGGCGACGGGTCAGCGTGCTCACCCCAGGTTCGGACCTGCCACCGTATCGTTGCCGGCGGGAAGGCAAAGATTATGTATAGCTCATGGCTATCAGCGCCGCTTTCCTGTTTCCCTAGCGACTCGTAGCCGTCGCCGTAGTCTAACCGTACTTCATACGCGTTTTGTTCGGTGGAGTCGATCGACTCATGAGACCAACCCAACCGGGCCGTGTCTTGCTCACCGTACGGGATGAGCGCGGCCGCCGATTCTGTTAGTTTCGGTGCCGCGGTCAAGCCCCTGGAAGTGGTGTAACTGAATGGTGATCCTTCGTGGGTGGTCAGGCGGGTAGTTGCATCAGGTCGTCGGTGCTCACCTCCGTCGGCGAGCTGGTGGCGGGGTCGGTGGTCAGGGTGAGTCGGCAGCGGCTGAGGACTTCGAGACCGAGGTAGCGGCGGCCTTCGGCCCATTCGTCGGTCTGCTCGGCCAGGACGGCGCCGACGAGGCGAACGATGGCATCCCGGTTCGGGAAGATCCCGACCACGTCGGTGCGGCGGCGGATCTCCCGGTTGAGACGTTCGGTGGGGTTGTTGGACCAGATCTGCCGCCACACATCGTCGGGGAACCCGGTGAAGGCGAGCAGGTCCTCACGGGCATCGCCGAGGTGGTCAGCAACCTCGGGCAGCCTGCTGTCGGTGTACTCCAGCAGGCGGTCGAACTGCTCGTGCACGGCCGATGCGGTGGGCTGGTCGTACACGCTGTGCAACATCGCCTTCACCGCCGGCCACATGGACTTGGGGCACACGGCCATGAGGTTGGCGGCGTAGTGGGTGCGGCAGCGCTGCCAGGCGGCCCCGGGCAGGTGTGCCGCGATCGCCTCCACCAGCCCGGCGTGGGCATCGGAGGTCACCAGCCGCACTCCGCCCAGGCCACGGGCCACCAGGTCGGCGAAGAAGGTGTTCCACGAGGCCTTCGTCTCGCTGGTGGCGACTTGCATGCCCAGGACCTCGCGGTGGCCGTCACCGTTGACGCCGGTGGCCAGCAGCACCGAGGCTTTGACGACCTGCTTGTTCTCGCGGACCTTGATCGCCAGCGCATCAGCGGTGACGAACGTGAACGGCCCGGCCTCGTCCAGACGTCGGTGGCGGAACGCGGCGACCTGCTCGTCGAGGTCGGCGGCCATGCGCGAGACCTGGGATTTCGACAGGGCGTGGATGCCGAGCGTCTTGACGAGCTTGTCCATCCGGCGGGTGGACACACCAGCGAGGTAGCAGTCCGCCACGACCGTGATCAGGGCGGACTCGGCCCGCTTGCGGCGCTCGAGCAGCCACTCCGGGAAATACGAGCCCTGGCGCAGCTTCGGGACGGCGACATCGATCGTGCCGACGCGGGTGTCCAGCGGGCGCTGGCGGTAGCCGTTGCGGCGATTCGTCCGCTGCTCGGAGCGGGCGTTCCATTCGGCCCCGCACACGCTGTCGGCGTCGGCGGAAAGCAGGGCGTTGATCATGGTCTGCAGCAGCTCGCGCATCAGATCCGGTGATGCATCGGCGAGGGCTTGGCCCAGCAGGCCGGCAGGGTCGACAATATGGGGTGCGGTCATCGTGATGACTCCGTTCGAGGATTCTTTGGAAGGTTGACTCGAAGGATCACGCGGTGGCCGCTCTACATCCGACAACGACACGAAGTCGGAGACGATCTCGGCCACCGAGTTACACCACTCTATGGGGCACTACTGGTGCCGCCGGCGCGGTATGCAGCTGAACCGTATTCGAGCGGTTCGACTGTGGCCCCCAAATATAGCCGGCCGCGTCCTCAGGTGCCCCGCCGCGCGCCCTCACCGTATAGGCGTGCGTTTTCGTAGTGTCCGGGTTCTGGTGCGTCCACCTAGTGTTCACGCCAGTTCTAGCCGCTACAGCTCCGACAAGAACCGGCGCCGCCCCGTTCACCGAGTCGAAAATCTCGATCCGGTTAGTAGCACGCGGTAAATTAGTGCCCGTATCAACAACGATGGTTGCGCCGCGTTTCGTTGCTTTCGGTGCCGGCGGCTTCGCTGGTGTCGTAGTGACGTAGCTAGTCGTAGCGTAACCCGAGTATCCGCCCGTATTCCTAGCCCGTACACGGTAACGATAGACAGCGTTGTAACGTGTACCGGTGTCCGTGTAGCTAGTCGCCCCGCCCTTTACGGTCGCGATCTGCCCCCAAGCCCCGTTATTCGTTGAACGCTCAATATGGATAGACGCATAAGGCGCCCCGGTTGTCGCTTTATTGCTCCACCGGATGATTTGCCGCGTATCGGACGAACGCGACACGGTAGCGCCGGTTGGTGTCGCCGGTTTCGAGTACGGGCGGCGGCCTGTAGTCACAGAACGGGAATGTTTAGCCACCCCGAAGTTAAATAGACCGCTAACAGACGCCGTGATCTTAGACGTTGTTGATCCGCTGTAGGACGGCTTCACGGTATGGGTATAAGTCCTAACAAGCGTCGTGCCACCGCCCGCGCCGTGGCTAACGTTGAACGTAGTACTGCTCCTAAACAAACCCGCCAACGATAAACGCGCCCCGTTATAGTACACCGGGCCGATAGTGCGAACATAAAACTTCGCCGTAATCTTAACCGAGCTAGTGCCAGCCGAAACACGAGACGGCGATTGAGTCATGTCAATGCCGACCTGCAGCGTGTTTCCGCCGCTATTCCGTACAGTCGAACCCCATGTGATAGCCATAACCTAAACCCCCGCCTATGCTGTAGCGAACTGTCGTGTGATACGGCGCGCCCCGCGCGCGTGCGTCGATAAACGCCCGTCAGTGATCCCCTCAACGTAGCCCGTGAACTCCTGTTCACCGATACGAACATTCACCACAGACGGCACCCCGCCCTGATTGTTGTTGATCGTGTGGTTGATAGCGCGTTGAGCCGCCCGCCACTGCGACGGATTCAAGATAGCTTCCGGCTTCCGGGTCGCGTTCATAATCGTAGACAAGCCCGGTTTCAGCCAGCCGCCGTTATCGTGCAGATACGGCATAGGGTTGACGTTCCGGCCGATCCCGCCCCGGTGCACCTCGAAATGCAGGTGAACACCGGTCACGTTACCGGTAGCGCCCTGCGCGCCAATATGCTGGCCACGCTTCACCGTGTCGCCCGGGCGGACACGTACACCGCCGACCGGGTTGTGCCCGTAGTAGGTGTACATTCCGCCGCCGTGAGACAACACGATGCCGATACCGGTGCGGCCAGGAACGACGTTCCAGCCGACCTTCGAAACCTTGCCGTCAGCGGCCGCATAGGTTGGGCCGCCGCCCGCGATATCAACGCCCGCATGGAAGGAGCCCCAACGCGGGCCATACATCGACGTGAACGGGCCACGCGAAGGACGCATAAGACGGCCGCCCGGTAGCTTGCCCTTGTATTCGCCCGGCGACGAACCCCCGGCTTCTTCAGCCTCCGCCTTCTTATCCTCGCCCCCAAGCCAATCAAGGAAGTTATCTAGCGACTTGTGAACAAACCTGTTGATAAACTCCGCGAACCCCTGCTTAGGGATGAACTTATCTGCCAACGCTCGAATCGGTTTCAAGATCACGTTAGCGGTGTCACGCAATTTACCGCGTGCCCAACCCGTGACTTTATCCCAGCCTTGCTTAAGCGTGTTGCCGACGGCTTTAGCGCCGTTCTTGATGTCTTCCCACAAGCCACCGGCCGCAACCATAGACGTTGAAGGTTTAGGGCCAACAAGGAAATCCAGTGCATCAAGCGGTGCCTGTTCCCCGCCGGTTAGCATCGCCTGTGTTTCGGCTGCCGTGTAGACGCGGCCCGGGTGAGTGAAGTTGACGAGCTCTGGGCCTTCCTCACCGACGATAGCCCAGCCCTTAGGCGCGCGGCCGCCCTTCGCGTACCCCTTGATCTTCGGGATACGGTCCGGGGTCTTCATACCCACAAGCTTGCCGACCGCGCCCACAACCTTCCTAATGCCGTTGTTGTAGACGGTGTCAATAACAAAATTGATAGGTTTAGCGGCGATCCCCTTGATCATGTTCCACGCGGTCCGGATAGCGTCACGCGCCTTTTCGAACGCTTTCCCGATGCCCTTGACTCCGCCCTTCATCAAACCGAAGCTACCCTTAACCGAGTTCCAGACACCCGACGCGATACCCTTCACCGCGTTCCACACCGTCGAGATAGTGCCCTTCGCGACCGAGAACGCCTTACCGACAGCCGAAACACCGTTCCGCATAAGGTTGAACACGCCGCTAACAGTCCCTTGCCATACGGCGCGAACCACAGAACCGACCCCACGCCAAACCGCCTTGATACCGTTAGCTACAGGCTTCACAACACCGTTATAGAGCGCCTGGAAAACGCTACGGAACGCCGCGAACACCGGGCTAACAAACGACTGCCACACGCTACGGAACACCGCGCCGACAGCCTGCCAACCCGTCTTGATAGCGTTACCGACCGACGCGAAAACCGAACCCATGACACCGATGGCGTTCTTGATGCCGTCGATCACGGCACGGAACACCGGGGCGACACCGCTAATGAACCCGGTGAACGCGGCGCTAATACGCTCCCACGCCTTACGCCCGGTTTCGGTCTGTGTGAAGAACGCGACCAGCCCGGCGACAACCGCCGCGATAGCTCCGACGATGAGTTTCAACGGGCTAGCGTTCATGACAGTGTTCAAGAGTGTTTGAGCGGCCGCTAGCCCGCGTGTAACAGCGGCCCACGTGCGTTGAGCGGCCACAATAAGACCGACCGCGCCCGCGGCCGCGCCAACAGCGATACCGAGAACCTTCACAAGGTCCCAGTTCTCACGAACCCATGTAGCGACGTTCTTCAACCCATCGATGAGCGCCCGCCCGATAGGGACAGCGACCGCGCTGATCTTCTCCACCGCCGTAACGATGAAATCACCCAACACGGATCCGATACGTTTCGCGTGTTCCTCTAGTGGTTCCATCCACGCAATAAACCCGGTGAAGAAATCCCTGACCTTCGGGTAAACCCCGCTCAGTAGGTTTGCGCCGAATCGGCCAAGCGCCGCGCCCGCGTTCTTGAATGCGCCCTGCAGGGTCTTACCGGATTCAGCCGCCGCCCCGCCAACGCCCTTCTCCATCGCTTTGCGGAACGTCTCGAAATTGATCTGGCCTTTAGAAGCGAGCTTTACCGTTTCTTCAGCCGAGACACCGAGCTCTTCTGAAAGAAGTTGAATGATAGGGATGCCGCGCTCGTTCAACTGGTTGATAACGTCGCCCTGGACCTTATTCGACGTCGCAACCTTGTTGAAGATGGCTCCCATTGATGCCATATCGGTGCCCGCGATAGTCGCCGCGTCACCCGTGAGACGTAGCACGGCTTCAAGGTCTTTACCCGGCTTGATGCCGGCCGCGACAGCGCCCGCCGCGGTAGTAGCCGCCTCATCCATACCGAACGCGGTACCCTTAACCGCTTTGTTAGCGTCCGACATGATGCCTTCAACGGTCTTAGCGCTGTGTCCGAGACCGGTTAGTTTCGCTTTAGCGTTCTCCAGCGACTGGAGACGCCCGAACCCCTTAAATAAGGCTGTACCCATGAGGCCGGCCGCGCCCGCAACGCCCGCGATAGCGCCCTTCTTCAACGCGCCGCCGATGAACGAACCAAGCTTATTCGACGACTTCTTGGTTGGTGCGGTCGGTTTAGTATTCTCCGCTACGGTCTTCTGAAAATCCTTAAACGACGGCTTCACAACAATGTGAGCCAAACCAACCGTAGCCACCCTGTAACCCCCAAAAAACTAGTTAGAAACCAAACGCCGCGAGTTGCTCTTGCGCGTGTTCTTCGTCTCGCCGTTTCCTCGCCCGATCAATCCCAGTCACAGGCGACGGGAACGGATCCGGCACATTCGGTTTCTTCACGCCCGCCGCCGACTGAACGTTAGCGGCAACTAAATGAACGCTATTAATCAATTGCTGTAGTAGAACCTCAGTGGTACCGAATTCACGCCAAGGCGGCGACCACGGTTCATTCTCTGTATCGTTTTCTTGCTCCGCGTCAGCGAGCTCAAGTAGTAGCGCCGCTGTTTCCGGGTCATCCATCTGCGCTTGATGGAACCGAGACCGCGCCGGCAACTGATCGATCAAATCAACCAACATCATCCACCGGTTACCGGCGACAGCCTCAGCCAAATCAACCCCATAGGTTTCCATGAGGTCAGCCCGAATCTCAGCACGCCACCGAGCTACTAGCTCACCGACGCGCCGCCTTCCCCCGGCTTATGCACGCCGTTGAAATACTCAAACACTGCTTCCAGGATCGAGTTCATAGCGCGCGCGTCAACACCCTTGCTAACGAGCAGCTTGAACTGCTCATCCCCAAGCCAAGCCTTGAGCGTCTCAGATGGACGATCCTCACCGGTCTGTGCACGGTAAGCGAGCCCCTCAGCCCGCTCATAATCCCACGAATACAGGTCAGTGAACTCGACGCTATCCCCGTCACCAAGATCAATAACGAACGGCTCAATCGTCTGCTTACTGGTCTCAGCCGCGAGATCAGCCAGCACAAGGTTCGGTTTCACAGTGTTCTTCTTCTGGGTGGTCATTCCTGGTTCTCCTAGGTTTAGTTTTTCTTTGCCGCCGGTTTCGATGCCGGCTTTGGTGTATCCTCAACGACCGAAAACCCGGCCGCTTTCAACGCGGTAATCTCCGACGCCGCTCCGGTCTTCACAGTGTCCTTGCCACGCTTCAACACGACAGGTTTACGCAAAACACCCATCAAGGCCCCCTAAAACAAATGCGGGTAGTGCATGGATAGATAAGGGAATGCGAGAGAGCGGCCGCCACCACCCGAAGAACCACGGCCGCCCCCTCGCAAGACTGTGCTAGCCTTCCGAACCGGCCGCGGTCTCGTAGCCAAGAATGTCCTTAGACGCCGACGCCGCCGGGCCGCCAATGAAATGACGTACAGGGAAGCCAAGTTCTTCGTCACTGAACACGTCGAACGTCAGTTCACGTTCGATAGCGCCTTCCTTGCCCCAAGCCTCTTCAGACGCCTCAGACAGCTGAACCGAAGGGAAGAACTTACCCAAGTACCAGCGTTGATCTACTGGGCCGTCCATCGCGATAACAAGCAGCTCATAAGCGCCCGGCGTAGGCAGGTCCTGCTCATCCGTGACAATCTCGCCGGTCTTAGCGTTCTGCTTCACACCGGAAAAGTCAGCGCCCTGAATCAGTTCTTCGACATGGCGCTTGCCGTATTCCTGGATAGTCGTAGTAACGCTACGCTCAACGCTCACGACGTCCTTACGGGTAGGGTTAGCGAACCCATGGCTCGTAATATCGTCAACGTTCGTGTCACGCCCGAAGGTGTAGCCGTCATCAGTCACAAGACCAATAGGCAGCCAGCCCTCAGACTTCAAATCGAGTAGCGAGCCGTCAGAACCGAAGATCGATTCAATCGGCTTATTGTCTGCGTCCTTCTTACGGATGAAAGCAACCGACTTGACCGCCTTACGGATAAGGGAACGGCGGTGTGCTTCCGTGTGCAGTTCGTCAAACGTCGCCATTGTGCAACTCCTTAAATAGTGAAGGCCGCCCCACCACAAGGACGGCCCCGAAAACAATAGATAGATAACTGAATTGGTTAGCGTGTTGGACGGTGCACAACGTGAACCGTCATGTCAGCGAAATCAAGCCGATCATTCACCGACGCGGTACCCATGCCCGGCGGTGTCACGATCTTCACGTGATCGATCACGTACTGGCCTTCAGGCGCGTCATACGTGACCAGGTCGCCCTCGATCAGCTCCCGCAACCGATGACAGACTTGTAACGGTTCCCGTCCGTGCCCGTAGACGGCGACCCGGTACACGTCCACCGTCTCCGCGCGGGTCGCGTGCCCACCCATCAACGTAGAAATCAACACCAACGGCAGCACGTCTTCTTCGACGCCGTTAGCCGACTGCGTATCTAGATGAAACGCAACCGAATACCCGGCGGTCTCGAATTGAGCCCGTAGAAACTCCCTCGTATCGCACCACGTATGTAAGCCGTTCACCGTGTCCATGCCTCCATGTTCCGTAGCACCGTGTTCACCGCTGTGCGTAGCCGGCGCGGGTTAGCGCCCTCAGGTAGCGTTATTCGCCCCTCAGGTCGCCTATCCCCCGCATAGCCCTGCGCCGTCGTTGTCAGCGTCACACGCCAACCGTTCGGCACGCCCGAAGCGTTCTGAACAGATCGAGTGATCGACCGGGTAGCCTCTAAGACTTCACCCCGTAACGCGTCCGAGTTACCGAGTTCCCTTAGCCCCCGGTCATCCGCGTAATAGTTCGGGTTGCCCCTCATACGATGCAAAGCCATAACGACATCACCCCCGGCGTTTCAGTGAAACGACGACACCGACAGGCCAAACCGCCGGTACCCCGTCCACATCCCAAACGCCCGGGTCCCCCGCAACTTCGACGCGGTCGCCCCGCTCGAAATCGAAATCACGGTTAGCCCGAAACAGTTTGGCACGCGTCACCGGTAGCTCGTCATACTCATCCGATTCACGCGCTTCACCCGGCGCAAGAAGACACTGCCCCACATGGTGACGCGTCACCGGCCGCGGGTCCCCCAAACGGTCACGACCCCCGCCCCGCAACACAGTCACGTCAACGCCCCACATAGACGCCATAACATCAAAGCCACGCATGCAAACGTTCCTCAAAATCAGGCGCCACCGGGACACTGAACGCGACCTGCCGGCCCTCACCAAGCGCGCGGCGCTCATTCCGTGTCAGGTAGAAATCACCGTGCGGGTTAGCTGCTGTAGCCGACATCGTGTAAGGGCCCTGCGTCCAAGATGACTGAGAAACACCCTCACCCGCCGACGCCGACAGTGCACGCTTCACAACCGAACACACAACACGGCGCCGAGTCGATTCACGCGCGTTCACCGCCGCCGGTACAAGATCAAGAATGAAATCAGACGCATCAGCCAACAGCACGGCCGCGTGTTTCTCCGCCCCGGCCGGGAAATCGGGCCAACGCGCCTTCAAATCCTCGACCGTCGCGAACGGCTCCACAATGTCAGCCACAACAACCCCCGCTATTCCTCGACGCCCTGTTTACGTTTCGCCGGCTTCCGACCCGCGCCAGCGGCCCGAGAGCGCGCCGCGGCCGGCTTAGCCTCATCCACGATAGGGACAAGACCCATAGCCCCCGCGAGCGCCTCAGGAACCACCGACACGACACCCGTAACCGGGTTACGGTACCGCATACGATTACTCGCTAGCCGCCGCGGTCTTCACAACCGCGAAACGATCCGCGAACACATGCCAGCCGTAAACAATCTCCAGACGCAACGCGATCTGGTTGTTACGCTTCAAATCGCCCTGCCCATCCGGGTCACCATGCTCAATCAACTCAACAGGCAACTCACGCTGGATACCCCAACGGATACCAGAAGTGAAATCACCAACAATCGCACGAACCCCAGTGTCCTTCGCCTCAGGAACACCCGAAACAGTATTACCCTGCGAAGCACCCAAACCAAGGAACGTACTAACCTGAGCGCCAAGACCAAGATGCGGATAACGCTGAACACCATCAGACTGCCCGTTAGCAGTCTTACCGGTCAGATTAGCCAGCGCCCACGTCATCTTTGGATCAAACGCCACCCCCGTAGCCTGCTTCGAATCACCAACAAGCAAACCAACCGCTTCACGAACAGCAGCATCCGCTTCCGTACCCTCATCCAAAAGCACGGTCTTATCAGTCGCTGTAACGTAGTTATCCCAACCGTTGATAGTTGTACCAGTCAACGGGTTAATACGGTGATACAAACCGAGGTCAAGAGCACGCGCCAACGCACGCGCGCCAGCATTCGCCAAAGTATCCAGAACCCCAAGCTGATGATCCTCGTCAGCCCAGCGAACTTCTTCATTGAAACGCAAAGTGACCTGTGCCTTACGTGGCTTAGCGGTCACAGTCGAGAACCCGGCGCTAGTAGCCGACTTCTCTTCACCTTCGCCAACAAACTCTGCCTTAGGCAGATCGTTGAAAACGATATAGTCAGTTTCACCAAACTTCTGCGGTTCCTGAGCAGACAGCTCCGCAACCGTAGACGTAGAACGAACATCCTCAACCATGCCGTCAGCAATCGTGCGCGGCATGAGGATACGAGAATCACTGGTACCAAAAACAGCCATAGCCGTAACCTTCCTTTATTTAAACAGTTGTTTCACAGCAGACAGCGCATCATTCCCGCGCGCCTGCCCAGGCTTCACATGCGCCGTAGGAACCACAGGGCCGCTATTGATGAGTTTCGTAAGAGTCTCAGCGTGCGCGGTTAGTTCCTCTTCCGTAGAGCCGCGAAGAACACCGGCTGGGATGCCGAACTTGTCAGCGATCTGTTCACGTGTATCAGCTGCCTGCTTCGCCGCTTTCAACCCGTCCAGTTCAGTAATCGCCTTATCAAGCTCCTGCTGCTTAGCTTCAAGATCAGCCTGTGCCGACTCCTGAACCTCCGCTAGCTTCCCCGCTTTTTCTTTCAACTCCTCGTAGTCAGAAAATTTCTCACGTTCCCTAGCGAGCCGATTCCCAATAATCCGGTCTAGTTCCTCCTGGCTATTGATAGGAGTAAACCCCGCCGTATCGGTGGATTGTGGTTCTTTGTTCTCTTGAACATTTTCGGACATGTGTGCCCTCCATTCATGCCGCAATCATGTGCGTGGTTTAGCCCGCCGTTATGCCCCCGGCGGTAGTAGGGAAACCTGTTTTTGGGTATAAGAAAACCCACCCGAGCAAACCCGGGTGGGTTATAAAGGTTCGAAAAGATTAGGTAGCTGGTGTTACATACGGGCGCACTTTTTCAATAGCGCCCTGCAAGGTCTCATCCAGATAGTGACGCTGTGCGTCCTCCATTTGCCGAAACAAAGTCGGGTCCACTTTCGCGCCATAAGATTCAATAAGGTCAGCGGTTTCCTCTAAAGCCAGCCAGGCCTCTCCTGCCTCGAGCGGTCCTTGAATGAAGTCTGAACAACCTTCAGGTAAACCAACAGATTGAACCAGCGCCTCAGCAAACACAGCGTGTAACTCATACGCCTCGTATTCATAGTCCGCCTTATAGGGGCCGCCTCCGAACAATTTCATGCCTCCAAGAATCTATGCGGTACACCAACGGGAACTTTTACGAGATTACCCGTTGATTTGTCAATCTGATTCCGTAGAACTCCATCCCCGCCACGCGGAAATGCACTCCGGAAACGTTCCTTGCCGTTACCCCGCTTATCAGTGGCTACTTCAACGGCCACACCATTTATAATACCGCGTCGTTTGACGTTTTGGTCTCTATCCTCAACATAACCTGGTGCCTTCAACACGTGAATGACTGCTATAACGGCTTGTTCGTCAGTCCATTCTTTAGGGAACTCAGTCTTAGTGGCTCTTCCGGTGCCGTACCTATGGCCACCTTTCTTAAGATCATATGGCTCACCGTCAAGAATATGCCGCTCAACTTTCTCAGTGATCTTTGGCAAACCACGCTCAGCTAAGACTTCATTCAACTCGCCAATCTCACGCCGCTTCTCCCACTTCTCATACAACGCATCCGGATCATACCCATCAGGAATAACCCCGTCTTCCGGAACAATCACGCAATCACAGGAAGCGTGGAAACGATCAACCCGGCCCGCCGCCTCAGCACTGGCATACACAAACCCGCGGCTAGCAAGCATCAAACAAAATTCACACGTGGTTGCGCCGCTCGGAACGCGAGCGAACCGAACCCCATGAGCCGCGCACGTTTCCGAAACCGTCTTCTTACCCGGCCCCGTCACGAGATGATCAACAACTTGTAGCGTGGTCTCTAACGCCTGCTGAACATTGCCATCGAATGCTTTAGCTGTAGCCCAGTCGAAACGCTTAGCAAGGTGTTCGGCCGCCATTGTTTCCGGTAGCACCGCTGTCAGACCTGTGAGTTCCTCCACCCATTCCGCTGCCATCGCAACAGTCGCATTCGAGTAGACAGGAAGAATCTCCTGTGACGCCGCCTTCAACCGTGCAACTGCTTCGCCCGGCTCGCTCCAATCCAGTGAAGTGAAAACAGTCTTTACATCGTGTTGAGCCGCGCTAGCAACAATCCGAATCGAACTCTGAAACGCCTCTACTTCACTCCGCTTCGGCACCGGCATCACGCAACCTAGCGAGCCGCTCAACCAAAGAACCGCCTTCGGCGCGGCGTTTATCCGACTTCACGCGAGCAATCTGCCCAGCATCAAACACCTGCTCCAACAGAACATCCCACTGAGCAATGTCTGGCATGCCCGCCGCAAGCTTCTGCACCGCATCCGCCTGCGCCGACAAAGAACGGAACTCAGGATCAACAAACCGGACAGTCAGTTTATGAAACTCATCAGGTAGCGCGGCCGTGTTATCGCGAACCATCAACACCAGCGCCATAATGTCTCTGACCGCCTGCGCATAGACATAGCGGTTATGGTAAGTCGCATCAATCAACAGGTCATGTTCAGCCGCGCGGATAGCCTCAGCCGATGCCGGTTGATCGTGAATAATCCCGAGAGAAGACGGCGGGATACCAGTTTCACCACTGAACGCCATAGCCACAGTCCGCAACATGTCCGAGTGCGGTTGCATCGTCGCCTGAGACAGCTGCTTCAACTCAGGAACACGACCATCAGAATCACGCGTAAACCCAATCACACGGTTCATAGCAAGCCGGAACTTCGTAGCCTCCGACTCACTCAACGCGTCAAACGCCGATTCATCCAAACCAAGCAGCGCAAGCTGAGGCGAAGAATAGAACTCAGCGTTACCCTCCATACGCACATGAGTACGCACCGCCATATCCGTGAGCGCCATAACCGAACGCGTAATCCGCGAACGACCCAGAGGCTTACGCAACTGAGGGTCATGCGTCACAGCAACAGCCAAAACACGCCCCAACGGGTTAACAGACACCTGCACCGTGCTCCAAGCATCGCCTTCACCACGAGCAAGAACCGCAACCTTATCCGGAAGCCACAACGTCACCACGCGAGGGCCACGTTTATCAAACTCCGAAATCGTCAACGCGGCCCCAACACTACGAGAACGGTAATCCCACACCGCCGCGCAATGCTCAGCACTATGCCCCTGCACCTGGACAAACCCGCGGTCATCCTTCGATACAGTCACCAAAGAAAACCCGTGCGTACCGGCCGCCAAAACGTTCTGCCCAAACTCCAGCGGGAACCGGTTATAAGACAACACTTCACCCAATTCAAACGGGTCATCCGAACCCGGTAGACGCAACCCATCGAACTGAGTGCGCAATGCGTGTTTGCGAACCGCCTGCGTAGGCCACCCAAGATAGAATTTCGCCGCCTTCAACTGAGGGGGTAACGCAATACCAAGGTCTTTAAACGCCTGTTCAGTGTCGTAATACAGTGAACGGTTATAGTTCGCCACCCGGCGGCTATCCCACACGTCAAACAGTTCAATCAGCTGCGCCGCGTCTTTATCATCCAGGCCATCAACCTGAATGTTGCGTGCTGTGAAAGCAGTGAGTGCCATTAGAAAAACCTCATCCCTTTACCCGGCCGCCGTTTCGTTGTCGCCGCCCCGTAATGCGCCATCGTCACCGCGTCCAGTAACGCGACCGTTTCGCCTTCCGTGCCAGCGTCCCAACCGAACCCGCCCTGGTTCCCGATCTTCCGGCGTATAGCGTCATCTGCCTGCGTGTCTAGCTCTGGTTGTGCCGTGTGTGTTGTTGAGCCTTCGACGAGCCCGCCCAACAGCATGGCGTGCGCTGTTACTGCTTGTTCCGCGGTAGGTGTGATGATCGTTTTCGCTGGTACGCCCTCAGCGCGTAACCGTTCAACCAGGAAACCGACACCCGAACGCCCATCAACCACAATCGCGGCCGCCCGTTCAGCACGCTCAACGAGGAAATCAACAACCCATTGCGTACCGTCAGTCATAGGCGCTTGTTTGATGCCTTCAACGACGATGGGGCCGTTCTCAGGTTTCAACGCCGCCCCAACAGCGACATGCGACCCGTCAGCCGCGAACTTCACACCAAACGACACAACACCATCAGACGGCGGCTGGACCGTCACCGAGTCACCCCACACGCCGACAGGGAACGCGCGCCGCCCCGCCGTCCGTACATCCCACACACCGAGCGCTTCACGCCGAAACGAATCAACAGAAAGCGCCTTCAGCATGCGTTTCATCGACGACGCGTGCACACGACCAGAAGCGAACGCCGGGTTAGCTTTCTTCCACTGCTCACGGTCCTGTGGTCGCCCGTCAGGATCAGCCGACATCTCCACATAAAACAAATCAGGGTCATCACCCTCAAGCGCGTCACTGCGTTTCTGAGTGAAAGCCTCACCAGGGTCGCCCGGCCGCGGCGGCGTACCCATCATGAACATTAAAGGGTTCTCAGCCGTGTTCAATGTAGGAACGACCGCGTCAAGCGCTTTCTGAGTCATGATCTGCGCCTCATCAAACACAGCGACACCAATGTTCGGGATACCGCGCCCAAACCCATGCTCACGAGCCCCAAACATGATCCGCGAGCCGTTCTTGAAAACAATCGACTCTTCACCGTTAGCGCGCCGAACATTCTTCACAACAGCCGAAACAGGACCCGGCCGCTCAGCAAGCTGCGCAAGCTCCTGAAAAGTCTCTTGATGCGTCCGCGAATGGTGAGCCGACCAAATCACGCGTAACCCCGGCGTCGTTAGACACACCGCGAACACGAAACCCGCAACCATATAGGTTTTGCCGACCTGCCTAGGAATAGACACAACCACACCCGAGACACCCGCCGCATACGAGCCATCAGCGCGTTTCGCGAAAGCAACCTGCCCGATACCCTGCTGCCACTCATCAAGCGGCCAATCCATGACACTCAACTGTTCCGCGATCGACGGCCAAGCCGTGGACTCGATACCTTCCGGAACAATCAGGTGCCTTGCGGCCTCAGATAGCTTCAAGCTTGAACCGCTTATCCGCTGTAGCCGCGGCCTTAGCCTTAGCCTCAACCGCGGCGGCCTGCTGATCTTCAAGTTCCTGGACCTCACGGCCCATGTCAGCGAGCCGCTTAGTCAACGCCGCAAGATCACGCGGCGCAACATCACCCGAAGAAAGAACCTCAGCGAGCTGAACCCGCATCGCCTTCAATTCCGCGAGCCGGTCCCCCGCCTCAGCCGCCTCAACAAGCCCCGGCCGCTTACGGCCCCGTGAACCGCCCCTAACAGACTTCAAAGAACCAGTAGCCATAACCGCCCCCTCCGTGGAAATAAAAGCGTTACAACGCGCCACAGCCCCCGCCGAAAATTACCGGGGAGAGATCGCTACGCCGGGGCCCCGCGACTGGGACACGGTAGGGACCGGGTACCCCCTGCCCCGATCAGTTCACCATTCGATAACGGTCGCTGGTGTGAGTGCCGTGGGTCGTGCTTTAGCGTCGTGTAGTTTGTTGCCGCGTCGTTGGTTGCATTGGCGACAGATGACGCGGACGTTGTCTTGTGTGTCTGTGCCGCCTCGACTGTGCGGGATGATGTGATCGACTTCGGGGCTGTTGTGTTGTAGTGCGCTTTGGTAGTCGATCCAGACACCGCAAACTAGGCAGGTTTCTTGACTGTTGCGTAACGCTTCACGGATTGCCCATGCTCTTACGCGTTTCCATTGCCCGGTTCCGGTCCGTGATGTAGCCATGTGAACCACGCCTTAAAGTGTTGAACCCTGCAAGGTATGCGTTACCTGTACAGGGTTTCTGGGCGCGCTCGTTGCCCCTGTTGTGACTATATCATTCATTCGGGCGCGTGTGTGTGATGTTGGTGCGTTCGCGTTCTGTGAGGTGTTCCCAGATGTCGCGTGGGTGGTAGGCGTATTGGTGTGGGAGTTTGCCGCGTTTGATCCATCCGTAGACGCGGTTGGGTTTGAGGTTGATGCCTAGCGTGTCCCGGTACCAGTCGCACAGCGCGGGTACTCGCATTGGGTCGATGGTGTTTAGCTTGTGGGTTGCGAGTAGGTGGCTTGTTCTGGTTTCGGTTCCGTGGATGACTGTGTTGGCGGTTTTGATTGCGTTGATGATTGCGGGCGCGGTTTCTGCTGCGTGGGGGTTTCGGGCGTAGGTGTGTGCGTCGCGCGCTGTGTTGGCTAGCCGGGTGTGTATGGCTGTGAGTGTGTGGTTGATGGGTGCGCGTGGCCCGGGGGTGGTGTTGCGTGTTGTGGTGTCTGCTGGTCGTGCTTGTCCGGTCGCGATGAGGTAGAGGGCATGCAGCCATTCGCCTGTGATTTTGTTGAGCCATGTTTGTAGGTCGCGTGTGCATGCCGGGCATAGGTACAAGGTTGCGGGTGTGTCGCAGATGGTGCAGTGCTGTTCGGTGTTCATGGTGTCCGTTCGGGTAGTGGTGTGATCGTTATGGTTGCTTGTTCGATGGCTCCGAGGTTTCCGCGGGTGAAGGTGTGTTCGGTGATGATGTCGCTGTTGTCATCGTCGAAGATTCCTGCGTCTACTAGCCCATCAAGGATTGCTTTGTAGGTTGGGTATAGGTTGGGTGGGTCGTAGCGTCGCCGCGTTGTTTTGGTGGTGGTGTAGGTGACGCGGGCGCGGCTGTAGTGGGTTGGTGTGTGTGCTTGTAGGGTTTCGCCGGCGGTTCGTCCGAGTGCTCGCCATTGTCTGGTTAGGTTGGCTCTTTGGTGGTGGTGTAGCCGCTGGTTCGCGTTCATGAACTTCAACCCGTCGGGGCGGTTGATGGTGATGTGTGTGACTGGGTTCGTCATTGTTTGCCGCCTGTGCCGATGTGTTTGATTAGTTCTCTCCAGCCACCTGCCGGCAACGTCGCCCGTGTACGTGGCTGTTTCCGGGCTTCTAGGGCGGTTCTGGCGGCCTCGCGTGCTTCCTGTGCGTGTTTATGCCTGTGAATGATTCTGCGGACGTCTGCGGGCGTTATACGGATCCGTTGCCCGCTGAATGCTTTCGGCTGGTCGTCATGGAATTCAAGGACGGCTTCGCGGATCTCTTCCGGGTCGTAGCCTTGTAGGCCGCGTTCCCATAGTTCGAGGGTTGGCCTGTGTCCGTCGTGTTGTGGGTCGATGGCTTGGATGTAGCCGACGATCTTCACGACGTCTTCACGGGTTAGCGTCCGGTGTTCGTTGCGTGTCATTGGCGTGGTTCCTCGTATTTGAGTTGTAACGGCTGTGTGGTGTCTAGGGCGGGTTGTTCTTCTGCTGCCCATGCGAGGCCGGCTTGAAGTGTGGTGTGTAGTTTCCGTTCGGTGTTGGTCATGAACCTGTGTGCGTCGGTTCCTGTGGCTTGTACGGGTTCGGGTTCGTCTAGCCAGCCGTCACGGTTGAGCCAGGTCGCCGCGTGTGGGATGAATTTCACGTCTGGCAGGTTCGGGTCTGTCGCGTACCGTTTCACGCCTTCGAGGATGGTTGATTCGTCGGTTCGTTTGGTCGCGTTGCGGTATGCGGTTTCTGCTGCTCGTTTTCCGACTTTGCGGGGGTAGTGTTCCCAGAACTCTGCGAACTGTTTCGGTTTCGGTTTCGTTGGTGCCGGTGCCGTGGGTGTGGTCGCTTCCTCAACCGCGTCAGCGCGTTGAGGGTTAATAAGACTGTTCCTATTTCCTACGTTCCTATTTCCTATTTCCAACGCCGAGGGCTCGATGTTTTCCGCCGAGGGCTCGGCGGGATTCCGCGGAAATTCTCGGATGCCGTGAAGTTCCGCGGAATTCCGGGCTTTTTCTTCATCTTCTGGGGTGTCAAACACGACTCCGGGCGTGTATGGGCCGGGGTGTTTCGGTTGTGACCGTTTATCTACTTTTTGGTGTTTGATGAAAGTCAAAACGTTGTAGTAACCTCGTCCGTTCACCTTGTAGAAAGTTACGCCGAATACTCGGCGGATTTCTCCGAGGGCTCGGCGGAAATCTCCGAGGGTTATGTTTTCGTCATGCGGGAAGACGAAACCGAGCAGTTCACGCGGGTTGCAGGTGCCGGTTCCGTAGTCGTCTGCCCAGTTCAAGAGCGCGATGAAAGTTAGGCGCGCTTCTAGACTTATTGTGTTGATTTCCGGGGTGTCCCAGAATTCAGGCTTGATAGTTCTGATCCGTGCCATAGTGTGTGCTCCTGTCTGTCTCTAGTGGTTCCGGCGGGCGCGGTAGTAAACGCCCTTCATACGTTCCGACCTAGTCACGTATGCCAGGTTGTCTGCGTGTAGGTTCACTTGGTCGCCGTCTAGGTGGATGATGTCGTGACCTTCCGGGCGCGGTCCGAGGAACGCGGCCGCAACGAGCGTGTGCACATAGTGGGTGCCGCTAGGTAAGCTGACCGATAGGCCGCGAGCTTTACCGCGTGGGAAGGGCTTCAATACGCGGCCGGTCTTGGTGTTGGTGACTGTGCCGGCGCGTGTGATCGTGTAGTGAGGGTCTGACTCGATCGGTACCGTGTCCGAATAGTGCTTAACGGGATCATCTGTGTTCGGGTTGGGACGCTCGATGTGCGCCCCGCATGCGAGGAACTGCCTAACAAGCGACTCGATCAGTTCCCGGCCGGGAGCGTCCTTAGCGAGGTAATCGTCAAGGATGTAGTCAGCGAGCTTATGGACGAGTGTTTCGCCGGGCCGGTCAAAGATTATTGATAGCGCTCCCGGGTCGTTGTGCACTACGCCGTAAAGCATCTGCCCCACATCGTCTAGGGTCTGTTCCGCGGCGGTCAGCGACTGATCTTCAAGCGGCGTAATGTAGTCGAGGAAAATGTCAGCGACGGCTAAAGAAGTCTTGGCTTGCGGCGATAGGGCCCGCTGCTCAAACAAGACTGCTTTCGTTTCTTCGGGGTCGTAGTCTTCGCACTCTGTATCCCAACGGCTGATCATGTCGCACTGGGTTACGTAGTCCCATACGAGCCAGCCCATCAGGTCACCTGCTTCGAACGTCGCCGGCTCGAAGTCATCGCTTAGAAACTGTCCGATGTTCAAACAGGTTTCCGCGTAGTCGTGTGTTGCCCACTGCTTATAGAACACGTTGGGCATCCCCGACATAGCGGCAAGGAATTTCGCGGCGCGCTCCACGCTGTCCCTGTCTTTGTCGGTTAGTTTCGTGTCGTGTCCCTTCACTAGCGGGTTGTTGAGGTAATCCCACAGCAACGCGGCGATGCTTCCACACGCTTCTTCGTGGTAGTCGTATAGCTTCATCTTGTCTAGCGCGGCTTCAATCTCTGGGGTTAGCGTGTCGTTGCTCATGTCTAGTTCTCCTTTCCGGTGAGCCAGTTTTTGACGGCGCAGGCGATGTAATGGGCTTCGTCGATGGAGATTTCAACGCTGTAGTAGCCGGTACCAATGAGCCAGCCGCTGATAACATCTCGCAGTTCGTCGGTGTCGATGGACTCGAATGCGGCCTTGACGATGGCCTCCTTATCCAGGACGTTCCCTGATCCATAGATTGCGTGGAGTTTCGCGCGGGCCGCTTCCTCGGCCCGTTGGAGTGGGTAGTCATTCGCTGTCTCGATTCGTAGGGCTCGGGCGATGTCGGGGCGGATGCGGTACATTCCGTATTCGCGGCCCTCGTGGTTGGTTTTTCGGATGATCTCGGTTAGGCCGTCGGCTTGCACCATAGCCCCGCCTGTTTCGGGCATTTCGATTCCCGGTAGGAACGCAATAAGGTTCGCTATTCGTTGCTGTTCAGCGAGTGCGAGGGTGGCGTGGACTTGGGCGAGGGTGATGACCCCTTCTACAGGTAGATCCGTCGGTAGTTGGCGGATCAGCCTGATTGCTTCGGTGTAGTGGTCGGTCATGGGTCAGTCCTCTTCGGGCCAGATACGGCGGCCAGCAGTGATAGAAGGGTCATGGGCATTGAGACAATCGCCCCCGGTGTAGAAGTCACAGCCGTCTGAGAAAAGGGAGAGCGTTGCGGTGGCAGGAAATTCTTTTCCGTCGATAGTGAGAACCCACGCTTCACGGGGTTTTGCCTCTTCCCAAGGTTTCGGTTCGGGGTGCGCGGCGAAGTAACGGCCCGCCGCTTCCTGCCCATTTTCGTATCTCGTGGTGCATTGCCCGTCCAGGCCATATTTTTCCCAGTAGGTAAACGCGACTCCTGTGGAATCGTCCAACACCGCGACAGCGCGCCCGTCGTCGTCATCCTCCTCAGGTCGCCGGTACACCACGAAGTCGGGGTTGTCCGGGTCGCGCCACCTGTTTAGCTCTTGGTCTCGTTCGTGCTGGAAGTATTCGCGTAGGGCTTCGACCCCTTCGCGGCCAGCCGTCGCATACAGCATGCCTGGGTGGATGTGTTTGTTTCCGCGTAAGTAGCCGTCTTCGGTGATCTCAATTTCGACGCCGTTGCTGGCAGTGAACTTAGCGGTCATTGTGGGTTCTCCTTTTGGTGGTATCGGGTGCATTCGGGGCAAGGTGTTTCGCCTTGGTGTTGGTGCCACGCGTAGCCTTCCGGGCTACATGGTTTCGGTGCCTCGCAGTACACGCCAACGGTGCGGTGCTGTTCACTCCGCCGCTGTAACAGACGACTGAACACCTGGCACGGCGTGCAGGCCGGCTCCCCCTGGTTGAGGTGCTGCCTGTAGGTGTAGGTGGTGACTCGTTTACCTGTGGTCTCGCAGGTGTAGTGGTTTTCTGGTTTGGTCGGTGGGGTCCATGGTTCCGCGCCCCTGTACACGTAGGGTTTGAATGTGCGGTAGCTGGTGGGTGCGGTGATGGATGCGCCGCGGGCTTGTAAATAGTTCCGTTCAACCACGGTCGGCACCTGCCTTTTGTTTCCGTTCTCTGCGGGCCTGTAGGTATCGGTCTAGCGCTCGTTTGGTCGCGTCAAGGTCGAACCCGGTAGGGTGTTTGCGTCCCCCGGTTCTGCGTTCGTGTTCTTCCCGGATTTTGTTTCGCCGCTGTATGCTCCGTAACCGTTCTGCTTCACGGCATAGGTCACAGGCAGGTTCACCGCGCCGGTAGTGTCTCCGGTATCCTCTTGGTGTCCCGGTCGCGTCTCCGCATGTGATGTCACGGTTCCGGCCGCGGTAGCTGTAGACAGTGCTAGTCATGGTCATGGTCGTTTCTTTCGTTGGCACGTGTTGCAGTGGTCGTTTAGTGTCCAGTCACCACAAACGCCGCATCGTTCGGGTTGGGCCTGTCGTGAGCGTTGCCGTTGCTGCTTCATGGCGCGGTGTTTCAGGTCTGCTTGCGCTAGGATTGCGCGGCGTCGCTGGATGGTGACCGCGAAGTGTGTTGCATCGCTTAGCCGTTGTTTCGCTTCACACCGTGCTTTATCCGCTTCTTTCTGTGCGGCGGTCATGATGCGTTTAGCGTTTGCGTGTGCTTGGTGGATTGTTAGGGCCGGCTGGTTTCTGGTTCGTTCGCGGGCGCGCCGGTCGGTGATCCAGTTGTGTAGGCTCTGTTCGGTCTGGTTCATGATGGTGTGGTTTCGTTGTGTGCGGTTTCGCAGCCGATACACGGCGGGGTTCCGGTTGCTTGGTGCCAGGTGTAGCCGGCGGGCGTGTATGGGTGTTCTGCCCCGCATAGCGGCCACGTAGCGAGCCCTAACCGCCGGTTCGGTTTGGTGCGTGCCTGGTATTGCCGCCACGCCGTAACGCATCCGATACACGGCGCGGTTCCGTGCTGTTGGTGGTGTAGGTAGCCGTGTACGGTCCCGTTCCAGCCGCGGCATGTCGTGATGCCCATGAGCGCCTGCCTTTCGTGATGTGCCCGGCCGTGCGTGCCCGGTAGCGTGCGATTCCTTCGTTCCTGCAGATGCGGCATTTCCAGCCGCCGCCGTCAGCCCTCACGTAACGGGTCTGTGTGTTCCATGGGTGCCCGTTAGCGCATCGTGTTTGCGCGTGTTTCGCGTCCGCTATGTTTGCGCCGCGGGTGTCGTAGCGTAGGTTCCCGATGTGGTTGTTGCCGGGGTTGGAGTCGGTGTGGCAGATGTCGAGCCCGGCGGGTCTTGGTCCGAGGAACGCGGCCGCAACCAAGACGTGGACGCGGGCGCGGGTTGGTTTGGTTGCGCCTTGTTTGTAGATGGTTGCTCGTATGTAGCCGGTGCCGCCGTGCTCCCTAGTGCCGACGTAACGGCCGGTTTCTGTGTTCTTCAAACGGCCGTGGTTCGATACGAGGTAACGGGGTTCGTAGCCTGGGATAGGCCGCCATTCCTCAACCGTGGTTGCGCATTGTGTCGCGTAGATATATGCCTGCTTGTGGGTGTCGTAGCGCTGTGTTTTGGCGTTGGGTGGCTCCACGTATCGGCACGCGCGGTCCCGTTGTTTCGTCATGCGGGGTGTCTCCTTTCTTGGCTAGCCGGGTGTGGTGTGGTTTAGAACGGTGGAGCGGCTTGCGGGGTTCCGGCGGGTAGGTCCCAGCCCTGCTGCTGTGGTTGTGGCTGTGGTTGTGGCTGTTGTGGTTGTCCACCCCAAGGCGAACCAGCACCGGCGTTGTTGTTCATGCCGCTGTTGGCTTTCGTGACGTTCGCGGTTGCGTACCGTAGCGACGGCGCGATCTCATCCGCTTCAAGCTCCCACGCCGTCCGATTGTTGCCCTCTTTGTCTTGATAAGAACGCGCCTTCAGCTTCCCAACGACGACAACCCGCATCCCCTTCGCGAGGGTTTCCGCGGCGTGCTCTGCCTGTTCACGCCAAGCGTTGCACCGCATGAACAGCGCTTCACCGTCAACCCACTGCTGCGCCTGTTTGTCGTATGTGCGCGGGGTTGATGCGACCGTGAAGTTCACTACCGCCGCCCCGTTCTGTGTGAAACGTAGTTCAGGGTCCGCGGTCAGGTTTCCGATGATGGTCAGGTGTGTATCTGTCATGACTGGTTTTCTCCTTGCGTGTTTGTGAGGTTCGCCCATTGTTTGCGGGCCGCTTCCATAGCCGCCGCGGGCGCGTCGATGGTTTTGAGGTGTTCAGCTAGCGCCGTAATCTCTTCGACGGTTCGTGTCTGATGTATTTGCGCGATAAGCCCGGGTTCGTCCACAGCCGCCGCCGCATCATCCATAGGCAGCGGGTGGACGTCGTAAGGGGCTTTTGGCGTGTTCTTGCCGGTTCTCACCCAAACCTGTTTGCCGCCGTCGATGTGGCTTAGGTGGCTGATTCGGAGGGTTTCGCCGGTTCTGCTGAGTCGCTTAGCGCCATAGTCAGGGGCTAGGGTCATCCGCCTGCCGACATAGGCCCGCCCATTAGCACCCCATAGCGCTACAAGAACGAACAGGGCTTGCGCTCCGGGGTGGTATACACGGTCTTTGACTTCCTCAAAATAGATTTGAGTTTCGTATCCTTCGGGCCCGTTAGTGTCAACTGCTCTAACAGTGAAGGTTTCCGGGCCGTGCACGAAATAACCCATCGTGAACCGATCGCTCTTTGGACGCGTATAGATTGCAAGGTCTAGTTCGTCGGACATAGGTCAATCACCGTCGCTTCTTCGTCGAAGGGGTCAAACCACGGGTCGAACGGTTCGCCGCTGGTCGCGGTCCGGTGCAGGTTGACCAGCGCGTTCACTTTGGTTTCTGCTGCTTGAACGGCGGCCTTGATTGTGTTCACCCAAGCCGGGTCTGACACCGTGTAGCTAACGATTGGGGTTAGGCCCGGCGTGTACGCCATGAACACGCCGCGGGTTCGTCCGCTCACATATAGCCCGGCCTGTACCTGCAACATGTGTTCAGCTGGCACATAGGCCGCCTGCCCGTATTCCCGCCGCGTCGCTTCCCAATCTTCAAACCAGGTCAAGAACTTCTCGGGTCCGGGGCATTTGATTTCAAGAATCCCGTCATCGTCGATGAGCCCGTCAGGTGAATACCCGATCCGGTACGCGGGCGCGGTATCGGTCGCTTCATGGTCGCGAGTAATGAACCCGGCTTCCGTTAGCGTCTGCCCATCCGCTAGCCAGTGTTGTTTGAAGTGTTCCCGTGCGTAAGGCTCTAGTTCGGTGCCGCGCCGCATCGCAAACGTTGTAGCGCCGGCGTCAACCGGGTGCCCCGTAAGCCGCTCCATCGCTAGCCGGTAGATGAGGCCCCGGCTCGTCGCGTTGTCTGCGACCCCTAGCCGCGGCGTCAAGAGCTTGTGGACGTTGGATGCGGTGACGATACCGGCGCGCGCCTCAAACCAAGCCGGTGTTCCCTGCTCAAACGACTCATGAACCGTGATCCCGTTATCCGCCGTCATGCCGCCGCCTTCGGGCTGTCGTCAGGGGTCTTGCCTGTGAGCGCATCCGCTAGCTTCTGCGCGTCATAGTCGTTCAACTCAATCTGTGCGGTGTCCCCGTCGAGCTCAACGACAACGAGCACGGTTGATGTGTAGCTGCGGGTGTTGTCTTTGTAGACGAACGCGCCGCCTTTCCTGTTGACGATCATGTTGTTTAGATTCCTTCCGGGTATAGGTCGAACACGTGGATGATCCAAAGAATGAGTTGGATGAGTAGGTAGGGTCCTGCGACGGCGGTTAGCGCGCCTGCGAGCATCGGTAACCAAACCGGCCCATCGTCGTAGGTGTCTCTGTTGTGGTTGGTCATCGGGTTGCCTTTCGTGGTTCCGCTCGGTGCCGTGGTTTGCGTCGCTGTATTCCGAGAACATCCGGCGCGATAGCTGCGATGATCAGGCCGATGACAACGGCGGTGATGATGCTGAGGATGATTGCGAGGATCATTTGCTTGTTGTCTCCCTTGGTTTGGTTAGCGGTGTGTTTTCGCGGCTTGGTGTTCTTGGTATTGCGCGATCCATTTGTTTGTTGTTCGCCAGCTAGCGTTCACGCGGTCGCTCATCCGGTAGCCCTTTAGTTCGCCGGCGTTCAGTAGCGCGCGAACGGTTGGCATAGACACGCCCAACACTTCTGCCGCGGTCTTGACGTCTAGCGCGGTGTTGTCGTTGACCATCCGTTCCCCCTTCCTGTTGTGCTGTGTGCTGTTTGACGTTATACAGATTGACCATGCGAATGCGGCGTTTAGCCGTTCTGTTGTCGCGTAGCGCCCTATTCACGCGGTGCGCTGTTTTGCGCTATTCTGCGTTCTTCTGCGCTCTGTATAGCGTGCGATATCAGGCTATACACATAACAAGCGAATTTCAACACCGTAATTACGTGACTGGCATATTTCCCGCGAGATTCCGCGCCTAAATCGTTACAACACGGCGCGTCGTTTCCTGCGTACAGTTAGACATGAGACACCACCAACCAGGAACACAAAATGAGCCAACTATCTGACTTGCTGAACCGATTGAACACGCAAGGGCTAAGTTCTAGACGCATAGCCGAAGAAGCCGCCAAACACGGCTACAGCATTTCGCACGGAAGCGTTTCACGCTACTTGAACGGCGCTCACCCCGCCAAACCATCAAACGAGATGATCGAAGGGCTAGCCGCGGCGTTCCGGATAGATGCCGACCTCCTAAGAGCCGCCGCCGGCATCCCCCAACACCTAGGCCCCTTCGAACTCCCAGCCGACGCCGCCGCCCTCAACCGAGAAGAACGCGCCGCAATCCTCCAACTTGTCCGTGTCATGGTGAACCAGAAAACACCACAGCAAACAGACGTGTACGGCCTCGCGGCTGACACTACGCCCGGCGGTACGGTCAGCGACCTCATTGAACGGGAATGGCCAGGCGATGACGCGCCGGCTTAGTTCAAACTGTCAGGGTGCTGTGTTGCGGTTGCTGTTATGTGGTGTCCATGGAGCGCGGCTAACGAACGCGGTGTCATCGTGATCGAAGATTGCACGCTCCCGGCCGGCGTGAAGGGCATGACAGACGGCCGCCGCATCGTGTACCTATCCGAGGCGCTCCGAACTGAGATAGATCGGCGGTGCACACTCACACACGAACTGATTCACATCGAACAGGGCCATGTTGGTTCACAGCCGGCCGCGATAGAACACGCCGTCCGCCGCGCTACAGCGTTACGGCTCGTTCCTGCGTGCCTCTACCGTGAAGGCATCCAATGGACGCCGCATCTATCCGAGCTCGCCGAATACTGGCATGTGACACCCGGGGTCGCTCTAGACCGCATCACAGCCGCCAAGAATGAGGTGACCCGATGCGTGTAGTTGATGCTTGGCATAACAAGGACCGGACCAGAACAGCACGGTACGGGAAAGGTAAACGCTGGGTAGCTGTATGGCGTGAAACACCCGGTAAGCCACAACGCAAACGGTCGTTCACAACCAAGATAGCCGCGGAAGCGTTCATAACCGAGCGGCGACGTGAAGCCGAGAACATAGCCGCCGGCCGCGCCATACGCCGCGAACCCGTCCAATACGGCGCGCTAGTCGAAGAATGGCTAGCACAACGAGGAACGTTAGCGAAGAACACGCAAGCGAGTACGAACACCTATTTGAAGCAATACATACTGCCCCGCTTCAAAGATGAGTACGTGAACCGTATCGACTGGCTATCCGTAAACCAGTGGGTGAGCGACCTAGCTAGAACCGAGCTAGAACGGTCTACTATCGGAACTATCTACAGCAAACTGAAAGCGTCGCTAAACTACGCGGTCAAGGCCGGGTACATCGTCACGACCCCGTGTAAAGACATCCAGCTACCTAAGCCCGCCCCGAAACGGGTCAAGCCGCTCACATCCGAAACTGTTCAACAGATCATCGACTTGTTGCCTGCTGACCTTCCCGGGCTACGTGCCGGGGTCGTGTTCGCCGCCTCAACCGGGTTACGTCCTAGCGAATGGTGCGGCCTCACCGTCGATAACATCGACCTCGATACGGGTATTGTCCGTGTCGAACATCAGCTTGCCGGCAACGTCAAAGATTGGGAGCTTGCGCCGCTCAAGACCCCGCATTCTTATCGTGATGTTGAGATAGGGCCCGCGGTCGTTGAACTGCTGCGACCCCTCACCGAAGATCCTGGGCCCGCGGGTTTGGTGTTCACGTATAAGGATGGCGGGCCGCTCACCTATCCGCGAATCTGGTTACCGTGGAAGCGGCTACGTGAAACGTTAGGCGACCATATCGGGCCGGGCTGGCATCAGCTCAGGCACTATCACGCGTCGCTGTTGATTGCCGGCGGTGCGTCGCCTGTAGCTGTTGCTAAGCGTTTAGGTCACGCGAACGCGAACGAGACCCTAGCGACGTATGCCCACCTATGGCCAAGCGATCAGGCGCGCCTTGTATCGTTAAGCGATGGCGTAGTGAATCTAAGTCACCACGAAAACACCACAGCCCCCTAAAATCCGCATGTTTTAGCGGGTTCTTATTATCGTCGTGGTAGGTTTACCAGTTCCGTGACGCGTCGCTGTGTTGTGACCGCCGCAAACATTATTCTGAATCCGCACCAGGGATGGAACCGAAGAACAGATTCCATTGATTAATGCTTCGCTCAGCAATGAGGTTTTCGCGTGCGAAAGGGTCGTTACCCATGATCGCTGCAGCGTCCTCAGCGTTATCAGCTTTGATCAGCAGTAGTGCCCCGGTGTTAGGGACAGACCAGGGGCCGGACGCGAGTAGAGTCCCCGCCTCGTGGAGACCGGACAAAAACTCAACATGTTCGGGCCGGAACTCGCCCATTTTTTCGGTGTCTTGGCCGTATGTGTATTGGATAGCAAAAATTGCCATGACGGTCGCCTCCACGGTCGTGCTTACGTTGAATAGCTCTATAGTTGAGCATTCTTAGCGCCGCCGAATGAAAAATCCCATTGAATGAGACTAATTGGGAGATGCTGCCAGGCCCAGGCTTCGCGCAGCTGAAATAAGTACCGGCAGTTGGGAGCGCAGGTCTACATCTCGAGCCTTCGTCACAAAGGTCAGCGCCCCCAGCAGTTCACGGTGCGGACCGAAAACGGGTACAGCAGTGCCCGTGGAGGATTTGACCAGTACACCGCTGAGATGACAGAAGCCTTCCGACTTCACTTTCGCGAGCAAAGACCGCAACTGTTTCCGGGTCGTGTTGATTTGGGTTAGCTGTTCTTCCGTCACCTCGCGGAGGGTTCGTTCCCACACTTTTGGGTCGGAGAAAGCTATCAGCACTAGTCCGGTGGCGGTGAGAAGCGCGGGCAACCGCCCGGCGACCTCGGTGAGGTCTTGTTCCGGGTTGAGGTCGCCCGCGCGTTCTAGATAAATGATGGAGCCGTCGTCGTGGTCGAGCACGGCTAGCGAGACGTTGACGTTGAGGGTCTCGTGGATTCCTTGAAGGAATGGCCGCGAGAGTCTGCCGAGGTATTCGTAGCCGCTCGCCCGGACCCCGTACTCCCACAGTTTTAGCCCGATGGCGTACGTGCCTTCGCTGGTTCGCCTAAGAAAGCCTTCGTGCTCGAGTTCATGCAGCATCCGGTACGTGGTTGAACGGCTGATGCCGGTCAACCTGGCGATCTGAGCGGCAGAAAGCACGGGTTTCTCTTGATCAAAGCAACCCAGGATCTTGGAGATCCGCTGCAGTACGCTCTCGCCGGATGGTGAATTTGCCATGACTAAGGGTGTGGGAAATATCCGATCTTCTTGCCAGCCTTCTTGCGCTTAGTAACCAGCCCGCGAATCACGGGGCTGAGCAGCGCAAGCGCAGAAATGATGAGCAGTACCATCGCGATAGGCGAGGTCCACAGGCTTTCCAGACCTCCACCGATGAGGGTCCTCCGGAGGTTTGATTCCGCCAGAGGCCCCAGAATGAGGCCCAAGACCGTCGGTCCCGTAGGGAAACCGAACCGCACCATGAACAGCCCAACCAGGCCGAAGATCATCATCATAATGACCTCGAATACCGAGTTGTTGATCGAGTACGTACCGACCATGCAGAACACCAGAATAATGGTCCACAGGTACGGTTTAGGCAATTCGAGTAGCTTGACCATGCCCTTCATGCGCACGAGCGAGACACCCAATGACAACACGGTCGCTACCAGCATGATGGTGGCCAAGGTGAAGACGAGTTGCGGCTGCGTCGAGAACAGAGCCGGGCCGGGCTGGATGCCCCAGATCATCATGGAGCCAATGATCACAGCCATGACTGAGTCACCTGGGACACCCAACGACATACTTGTTGTTACCGAGCCGCCCAACGTTGCGGTCGAGGCGGTGTCACCCGCCGTGAGTCCTTCCACAGACCCCTTGCCGAACTCTTCCGGCTTTTTAGATACGCGCCGAGCTGAGTCCCACGCAATGATGCCAGCGATATCGCCGCCGACAGCCGGAACCATGCCGACTACCGAACCAGAACCGGCACCCAGCGTCATTGGCTTGAGAATTCGGCGCATCACAGACCGGCTTGGCATCCATGAATTCATCTGAGTAATAGGTGCCTCTTCACGCGCAGCCTTGCGGTGCGTCATCATCTGATTCAGCACTTCAGCAACGCCGAAGAGTCCGATGATGACCGGGATGAACGGAATGCCGCTGTTAAGCTCCGGAATGTCAAAGACGAACCGCTGACCACCCGTGATTGGGTCGCGTCCCACCGTTGCCAGTGCCAGGCCGAAGAGGCCTGCGATGAGTCCCTTAATGATGCGGCCCGAAGAGACACCGATCATCATGGTCAAACCGAAAACGACCAACGCGAATAGCTCAGGCGGCCCAAACTTCATTGCGAATTGGGACAGCGGGATTCCAGCAATAGACAGCAAAATGATGCCGAAAATCATGCCGAATGCCGAGGCGAACGCGGAGGTGGTCATAGCCAGGCCGGCTTGGCCCTTCTTCGCCATCGGGTAGCCATCGAACGTTGTTGAGATCGATGCTGGCGTGCCCGGTGTGTTCAAAAGGATTGCCGGCACTCGGTCACCGAATTGCGCTGCCACGTAGATGGTCAGCAGCACGGCTAGACCTTGTGTGGGTTCCAAGGTCAAGGTGAAACCCGAGGCGAGCGCCACCGCCATCGTGGCTGTGACGCCCGGGAAAGCGCCCACGAGCATGCCCACGAGCATCCCGAAAAAGATGTATATCAGGGTTTCAAAATTCAGAACCGCCAACGCGCCTTCGGCTACGACGTTCCCGACGAGCAGAGTGTTTGGCATGTCGAAAGAGAGGAATTCACTCATAGTGGGACCTTCAACAACACAATGAACAGCAAGTGCAGAGTCAAACCGATCACAACGGGAAACAAGATCAGCGCTTTCCAACCGCGGCGATCGAATAGAACCGAAAGGAGGAAGACAACGACAATCGTGATGAGCCAAAATTGCAGCACGCGCCACAACATCAGATAGCCGATCAACACGACTGCGGCACCAGCGAACCGGCTAAGGCCCCAAGCGCTAATCCTTTCCGGGATATCGTCTGGGCGGGTTCCGCGGATCACATTTGTGACCACCAGAAGCGCGCCTAAGCCGATCAAGCCCACAGCCAGCATCGTCGGCCAGAATCGAGCTCCAATTTCTCGATCGCCGGCTTGGATGTTTTGGGCCTGGATGAGGATGAAAACGCCGAGGAGAATCGACACGGCCACGGGCAACAATTCGCGCATGCGGTAGCCGGCTAGGCCACGAGCCTGTGGAGCGGTTTGCTCGGGTTCATGGTCTCCGATGGCGCTTTCACCCTCATGCGGGAGCGCAGCCAGGGGTTCTCGCTTTGCTTCAGACATTTCAGCTCTTTGTTTCAGGCTGACCAGTAGTGGCCAGTTTTACTTAGCCTTCGCCAGGTCGATCCACTTGCCGTGAATCTCTGCCTGTTCATTGATGTACTTGGTGAAGTCTTCGGAGTTGCGGCTAACCGGTACAAGGTTGGCGCCCTCGATCACCTTTTTGTATTCAGGATCTTCAACGGCCTTCTCCAGAGCGTTGGAGAGCTTCTTGACGACCTCTTCATCCATGCCCTTCGGCCCCATGATGCCGGTGAACGAAGAGTTCTGAAGGTCGATTCCCAGTTCCTTCATGGTCGGAACGTCTGGTAGTGTTTCGAGGCGTTCTTCAGAAAGCACTGCGAGGTAGCGCATCTTGCCGCCATCTACATTGGCTTTTTGTGAGCCAGCTGCGTCGATGGAGAAATCGACGTCGCCTGCAGCTGCGGCCTGGATGGCAGGTGCTGATCCGTCAAACGGAACGTTCTTCAGTTCGATGCCAGCCAACTCTTGGAAGCCCTGTGCAGGGTTATCCCAGACCGACCCGACGCCTGGGCTTGAGTAGGTGATTGCGCCAGGCTTTTCTTTCGCCGCATCGATCAGGTCTTGCAGTGTCTTGTATGGGCTATCGGCCTTAACTGCGATGGCTCCTGGGCCCTCAAGCAGCTGCCCGATGTAGGTGTAGTCATCTGGATTGACGTCGTAATCCATGTACTGGAGCGTCGCTACTTCCATACCCAAAACAGACAGTTTGTATCCGTCTGGGTCTTGGTCAGCGAGCCAGTTGTAGCCGATAGAGCCGTTTGCGCCCGGCTTGTTTTCTACAACAATGTTGACTCCAAGCTCCTTTTCGAGTGAGGAGGCAACGGTGCGTGCGGAAAGGTCGCCTGAACCGCCTGGCTGCCAAGGGACAATAAGCTGAATGTCCTTGTTGGGGAATTCTCCGTCGTTTGCCTTACCGTCGCCTACGTTGGCGCATCCGGCGAGGAGGGATGCACTCGAAATCGCTGCGATTCCTGCTAGCAAGGTCTTTTTCTTCATCGAGAACATGGTGGTTACGCCTCTCTCATAGGGCCTCGTGCGAGTCGCCGGGACAGATCTTGCAAAGACTTCCGGGCGGGAGTGGTGCATCCAAAGCTCTCACAACCGGCAAATTCCGGATAGAGTTTTGCCAAACTTTGCCATAGTGTGGTGATCCAGATCACATTTAGTCTGTTCTTGCCTGAGTGCAAAAGGCTTGGGAAAGCATGGGTTTGAAGGGTCACAGGTGGACGTGATGGGAATCTTTGACAACGATGCTCTCCCTGGGAAGACCGTCACGTTGCAAGACATTGCAAATGTTGCAGGCGTAGCGGTCTCGACGGTTTCGCGTGCGTTCACAACGCCTGACCGCGTGAACTTCCAAACGATGTTGCGCATCCAGAAGATAGCAGATGAGCTTGGCTACCGCCGTCGGCCCGCGCCAGAAGTGGGTGGAGCGTCGCTACACCGCACCATTGATCTGATGGTTCAAGACATCAGTAACCCGTTCTTTACTGACCTCATGAAGGGCGCAGTTCAGGCGGCTCGTGAAGGTGACTACATGGTTCTTCTAGGCGATGCAGAAGAATCGGCAAGTGTTGAGCTTGACCATATCCGCCGAATTTTGCCGTCGGTGGATGGGCTAATTGTCTCGGCACGTTGGCTCTCGGACACAGATCTGACGGAGATCGCGCGACGCAAGCCTCTGGTTCTTTTCAATCGCGAGGCCCCGGGGATTTCTTCTGTATGCGCTGAAACACCGGAAACGAATCAGTTGCTTATCCAGCATCTGGTGTCATTGGGGCACAAGAGGATTGTGTATGTTTCTGGGCCTCGCCTGAGCTGGACGAATCAGCAACGTTGGTCGGCGGTGCTAGAGGTCACCCGTGAATACGGCTTGAGCCCCATCCAAGTTGGGCCGTTTCGGCCGCTGCTCAATCAAGGCGCGGCGGCAGCGGACCTCGCGTTGTCGTACAACCCAACGGCGATCGTCGCATATAACGATCAGCTGGCAATCGGGATGCTTCAGGCGATGGAGGCAAAGGGGGTCAGGGTGCCTGAGGACGTTTCGATTGTGGGTTACGACGACACGTTCGGGTCGAGCTTTAGCTCTCCACCTTTGACGTGCCTGCGCGCTGAGACTGAATACGCGGGACGCGAGGCGGTCCGTCTCCTCTTGGCTCAGATTAGGGGGAACCGCGAGGTTCAACGGGTACGTGTGCCGTCGGGGCTCACAGTTCGAGCCTCGACAGCACACGCGCGCAAGGAACCGGTCAGTTACTAGTTGCTCTTACTAGACTCCGTTGCTAGTTGCCGTGGGGGAACCGCGTTCTTTCGAACTGCGCGGCTAGCCGTACTGGGGCGTTGGGCGCGCCGTATCCGGAGTAGTCGCCGCGCCGTTCAACGACTTCGAAGAACATGTCGCCGATCGTCGCCGTGTAGAAGTGCAGGAATTCGCCGTCGTCGTCACGGTCGTAGAGCAGGTTGAGCTCTTTGAGTCGCGCGAGCGTTTCTGCGGGCAGGTCGTACCTGCTGGCGAGGTCGTCGTAGTAGTTTTCTGGGACCCGGAGGAACCGCATTCCCTCGGCCTGGGCGCGCTGCGCCAGGGCAATGATGTTGTTGGTTCTGATCGCGATGTGTTCCGGGTATTCGGTGGCGCCGCTCTTCTCTTGGGACGTGCCTTGCGGAACGATGTTGAGGGCGATGCGGACGGCTTGGTCCGCAGATTCCAGGACTTGGGAGCGGACGAGCCCCATGGGCCCCGGGACCTCGGTGGCGGGCAGCGTTGAGAGGTTGAGTGCGCTCGTGTAGAACAGCACGGATTCGTCGAACGCTTGCCATGGTTGCGCCACGTTGAGGTGGTCGATGGCTTCGATGATGGGCTCGCTGTTGGTGGGGGCGGCTTCGCTGAATTCTTTTTCCCAGCGCGCGGATTCGTCTGCGGAGCCGATGAAGATTTCGGTCTCGTCTGGGGCCACGACGCCCACGAGCTGCTGTTCGTCAGGCAGCTGACGGCGCGCGACGCGCGGGGCGAGCAACGCTCGTGCCTTGGCGATGGCGGTGGCTGGGTTTTCGACGTGGATCCCGAAGCCTGAAAGTTCGGTTCCGCCTTCGGGGCGGGGTTTCGCGTTGATGATGATGCGGGCGTCGCCGGCTTTCCATAGCTGCACCGGTTTGCGGCGGTGCTGGCCGAAGAACTGGAACCCGAGCTGGTAGAGGGTTTCGGCTACGAGTTCGGGGGAGTCGGTGAGGATCTCGGCGAAGTCGAAGCCTCGAGTCGGTTGCGTCGACGGCAGTGTCGCGAGGTTGAGGGCGGAGGTTTCGCTCTTTTCTTGCAGCAAGTGCGCGGTGCGGTCTTGGAGCCAGATCAGGGAGCGGAGGCCGTCGACGGCTGTTCTGCGCATGTTTGATTGGCGGAAGACGTCGTTGAAGATTTCGAGGGAGACGATGCCGTCGTAACCGGACAGCGCGAGGTACCGCATGAATTCGTCGAGTGCGAAGCCGCCTTCGCCGGGGAAGACGCGGTAGTGGCGGGACCACGAGAGGATGTCCATCGAGAGCACGGGGGCATCTGCGAGTTGGACGAAGAAGATTTTTTCGCCTGGGATGTCGGCGATGCCGGAGGGGTCGTCTCCGCGGGAGAGGATGTGGAAGGAGTCCAGGCAGATGCCCACGTTGGGGAGGTTGACGTCGCGGACGATCTCCCACGAGTGCTGGTACGTGTTGACGAAGCGACCCCACGCGAGGGCTTCGTACGCGATCTTGATGCTGTATTGGGCGGCGAGCTCGCCGAGGGTGCGGAGCTGGTCAACGAACACGCGGTCGTCGTTGATGGTTGCGGTGGCGACGTTCGAGCACACGAGGATGGTGTCGATGCCGAGCCGGTTCATGAGCTTAAATTTCGCTTCAGCTCGGTGCAGGTTGGCTTTCAGGGTGGGTTCGTCCACGCCTTCGAAGTCACGGAACGGCTGGTAGAGGTCGAGCGTGAGGTTCAGCCGCGCGGCGAGAGCCTTAACCTCTTCCGGCGACATGGGGGAGACGACGAGGTCTTGTTCGAAGATTTCGACGCCATCGAAGCCTGCCGCGGAGCACGCATGGAGTTTCTCTTCGAGAGTTCCCGAGAGACAAACGGTTGCGATGGACGTCTTCATGTTCAACCTCAGTGTTGTGTGCGGCGAGCCGTTTCCACCCAACATTAGCCTTTTCGACTTTTGGATCGGTAGGGGCGCTTCATATTTGATGCCGCGCGGCAGTCGCGCTCGCCGTCGCCGTGTACAGTCCTAGCCGCGTCGCTGCCACGCGACCGCGATGCCGCCACCGCCGTCGTTATCCGCGCCGTCGCCTAGCCCTGCGCGAGGAAGAAGTTGCGGAGTTCGGTGGCTGTGCGTTCGGGGTCTTCGACGGGGGCTAGGTGCGCCGTGTGGCTGAAGGTTACGGCTTTGCCGTTGGGTACGCCGGCCGCGATGGTGGCGCCTTCGCTTGGTGGGCAGACTTGGTCGTGTGCGCCGTTGATGGTGAGTACGGGGATGGTGACGGTGGCGAGGTCTTCGCGGACGTCGTAGGTGCCGAGTGCGCGGCAGATGGTGACGTACGACGCGAGGTCGGCTTCCCGCAGGTTGTTCAGCAGTGCTTCGGCCTGGGTGGGGTTTTCGTCGATGAATCCGGGGGCGAACCAGCCTTCGCGGCAGAACGGGACCATGATCTCGGTTCCGTTGGCGGCGGCCGCTTGGGCGCGTTCTTCCCAGGCTTCGGGTTCGCCGATTTTCGGTGCCGAGCACACGACCGCGACCGCGGCGAACCGTTCTGGGTGGTGGAGTGCGAGTTCCATGGCTACGCCGCCGGAGATGGAGACGCCGGCGAAGTAGACGCTGCGTTCCGCGGGTTGGTCGGCGACGAGTGCGGCGGCCGCGTCTGCGAGTTCCGCGACGGTGTAGGCGTCAGTGTGCACGGGGGCGCCGGCGTGGCCGGGGAGGTTGTAGCCGATCACTTCGAAGTCATCGGCGAGCTCTTGCGCGGTGGTGTTCCACAGTTCCTCTACGCCTGTTCCGATGCCGGGCCCGACGAGCAGTAACGGCTTGTTCGGGGCTGGGTCGGTGAGGCGTTGTGTTGTGAGGTTTGGGGCCACGACGGCTGGCTACCTTTCGTTATGCGGCTTGGGTGGTGATGCTCTGGCGTTCGCTGCGGTCGCTGCTTTAGAGCTCGCCGATGACGACGTTCCATTCCGCGATGGTGCGGTGGGTGATGATGCCGTGGTTGTTGAAGGGGTCGGCGTCGAGGATGCGGCCGGCCTCCTCGGCGGTTTCGGCGCGGACGATGATGAGGGCGCTGCCCGGCTCGGTTACTTTGGGGCCGGAGAGGAGCACGGTGCCGGCTTCGCGCTGTGCGGCGAGGAACGCGCGGTGTTCGGGCCGGTGCTTCTGGATGAGTTCGGCGTCGTCGATGTAGGTGTATTCAACCGCGAAAATAGCCACGAAAGCGCTCCCTTAAAGACTGTCTCAAAACATGCGTGGACTGTTTCTCTCAGGATAGTCCAGGCGGTGCAGGGGCGGCCTGGGACTGAATCTATGATGGACGCAAGGCCCGCAAGCGCGACCCCAAGCTGCCACGCAAACCCGCCACATAGGCGATTCAGTGTTACTGCGACCACACTTATTTGGTAGAAGTAGCGTATGACTATCGCTTCGCAGGACAACGCGTTCGGTGCGCTTTTTGACCGCCTGTACTTTGGTGAGCTTGATGAGCGCGATAAGGGCTCGAAGTTCGAGCGCCTGATGCGCGCGTACTTTCTGACTGACCCGTTGTATGCGAAAGACTCCCCAAAGTCGTCGACAAAACACAGACCGCTCTGACGATTAATCCTCGTGAAGTAAGCGATTTAGTCCCAGACCACGAAGCGGTCAGAGTGCTCTTGGGAACTCTTACGAGTATGGCGCGGAATCTTGCAGAATTGCGAAACAGCTCTGGCACAGGCCATGGGAAGACTATTTCGTACGTTGGACTGACGGAGCGGCACGCAAATCTTGCGGCAGGTGCCTCGCTAGCCCTCGTTGATTACCTATGGGCAACACATTTAGAGAGGAAGGCATCCGCTAGGGGCCAAGCCCCGGGGAGTTAGCTCTTTTGGTGCCCGTCTTCTGGACGGCGGCGCCCATACTTTAGGGCTTTGTATTCATAGGGGCGTTGTTTCTGAAGCTTTCAGCGATAATGGATGTAATCGTGCGTGGACTGTGAATTACCGCCTAGCTGTCCTGAGTGGATGATCTCGAAGTTTGATTACGTTTGACGGTGATATCGCGGGCATCTGGGCAGTTATCGCAGTGGCAATGAAGCGACTGGAAAGGCGAACTAGATGACGAAACAACGGCTCCAGCTCATCTGGTATAACAAAGACAAAGCCCTCATCCCTACTGAGACCGGCAAGTACGGCTACACATGGGTTGACCCCTCAGACCCGCGATACTGCGAAACCCACACCCTCGTGCTAGACGACTACGTGCAAGGTGCGCAGAGACCGAAGTCGGAAGAGTCCGAATACTCCGAGCGCGCCGACCTCGAACCCCAAGACGACAACCTACTCATCCTCGGCGAATCCGGAGACGTTCTCGAGGCCCTTACCCGCGTGCCAGAACTGGCAGACAAGTACGTCGGCAAGGTAAAGCTGATCTATATCGATCCACCGTTTAACACGGCCCAGACCTTTGCGAACTACGAGGATAACCTCGAGCACTCCGTGTGGCTCACTATGATGCGCGACCGGCTGTTGCACATGAAGAAGTTGCTCACCGACGACGGCTCGATCTGGGTTCACCTGGACTATGCCGAGAACCATCGGATGCGACTACTGATCGACGAGGTTTTCGGCGTAGAGAATTTTCTCGCTGAAATCATTTGGGAAAAGGCCGATGGCCCCCGCAATAATGCAGACAAATTTAGCGTAGACCAGGATGCGATAATAGTTTACGGAAGATCGCCAGATTCTACGGTCAACCGCATGCCCCGAACCACAGCTGACAACGCTCGGTTCAAGAATCCAGATAACGACGCGAACGGCCCATGGTGGGATGGAGATCCGACTGCGCGCCACAATAGAGGCCGACGCCAGCATCCGAGCGTTTATGGAATCCAGCACCCGATTACGGGAGAGATGAAATACCCGGGGAGTGGAGCAAATTGGTACTTTGCCCAGGAATGGATGCTGAATGAACTGTCTCATTGGGCAGATTATGAATTGGTTAATCCAGATTCGGAAGAGCTATCTATTCGCGCAGAGCTCGAAGGCGAAGGCGTCGAAATTAGAGATGACATTCCTTGTTTGAAAGTCAAGGACTGGGGAGAGCCGACTGTTAGTCGGACAATTCAACGCCTTGATGAACTTCAATGGCCGAGAATTATTTTACGTGGTGCTGACGGAAGCGCAGGTGGATTCGGTCTAAAAATGTATATTCCGGAGCGAGGCACTCCCGCGCGCACGCTATGGCGTAATAGTGATGTCGGACATAATAGAAGTGCGAAAAATGAGATCAAGTCTCTGCTGCCTGGAGTTGTTCCGTTCTCTACTCCGAAGCCCGAACGTCTCCTCGAGCGCATCATTCATATTGGGTCTAATCCTGGTGACATTGTGTTGGATGTGTTTGCGGGTTCGGGGACGACTGCTGCGGTCGCGCAGAAGATGGGTCGCCGCTGGGTAACCTGTGAACTGGTGGAAGATACGTTTAATCGGTTCACTCGTCCGCGTCTGGAGAAGGTTGTCAACGATCAAGACCCGGGAGGGATAACCCGGACGAAGGGCGAACGAGTCGACGCTACGGAAGACGGGCTACCTGATGGTGTCTCGCCAGAGGACGCCGCAAAATTCACGAGCGTGCTTAACAAGCTGATCAAGGATGACCCGGAATTAAAGAAGAGCGTCGAGGTGAAGACACTGAAGGCTGCCTCGAAGACCAGGCGCACGAAGGAAGTGCTGAACTGGCGAGGTGGCGGCGGCTTCCAGGTTGCCCATCTGTCGCCTGCGTGTTTCGACTACGACCCTGAATTGGACAGGGTGATGCTAACTGCGGCCGCGACCGGACAGACTCTGATCGAGTCGGTGGCCGCGATTCTAGGGTTCACCCTGCTGCATGCGGATGATGACTACATGTTCGACGCCCGCCGGGGCAACGCCCTCCTCAAGGTGCTGGAGGGGGTTGCCACGGTCGAGATCGTCGACTGGCTTGCTTCCCAAATCCAGCCCGGCGAGACAATCGTGCTGGCGGCCACCACGGTGATGGACGGCGTGCGCCAGCATCTACGCAAACTGGTGAAGGGATCCCGAGTGGTGGCTTTGCCGGATGATGTGTTCCGCTACAGCGAAGGTGGTGACCAGTAATGACTACCAAGCTCAACATCAGTTTTGATTCGGACATGCTGGAGTCGATCAGCTCCGAGTTCGACCTGCGCACCCCGAATAAGGAAGCGCTACGCCAGCTGGTGTTCACTCTCGAGGGTGACTACGACCCGACCGTGATGCAGGTGCTCAACCTCGCTACGGGTGTGGGCAAGACCTACTTGATGGCGGCGTTCGTGGAGTACCTGCGCCGCCAAGGGGTCGGCAACGTCGTGATCGTCACCCCAGGCAAGACGGTGCAGGCGAAGACGGTGCAGAACTTCACGCCCGGCACGCCCCGCTATATCACCGGTGCGGCGGTGCCGCCCGAGGTGGTGACCCCACAGGACTACTCGGCGTGGATCGCCCGGCAGAACGGGCCGGCCCGACTCGCGTTCGGCCGTGAAGTGCCAATGCTGGCGTTTATTTTCAACATCCAGCAGCTGATTGCTCCGAAAGATGTTGAAGGAGACACACATGGTGGCACGCAAGAGGCTATGCGTCGGAAACCGCGCCGTTTCGACGAGAACGCCGGCGTGCTCTTCGACTACCTGAAGAACCTCGATGATCTGGTTGTGATCGCCGACGAATCCCACCTCTACGGGGCCAGCGCGGTCGCATTCAATGCAGCGTTGAAGGAACTCGATCCAGCAGCGGCGATTGGTTTGACCGCGTCGGTGGACAAGGCCACCGATCACGTCATCTTCGAGTACCCGCTCTACCGCGCCATCCAGGACAAGTATGTGAAGGCCCCCGTGTTGGCGTTCCGCAAGACTGGATATGGCACCGATGAAGCCTCCGAAGAGCAGCAGTTGCGTGACGCGCTGCAATTGCGTGCGCTCAAGCAGGCCTATTACGACTCATACGCGGCTTCCCAGAACCGCGATCATGTGAATGCGGTCGCTTTCGTGGTCTGCTCCGATGTGGGGCACGCCACCCAGGTCGCCGAGCTGCTGCGCACGCCGGAGTACCTCGGCCGAGATGAGGCTGTGCTGCAGGTGGACTCCAAGCACGAGGATGAGTTGACCCAGCGTCGCCTCGACGAATTGGATCGGCCCGAATCGCCGGTGCTGGCGGTGGTGAGCGTGAACAAGCTCAAGGAAGGCTGGGATGTCAAGAACATCGCGGTCGTCGTGACACTGCGAGCGATGGCCTCGGAGGTGTTGACCCAGCAGACCATGGGGCGCGGACTGCGTTTGCCGTTTGGGAAGTACACGGGCGTGTGGCAGATTGACCAGCTCGACATCATCGCTCACCAGTCCTTCACCGAGCTGCTCAATGCGGAGAACGTGCTCCGGCAGTTCGGTCTGGACGAAGCCATCGCCGAGCCTGACAAAGCCAAGGTTGAGGAGGCGATCCGTAAAGCCGCCGAAGATTCCGGTACGGGTACAGGTACGCCCACGACCGGCGGTGACCAACCAACGATGACAACCGGTTCTGAACCGGGCACTGGTGTCAGTGGTGAGCTCGCCGGTGGTGTGGCTCCGCAGCCGGGCACCGTTCCCGTCAACGGTGGTGACGAAGGGCTGGCTTTGCCCGGTGTTGGGGTTCGTACCATCACCGAGCAGGAGGATGAGCCCACCTGGGAGCTGGTTTCGATCGGACGGAACCCGAGCTTTGCTGACGTGTCCTACCGATTCCCGGTGACGACGATGACTGTGCAGCAGCCGCCCATTGACCTGTCTGAAATCAGTGACGCCGAGATTGAGCAAGCGGCGCGTCGGGTCACCTCTGCTGGGGACGTGCTGCTGCGCAAAGAGATCATCGCCGCCCTAGGCAAGAAACTCCGGGCAGAGGATCGAGAAAGCGCCGAAGTCGACTCCGTCCACGTCGACGACGCCGACGCTGAGGAGGCGCTGGTCAAACTAGTGATCAACATGTCGTTGGTGCCCAAAACCGAACAGACCGCCCGCTACGTCGCCACGTTCCTGGTGCCGAAGTTCATGCGCGCCGTGACGTTCACCGGCTGGACCGTCAAATCCCTCGACTCCGCCCGCGCCGAACTCCTAGCGCTGATCAAGAACTACACAGCCGAGACACTGCGAGCCACCCGCGAGGTGCCGACCATACACCCCAAGTCAATGCCAGGCACCGGCTACACGCTCCCGCTTGGTGAGAAAGTGCATGACCAGATCGAGAGTCGTGACCAGTTCGTGCGAGGCCGGGTCTACGGTGGATGGTTCAAGTCGCTATTCGCTGAGGAGTCCTTCGACTCCTTCACCGGCGAATACCAGCTTGCTCGCCTGCTCAACACCTCGCCGGGGATCGTGTGGTGGCATCGCCTGCATCCGCAAGACCGGGCGTTCGTGTACTACAACGCGAAAGACCGCTACTTCCCCGACTTCGTGGCCTTGGACACCAACGGGGTGCATTGGATCATCGAAGGCAAGGAAGAGCGCGGGCGCGATGATGCCAGGGTGCAGGCCAAGCGTGAGGCTGCCGAGGCGTTGGTGCGCCGGTTGGTTGCTGAGGATGCTTACGCCGGTCAGCACTGGGGCTATCTGATCGCGTACGAGCAAGACACCGCCCGTGCCGACTCGTGGGAAGACCTGAAAGCCTTCGCTAGCCCGGTCAGCAACGCCTTGTAGCTGTGAGTTCGCCTGGTCGGCCGCCTCGCTGTTGCGCCCAGCGAGCAGCTGCAACGCCTCGGCCATCTTCACCAGCAGCACTTCCGGGTAGAGGTGGCTGGTGATGCAAGTGCCGCGCTTGACGTAGTTCGTGGGGCATTCCCACACGTCGGCCCGGTTCGGGGTACCGGAGTGCCAGGTCTTATGGCCGAACGGACGTCCGCAGTCGCCGCAGACGATCTTGCGGCACAGGCGCTTGCCGAAGGGCTTGTGCCGCGTGGGTCGACGCGGGTGCCCAGCCACGGCAACTCGCGGTCTGCAGTGCCTAGAGCCTCGGCGGCGTGGCGTTGGGCGTTGAATGCGTCCATCCACTTGACGGTGGGCCCGGCGGCGAGGTTTCCAGGAGGAAGCTGGTCAGCCGGTAGGTCAGTCGGGTTTGTACTGTTGCGAGTTCGGGGTATTGCATGGTGCGCGCTCCTGTCTTTGCGTCACGTACATACACGCGCTGATCAGGGCTACTAGCAAGTCGTAAACGGCGATACCTTTTGGCGCTCCACTGTCAGCCAGGCCCGTTGTGGTTCATGATGCCCGGCTAAGTCTCCCGGTCACGGCAGATGCCGAATTCACAACGCCCGAATAGACGGTTTGACGCTCAGCGTCATCGCGCGTTTTCCTTGTGGTGAGGAGGTTTCTCCTAACCCTCATCAGCCGCGCCTAGATCGGCGTTGTATCCACTTCCATATGGTCTTCGAAACTTTCATTCCACGCCGGATACAAATGCGCGGGAATTAAGATTTAGCCGCTTGATCGGTTCAACTAGCGAGAAAGCTGTTGTCACTGAACGTTAAAGGTCTTCGACCGCTCCTCGTCGTGCTCGAGCCACCTAATCGTTAGGGTCTGGCCCGACGTGCCCAATGAGTAGGTGACCGGGATCTTCCAAACGCTGCCAGGCTCTAGGGTGATGGGGTCATCACTGTTGGCGGTGTACATACCCCCGGACGATGCATCCGCTTCGAATTTCACGGATTCAGCGGCCTCATCGCCGATATTGGTAACTTCAAGCCAATATTCTGTTGTGTATTTGATCCTGCCGCGCTTATCGATTTCTTTTTGGTGTTGCTCGCTCTTTGAGTCGACGCGAAAACGGACGCCGGTCGGCACATGGAGCACCCCAGTAATGGAGGGATCGATCTTGGCAAGGTCATGATCGATGGCGCTCCAGATCTGGTTCTCCAGTTGGCGTATGTCATCGAATTCTCCAAGCAATCCCCGCTCCCTGATTTCATTCTTGAAATCTCGGAGTCCCTCTAGTTGCACAGTATCGACGTCATGAGGCAATGGGGCTCTTGAGAAATACAGATGTACGGGTTTGCCGCTGTCGACGGCACGCTCGATCTCTTCAACTGTTCCCGACACTGCATCTGGTGTTGGTGAGCCGAGGCGACTGCCAAAAAGTGCGACAACAATGTCGGCTCCGTCGACTCCCTGAGCGTTGATAATCTCCTGAGGGTGACCCCCGAGCAGGGGCACAGAGTCGGTCTCCCACCGCCACGGCAGTAAGACTACATTCCGAGTCGTTGCGTGGCGTCGGTTCCACGAGTGCAGAGCATCTTCGACTGCGTCTCGGGCATCGGGTACATCGGATGGGGATGCGATGAGAACGCGTAGCACGGTTGCCGAAAAGCTCATGGCTCTATCTTACTTGTACAACCGCTCTAGTGACTCGAGAAGAGGCCTAGCTTATTTAGGGCTGATAGTGATTTCTTGTTCTCTTCCGTCGCGGAATCGGAAAGTCACGGTGTCGTCGACTTCGACGGCGACGGCGCCTTTGTCGAGCAGTGCCACGTAGAGGTATGGGCTGAACTCCAGCTGCTCCACGTCAAGGTTGGCAGTTTCTTGCTGATAGTAGCGGTAGGCAGCTAGCAGCGCTATTCGATTCAGCGGCGTTGCCATCTCGTACGCTCTCGACGCGGTTCTCGGTGGCGCATTCGCCCCAACGATCGCACAGGCGCTACTGGAAGCGACCGGAACTACCGCATCGGTATCCAACTACCTGCTGCTCATGGCACTCATTTCTTTGGTCGCGGTTAGCTTGGTCAAGGACCGCCCAGGGATCGACCTGTCCGTAGCCAACGAAGCAGAACAGGAAAAGGGCGTCTGGCGATTCAGCAAGAACTGAAAATCCCGCTGAACTAACCAGCGCGGAACTCAGAACCTAACTACATAAACGACTGGGGCGCGGACCGCTTGAACGGTTCGCGCCCCAGTTGTCAGACCCCTCCTTCACAATGGATGCATGGCTTTGGTTGTGGCGAGGATGTCGGTGCCGATGGCGGCGGCTGCTTGCCCGCATTAGTCGGATCCTTGTACTCCAAGGCGATGGCCACATCATGGCCACAGAAACACACCTTGTACTCATGCTCGCCAGTTTGGATCGTTCCATACGAGGTGGCGGCCATACGGAAAGCTCGTATTGACCGCCACCTCGTTTGGTGGGAATGTCGGGCTAAGGCGCTAGTTCAGATGCTCCTTGCGGCGTGCTGTGAGTGCCCCACCAAGAAGCAGCGCGATCGCTGCTAAACCAAGCGGTAACACCGATACCGGGGCTCCAGTTTGCGCCAGTGGCCCGGCCGCCGCTTCGTGCTCGGCCGCTGAGGGAACGGATGACGCTTCGGCGCCGATTGGTTTGGTCGTGCTACCGACGGTGGAAGGCGCTTCGGCGCCGGCTCGCTCGGTTGTGCTGTCACCGGTGGCAGGATTTGCAGGCGTGGCGGATGGCCCATCGGTTTCTGTCGCCGCTTTTGAGCCCGCCTTGTAGTCATCAATTGCAGCGTTCCCCACGAGAACTAGCAGCGTGTGTGTCGGTGAGGTCGCAGTCGAACCATCAGATTTTTTCACCGTGCTACGGAAGGTGAGTTCATAGCTTCCCGGCTCCGTAAACGCCCACCCAGCATGCGCATGCGTCGGATAGTCCATGTCGATGCGCTTGGGTGTACCCGAAGCTGAACCCAATACAATCTGCGGCGCGCCGCCAAGACTGTTCGGTTGGAAAACTGCCAGCCGGCCAGGACCCTTGACCGCGACCAGCTCGAGTGACACCGGTCCGGTTATCTCCTGATAGTTGAATCGGTCGCTACTGTAGCCGGGCCAGGGTGCGCCCTCCCGTTGTGTGTGGGGCAGCACGTGGGTGCGTTTCGGTGCGGGAGCAAGCACTGCATCCCAATCTGAGCCCGCAGTTTCTCCCTTGCGTTCGTGCATCAGGTAGTCCGGTACCGCTAACGCCACATCGTCCACCTGTCGATCGATCGTGTCTGGAGCATGCTCGCGGGTGTCATCTTTCACGAGCAGATCGATGCCGCCGTTGTCAGTGGGGGTGGCGGCAAGATCGAGATGCCCATTGCCGAGGATGACTCGCTGAGTATTCGGCTCACCGGGCTGTGGGTCTGACGGTTCCGGTTCTGCCGGTTCGCTCGGTTGCGGGTCGGTGCTCGAAGTAGCGCGAACGGTGGTCGAAGCTGACACCGGCTTGCCGGGTTCATATGAATCGGTGAGGGTCACCTCTGACATCTCGGCGTTCCGCACCACCGGATGCGGGCGCAGGGTCGCTTTCAGCTGGTAGCCGTCGCTGTATGAGTCGTAGCTGGCCACAAACGAAATATGTTGTTCGCCGGTGGCATTAATGCTCGATGTCATATCGGAATACTTGCTACCAGGCTCTGGATGGTTGCTCAGGTCAACAAAGCCAACGAATCCCGGCTTTGAGAACTCGATATCGATACGGCGCGCATCTCCTTCAATTGTCGACACCGTCACCTTCGCGGTGATGTCTTCTTTCAGAGATATTTCTTTAGCGCTGAGCACCGGGCTTGCTGCTGGAGACTTCGGTGTGGCCTCGCCCGTGTCGCTCGTTGCGGCGGGCTGTCCCGGAGTGACCGTCAGCGGCGCCGAGGTGTAGCGCACTTTGCCTGATTCGTCGCGCACGGTCACCTGATAATCGGCGGTTGTGCCACCGAGCAGTTCGGTGAAGGATGCCTCGCCATCGCGGAGCTTGACGGTTGCCAGGTGAAAACCATTGACGGTGAACTCGGCGGTGCCGCTCACTGGCTCGTCCAGTGCTACACGCAGCTGGTGGAGCGGTACGGCATCGTCGTGAGAGTCGGCCACCGGCTTTACCGAAAACTTCTCGGCGCTTTTGGTCTTCGGTTGGTCTGAATCCATTGGCGTGCCGGGCCGGTTGCCGCCGACCTGCCATTGGAGGACACTGTCTTTGGAAGCGATTAGCTTGCCATCTTTACCGCGTGCGGTCGCGCGGTAGGTGAGTTCGTAACGTCCGGGGGCTGAGAACAGCGTGAGATTGTGGGTGTGGTTTCCTGGAGTGAGCGCGAAGCTGCGATAGTTGGGATCGGTTGAGCTGAGCATCCGATTGACATGGCCCAGCTCGCCTTCCTCGCGGTCGTTCCACACGAGCAGCTCTACCCGGCCTGGTCCATTGACGCTCACGAGGTCGAGTGAGAACGTGGCATCGCGGAATTTCTCGACGGGAATGCCGGTGTCGGCGCCGAAGCCCGACCAAATCTGTGCCATGCCGAGCGGATTCACTGCCGGGGTCATGTACCAGTGCTCGCCCGTTTCACGTAGGAAGTCGAGCTCGGGTGCATCCTTTTTGGCCTGGAAATAGTACTGCTGGCGACCATTGCGATCGTAGGCGCGCTCGGCATAGTTGATGGTCTGTTCAATGGGGTGCGTTGCCCCGCCGAACTGTGCGTTGAGCTTGAGACCGTCGGCTTCGTCGAAGTACACCTTGGGGCTGTCGACGTGGGAGCGTTCGGCGACTTTGAGCTGGTCGTCGTTTGGAAGCTCGGATGCGGCAGTGGGTGTTGAACCGAGAAGTGCACTCGATCCGATGATGAGGGCGAGTGTCATTGTGGCAGCGACGACGCTTTGTCGCGCTCTGACGAGAACTTGCATGGGATCGCTTTCTACTGCGTTGGCAGACTAGATGAAAATGGTTCTCAATAAGACTAGATGATAATCGTTCTCAATAAGAAAGTGTGGGAGCGAGTGTTGCGTCAATCGAGGGATGCGCACGATGGGGTGCGGACCGTTTGCGCGGTTCGCGCCCCAAACTGTCAGGCCCTTCGTCCACAATGGAGGCATGGCTTCTACCGGGAACGTCTCAGTCGCGCACGGCTTTCTCGCCGGCCCACGCGGGCGGCGCTTGTTGCTTGAGTATGCCCTCGAATCGGAACGGATCGAGGGACTGGATGAGCACGACGGCTCACTCGCTGAACTCGAGTTTTTCTCCTCCTACCGCCTCGACCCAAACCACGGAACAAGCGCACTCCGCGTCGTCGGCTCCGGAGATTCCATACCGAAAATCCCCGCCGTCACCCCAGCGCAAGTCGCCGAGCGGCTCGAAACCGTGCTCCTCGTCGACGTCACCCCGCGGCTTCTACTGACCTGCCTCGTCAACACAGTAGAAACCGCAAGGTACTGGCAAGAACCCGACGGCACCGACGTCCTCGCCGCAACCAAAGCCATGCGTGACGGACTGCGTCGCGTCGCCGAGCACCTCACCGCATCGGAACACACCGCCTGGTGGAACACCCCCATCGACACATCCACGCAGTGGACCGTCCAATGGGACAACGAACCCGGCACCATCCCGGCGGACCCGCTCGCCGTGCTGAAGACAGCGCGGGTACACGCCGTTAAAGAGGAACGCCGCGCTGCCCGCGAACGCCCCACCAACCCAACGGCATCCTGGAGCGGCGAATGGTGGTCCACACCCCACGGCGTCCCCGCATCAACCCGGGAACTCTTCGACACAACCCCCGTCGGGCTGTGGCTCGTCGAAGACAGCCTGGGATGGGAAACCGCCGAAACACTCCGCCTGAGCGTCCCCGGAGGGCTGCGGATCTACGAGATCGACTCCGCAGAAGCTTGGGCCGAACTATGCCGCCGCTTCCCGCTCAACCAGACCGCACATAAACGCCACGACTGGTACCGCACCACCGGACGCAACGGAAAATGGGTCACCCCAGACTGGGCCGAAGTCGCCCAACACTACGATGCGGTCCACCTTCCCGTCGCAACCTACCTCGCGGCCGCGGGAACCGCGATCCCGGTCGATGATGCGACGCTCGATGCCGACACCGCGAGCGTCATCGCCGGCTGGGGACCCGACACAACCTACTGGTTCACGCCACGCATCAAGCACATCGGCAGCCCTGTCGGGTGGGTTCTGAAAGAACACGAGAGCGGGGACCTGTGGGAACGCGAGTGAGGCTGGTGGCTACGACACATTGCGCCGCCTAGGCCGCTGTTATAGAATAGCTATCGATAGATCCCCGGTCAGGCCTCTTACCCATTGCGGGTAATGCACAAATGACCGGGGCCTTTCTTTTCCATGGAGGCATACCCGATGCCGAAGGACTGGCTTAGCTACGAACAGCAAGTAGACCTACTGGCTGATCGCGGGATGGTTATCGCCAATACCGAAGATGCCGCCCAATTCCTATCACAGGTCAACTATTATCGCTTCTCCGGATACTTCCGGCATTGGCAATATGACCCAGCACGGGGCCACAACCGGTTCTTCGAAGGCACCACATTCGAAAAGATTCGTGGCGTATACGAAACCGAACAAGAGCTAGTCACAGTTTGCGATGAGCTCCTGCATCCCCTCGAAATCCTCCTCCGTACCCGTTTTGCGTACGCCTACGGACGTCGAATTGGGGTAACAGGATATTTCGCGCACGGTAAGGGTTTTACTCAGCCACCTCACGATGATGCCGAACGTGTCGAAGAGTATGCTCTCGCCGACCTTGATCGCAGCAAAGAAGCCTTCGTTGCGCACTACCGTGATGACATCAAGCAGGGCCACGTATACAAGCCTGAGGCGTATGCACGGATGCCGATCTGGGTTGCGGTGGAAGCTTTCTCGTTTGGCAGCCTGTCTCGCTTCATTCAGGCATCTGGTACCTCTGGTGTTTTAGACGACATTGCTGACTCGATGAATACGTCGCGCAAACTTCTGCCTGGACAAGTGAAGTCATTCGTTTACTTGCGCAATCGGGTAGCGCATTGCGCTCAGCTGTGGAACCACCGGGTGCTTGATGTTCCCGGTTTGCAACCCAAAACCACCCGGCAAACTAAACGTGATTACCGAAATTTCTCGGACCATTCGATTTACAAAATCCTCATCGCGCTCGACGATGTCGCTACCCGTTCTGGGATCTCACATAACTGGTTGCGAGACAGCGTTGAACCGATCTTGAACAAGAACCGACTACTTGCACAAGGCATTACGGAACCGGCTAGGTACGGTGATATATCTCGTGACGAACTTACGGGCGAGGACGTTCTGTAGACGGTCTACAGCGGTAACTGCGAACAGCAAGTCGAACGCTGACGGAATCTGCCGTGCACTAGCACGTCACCCTGGACCAAACTGTCAGACCCCTCCTCCACAATGGATGCATGGCTTCTACCGGGAACAGCTCAAACACCCACCCCTTGTTTGACCTGGATGTGATCGGGGAAGGGCTCGTCTTCGCAGACTCCCTCCCCGAACTCGATGCCGCCCTCACAACCCACCGCGCCGCCGTCGTCCAAGCCCCACCCGGAACCGGTAAAACAACACTCGTACCACCCGCAGTAGCCAACCACCTCGCCAGCGCAAACGCAGGTGCGCCGCCCGGCCGGATCATCGTGACCCAGCCCCGCCGCGTAGCCGCCCGCGCCGCCGCCCACCGCCTCACGCAACTCACCGGAACCACACTCGGCGAACACATCGGCTACACCGTCCGCGGCGACTCTCACACCAGCGCTGCCACCATCATCGAATTCGTGACCCCCGGAATCCTCGTCCGCCGACTCCTCACAGACCCCATGGCAGACGGCACCGCCGCGATCATCCTCGACGAAGTCCACGAACGCCACCTCGAAACCGACCTCCTCCTCGCCCTCACCGGCGAAACCCAACAAGTCCGCGACGACCTCACCATCATCGCGATGTCCGCAACAGTCGACGCCCCAACCTTCGCCCGCCTCCTCGCAAGCGACGGCACAGAAAACGATGGGATGGGAACTGGTCTTGAAAACGTGGAACCCGTCCCGCACATCAGCTCCGCGACCGCACTCCACCCACTCACCATCACCTACGTGCCACACACGGGAGACCGGATCGGGCCGCGCGGCGTCGAAACCAGCTTCCTCAACCACATCGCAACCACCGCGCTCGCTACCCACCGCGAAGCGCTCGCCACCAACCCGGATACCGATGCGCTCGTGTTCGCACCCGGAGCCCGCGAAGTCGACCACATCACCCAACAACTCCGCGCCGCCACAACAGACATCGACGTGCTCCCGCTCCACGGGCAACTACCCGCCCAACAACAAGACCACGCGATCCGCGGACGCCAACCCGGCGGGAAACCACGCATCATCGTCTCCACCACACTCGCCGAATCATCACTCACCGTCCCCGGCGTACACCTCGTGATCGACTCCGGCCTCACCCGCGAACCACGCCGCGACGCAACCCGCGGAATGAGCGGACTCGTCACCGTATCCGCCTCCCAAGCCAGCGCCCAACAACGCGCAGGCCGCGCCGCCCGCCTCGGCCCCGGAACCGCAATCCGCTGCTACAGCGAACGCACCCACGCCGCCGCACCCGCACACATCACCCCCGAAATCACCACCGCAGACCTCACCGAAACCGCCCTCACCCTCGCCGCATGGGGAGCACCCCGCGGCCACAACCTCCGCTGGATCAACCCGCCACCCGCCACCGCCCTCAACGACGCCGAAAAAACACTCCACGCCCTCAACGCGATCGACAGCGAAGGCCGGATCACCGACCACGGGCGAACCCTCTCCGCGATCCCGCTCAACCCACGCTGGGCACACGCACTCACACACAACGCGGCGCGTTACGGGGCGGAGGATGTCGCGACAGTGATCGCCGTCGCAACCGGCGAACAACGCATCCCCGGAGCCAACCTCCCCGACGCGATACGCCACCAACAACGCAACCCCCACCGCCCAACCCAACGCGAAACACAACGCCTCACCCGGCTCGCACACCAACACGCGGCTGAGGGTGAAGCTCTGGGCGGGGGCGATGCGGCTGCGGGCGAGAACATGAGCGCCGCCGAGCTCGCCGGCATCGTCACCGCCACGGCCTGGCCTGACCGGATCGCGAAACACATGGGGGAGGGGATCTACCTCCTCGCCTCCGGAACGCGAGCCGCACTCCCACCAGACGCCACACTCGGGCGCCCCGAATGGCTCGCCATCGCCGACGTCATCCGAGCACACGGCCACGCCGCCGCCGGAACCGGCGCCATCATCCGCGCCGCCGCACCACTCACCCCCGAGCAAGCCACCGACGCCGCCGGGAACCTCGCCGGAACCACAACCAGCATCACCATCACCCCCAACGGCACCATCAGCGCACGCTCCATCGAAGCGATCGGCGCCATCGAACTACGCGCAACCCCCACCAAACCCAACCCCGACCAAGCCGCGGAAGCGCTCGCCGAACACCTCACAACCCACGGCCTCAACGCCCTCACCTTCAACACCAACGCCACCGCACTACGCAACAGGCTCGCATTCCTCCACCACCACATCGGCGACCCATGGCCAGCGATGGACAGCCACCACCTCGCCGCGAACGTCACCGAATGGCTCGGCCCAGAACTCAACGACGTCGCCCACGGCGCAAGCCTCAAAACCATCGACCTCACCGACCCCCTCCGCCGGCTCCTCCCATGGCCAGAAGCCGCCCACCTCGACGAACTCGCACCCGCACGCATCACCCTCCCGTCCGGCAACACCGCCGCAATCAAGTACCCGGACGCGAGCGAATACGGGGATACAGATGAATCGAGCGGTGATGAAGTAAGCGGGAACGAGACACAGGCAGAGCCTCCACAACCCGTGGTCGCCGCGAAACTGCAAGAAACCTTCGGCTGGACCGAAACACCACGCCTCGCCGGCGGCCGCGCGCCCGTCCTTTTCCACCTGCTCTCACCAGCAGGCAGGCCACTCGCCGTCACATCAGACCTCCACTCCTTCTTCACCGGCCCATACGCCGACGTCCGAGCAGAAATGCGCGGCCGCTACCCCAAACACCCCTGGCCAGAAAACCCACTCACCGCCCAACCAACCCACCTCACCAACCGCAAACTCCGCGAAAAATAGCCCACCAACCGGCATCCGATAAACTTAAACGCTGGTACCCACACGCACCCAAAAGCCTCAAAAACAAGGGGAACGAACACACATGGTGGACAGCGCCAGCGCGAACAACAACAGCGCCAACAGCGCCCCCGCGCAAGCAACCACGGCAGACTACAAACGAGTCCTCGCCAAACCAATGCTCTACCGCGGAATCGTCAGCGCACTCTTCGCACTCGTCGGCGTCTTCTTCAACACCACCCCAACCGTCGGCGCCATCAGCGCAGCCTTCGCCATCCTCTTCCTCACAAGCGCCCTCTTCTACTGGCCCATCATGAGGCTCGCCCTAGCACCCAGCTACCGCACCGCCATCACATCCGCCGTACTCGCATGGGCCATCGCCGGGATCCTCGCCATCATCATGCGCGACCCAGCCGGCATGGCCATCGCCGTAGCGTTCGGCTACACCATCGGTGGCGCCTCAGAACTCTACGGCGGGCTCAAAAACCGCGAAACCGGCCGCCCAAGCAAAGACACCACCATCTCCGGCGCACTCGGTGTCATCGGCGGCATCATCATGATCTTCATGACCACCAGCGACCCCCACGGCATCTTCGGCATGGCCTCCATGATCACCGCCGTCATCGCAGCCCACCACCTCATCGCCAGCATCGGCTACATGCAAGACCAACGCCGCGCCAACTAAACTAGAGGCAAACAACACCAGAGCGTAGCGCACACACAGCCCGCGCAGACCACGCACAAAGGAGAATCAGTGGCCAACAAGCCATCCACGTCCGGATCGAAAAAGTTCGGCTGGAAGCAAAGCGTCAAACCAGCACTCGTGCTATCGCTGGTCTTCGGCGTCGTCGCCGGCGTCATCTCCGCAGTGGCCGGCGCAGGCGGAACCCGCAACGGTCTCAACTTCCAGCTCGGCGCGATCTTCTTCCTCGTCGCATTCGTAGCTGGCCTCCTGGTGATCTCCCTGCTCATGATGGTCGCCAAAGACAACCCAGAAGACCTCGGCAAAGGCTCCGGCGTGAACCGCTCATCCGAACTCACCGACGCCGAACTCGACGCCATCGAAGCCCGCGAACGCGCACAACGCGCACGCCAAAACCGCGAAAACCGCGGCTAACTCTCCTTGACCGCCGCGGCGCACCGTGGCCCGCGACCACGGTCCCCAGAACCAAACCCGCGGCTAATGCTCCTCGACGTAACGCGGCTTAGCTGAAACCAGCCCCGCAACCAACGTGATCACCGCAATACCCAGCAGGATCCACAACGACGCCGTCCACGAACCCGTCGCCTCACGCACCACACCCAAAACCGGCGGAACAGAGGCCGCAACCACATAACCAAACGTCTGCGCCATACCCGAAAGCCGCGCCGCCGACATCGGCGTCCGCGCCCGCGCCCCAAACAACGTCAACGCGACCGTAAACAACCCGCCCTGGGCCGTACCAAGCAACAACGCCCACAACAGCGCCAACTGCGGAGCCAACATCGTCCCCGCAAGCACCACAATCACCGTGGAAACCGCCACAGCAACAGTGGATCCCACCACGTCGCGCCTCATCAGCCAGCCCGCAACAAGCGAACCCACAATGCCAGACGCCTGAATCACCGCAATATGGAAACCGGCGCTCTCCTCAGAAATCCCCGACGACATCTCAATAGCCGGCCACCACGTCAAAACCGAATAAAACAGCGTCGACTGAAAACCCATAAACGCCGTAATCACCCACGCCAACGGGGACCGCAACAAACTCCGCGGACGCGCCGCCGCCGCTGGTGACGCCTCCGCCGGTGACGCAGCCGACGACACCGTAGAGACTTGGTTGCGGGCTAAGACCTGCTGACGCCGCACCACATGATCCGCGCGGACCTGCGGCGCGAACACCGCGACACCAATCAAACCGGCACCCAACGTCAAACCGAGAGCGCCCTGCCAGCCCCAACCTGGAAGACCAGCGATCGGGACAGCGACCGCCGCCGCAAGCGCTGCCATGAGCGACTGAAACGCCGAATACACGCCCGTCAACGTGCCCGCATGATCCGGGAAATCACGCTTAATCAGCGCCGGCAACAGCACGTTCATGATCGCGATCCCAACACCAATCAAAACGGTGCCAGCCCACAAACCGAACGAACCAACCCACGAACGCGAAATGATCCCCACGTTCACCGCGATCAAAGCGCCGAACAGGGAATGAGCCAACCCGAAACGCGCCGCAATCCGCGGCACGATCGGCGAGAACACCGCGAAACACAGCAACGGCAAAGAAATTAAAAACGACGCAGACGCCGCAGAAAGCCCCACATCTTCCCTAATGCGGGGGAGCAGCGGGCTCGCGCTGGTCATCGGCATCCGCAGATTCGTGGCGATCAGCAAAATACCTGCGATCGCCAAAGCCGGGCTCACAGCCCTCGCCGCAACCCCCGGATTCTCTACACCCGGCGTCTCAACAGCCGGCGTCGAACCTTCTGGACGCTTCTTCCCAGCACTATCCCGCATCGAATTACTCACCCTCGTAACGCTATCGCCCTTCCCGGGCCGCGCAAGCTGGCAACCGTCACAACTCGTCATCACAATCCGCGGCTGCAGGATTACGATGCGGCAGCAGGCACCACGGGGCGTCCCACGGCACCCACTCGCCGGCTATGCGCGGCCGGAAGGGAAACGCTTAGCTGTGAGCCTCCACCAAAGCGCCAGTGCGGAAGCGGGAACCACGATGCGAATCAGGCAACCAATCCTGCCCCGTCACCGCGGCACGCAACGTCACGGCCTCCGCGGCACCGGCATCGTCGCTTTCAGCGCCGGCGTCAGCCAACAGACCGCGCCGCCGTAGCTCGGGGCTTACGTATTCAACGAATCGTTCAAGATCAGCCGGCCGCACGCCACTACACACGTTGAAGCCATCCACGCCGGAGGCCGCTTGCCACGCCTCCAACTGATCGGCAACGCTCTCAGGGCCACCCACAATCACGGGGCCGCGGCCACCCAACGTAACGAACGCGGCGATGTCCCGCACGGTCCACTCCCGCGTCGTGTCGCCAGAGGTCACCGAACGCAGAGCAGACTGATTCGCGTCCGTCTCAACCTCCGCCAACGGAGCATCCGGATCCAGGCCGGCCAAGTCAACGCCGGTCCAGCCCGCGAACAGCGCTAGCGCACCCTCGACGTCCACATACTGCTGATAGGACTCAAAGCGGCGCTGCGCATCCTCGTCGTCCGCGCCGGTGACCACGGTGACCATCGCGAACGTGCGCACCGCATCGGCTGGCCGGCCCGCGGCCTCAAGCGCATCGTGCAAACGGTCAATATAACCGCGCACAACGCTCGGCTCCGAACCGATCATGAACACCGCCTCGGCATTCTCAGCGCCGAAACGCAAGCCCCGCGCCGAAGCACCCGCCTGGAACAAGAACGGCGTGCGCTGCGGCCCCGGATGCGTCAACAACGCACCATCAACCGAGAAGTATTCGCCCTTGTGCTCAGCCTTCCGGACACCCGCCGGGTCCACAAAGACACCCGCATCGGCATCCTTGAGCACCGAGCCCGGAGCGAAACTGCCCTCGAACAGCTTGTACATCACGTCCATGTACTCGTCCGCGCGGTCGTAACGCTCATCGTGCGGCAGTTGCCGCTCCAAACCGAGGTTGCGGGCAGCGGAATCCTGATACGACGTCACAATGTTCCAGCCAACCCGGCCACCCGTCAGATGGTCCAAGCTCGCAAACCGGCGCGCCAACAAAAACGGATCCTCATACGTGCAGGAAGCCGTCAACCCGAACCCCAACCGACGCGTCACCGCCGCCATCGCAGACACTGCAGCGAACGGATTCAACAACGGAACCTGCACGCCGCGCTCATGCGAAACCGCGTCGCTACCGCCATACACGTCATAGGTTCCCAACACATCCGCCAAAAACAGTGCCGTGAAACCGCCGCGATCCAACGTCTGAGCCAGGTCGGTCCAGTAGCTCAACTGATCAAAATCCGCCGCCCGAGACTCCGGATGCCGCCACAAACCCGGCGACTGATGCACCGGCGTGGCCATCTCAAACGCGTTAAGAAGCACGGGTCACCTCACCGATCGCGTTGAGGCCCTCCGGGACAGTCCCGTTGACCAGGTAGTCGCCGATGATCCGCTCACGGAACACAATCGGGTTGTGTGTTGCGACCGTCTGCGCGTTCCGCCAATGCCGGTCCAGGTTCTTCTCCCGCGACGTGTTCGAGGCCCCACCCGTGAGGAACAGGTCGGAGCAAATGCTGGTCACGATGCTCGGTACGGTCACGTGCGCGCGCTCAACAGCAAGCTCCGCTTCAGTCAGCAAGCGCTGCGCATCTGGATCTTGGAGCGAAAGCACACCTTCGGCAGCCTCGAGCCGCCGCGCGGCCTCAACCACCGTAGACTCCACTACGAAAGCCTGCGCCGAAAGCCGCCCCACAACCCCCAAAATCTGCGGGTCCTCAGAGTGCGGAACACCCAAACCGGTATTGAAGGAGCGGGTCCGCCGGCGCACGCCAGCCGCCGCATCGTTCACGACGTTGCGAGCAATACCCGCCAGCACCGCGAGCAAAACAATCTGGAACAGAGGCGCCTCAAACTGCGCCTCAGCGCTGCCGGGAACGCGGTTCAGAATGTGCTCGGGCGCAACACGCACATCGGTGAAACGCGTGGTTCCAGTACCAGTGAGGCTCTGACCGAAACCGTTCCAGTCATCCTCAAGCTCAACGCCCGGAGCCCGCGTGGAAACGACAGCGAACTGTCGACCCTCGGTCGGCGTTCCGTCCGCATCAGGCAACGTGGCCGAAACCCGCGTATGCGTCGCGTACGCCGTGCCGGTGCAGTAGTACTTAGCGCCGTTGAGCACCCCGGAGCCGTCCGCCTGCACGGCCAGCGTCGTGTTGAGCGTATTCAGCGCATTCCCGCTCACCTCGGTGGACGCGTTGCCTACAACATCGCCGGCAAGAACCTTCGCGTACCAGAACTCGCGGGTCTGCTCATCGTGGTACCGCAGCGTCTCCACGAAACCAGCGTGGGAACGGTACTGATGCGCGATGTTCGGGTCAGCCGCCGCCAGATCGATCAGCAGCTGCACCCAGTCGGAGAACGGAACGCCCGGGCCGCCGTACTCGGTAGGCACGCGCAGCACGGTGAAGCCGGCGCGGTTGAGTTCCGCGATCTCAACGAACGGCAGAACACGGTGCGTCTCACGCTCAGAAGCGCCGAGCGCGATGCGGTCAAAGATCGGCCCGAAATGCTCACGCAGTTCGTGAAGGCTAGGCGTGTGGCCGGCTTCCCACGGGGTGACCGGCGCGTCCTGCGTGGTGACGTAACGCAGACCTTCAGCGAAGCTCAAGTCGGCGGAGGAAACAGCGGTGCTGGCTTCCGCATCGGCGGTGATCTCAGCGCCAGCTGCAGGGTGGACAGGGGTGTGCGTGGACAACGATGACACAGTTATTCCTTTCCATCGTTCCTGGCGGGAGCACCGTGCATAAACCGGTTGCTGCGACGTCAACGAGCCAGGTCTCTCAGTCGCTCTGGATGGGTTACAAGCATCATTTCTATACGTGCCGGCAGGGTGCTGTCAACAGCCTGCCGGGCGGCGCACGTCACAAAACGTCAACAAGAAACGCCCCTGCAGTGTTGTCTTAGGTGGTGCCTGCTTAGATGCAGGCGCCCTAGGTGGAGGTGATGCAGGGGCGTTTCGTGAGGCTTTAGCTGGAATCAGAAGGCGGGGCTCAGGAAGCAGAGATTAGAAGGCGACTTTCTCCAGCAATCGGCTCAATTCCTGCCGTTCGCTGGCGCTGAGCGCGGCGAGCACCACGTCGTCGGAGGCCATGGTCAGCGCGTGTGCCCGCCGGTAGGCGTCCTGCCCCTGCGGTGTGGCGACGACGATCCGGGAGCGACGGTCGCGGGGATCCACCTGGCGCTCGACCCAGCCTCGCTTCTCCAGGAAGTCCACCAGGTTCACGATCTGGCTCGGGTCCAAGCTCAGGAAGTCGCCGAGCTCGCGCTGCGACGGGTTCACGTCCGAGGCGGCCAGGGCCAACACGGAGTACTGGCGGACTTTCAGCCCCATCACCTCTTGCAGGACGCGGTTGGCGTGGCTGTGGCCGATGCTGCGCAGCCGGGCCGCCAAGAACTGGACTTGGCCGGCGAGTTCCGACGACGTGAACTCCGCCATGCGCTCGGCCGCAAGCGCGGTGGAGGGGGCGGGGAAGCGCTGGGCGGCCTCGGCCGGGCTGCTTGTGGCTCCGGAGGTGTCCTTTGTGGTCGTCATGTGCTTGCTTCCTTGGTCCGTGTGCTTGAGGACGCGATCCAGCTGATCTTGTCTCTGTACTTGCCCTAGAGGGGGCAAATCCTCTGCAGAGGATCGTACTCGAAAAAGCACTCTTCGAAAAATAATTGACATTCTCAATTATATGTACTGTCATGGTTCTTGTGTGGTGAACGCCACATCAGGACACAACCGACATCTAGAACGTCATCCCGAAGGAGAACCCCATGTCCCTCGACGGTAAGGTCGCCATCGTCACCGGCTCGGGCGCAGGCCTGGGCCTCGCCTACGCCCAGGAGCTCGCCCGCCAGGGAGCCTCCGTGGTTATCAACGACGTCAACCAGGAGACCGCGGACGCCGCTGTCGCCTCGATCACCGAAGCCGGCGGCAAGGCCGTCGCCGCCGTGGTCCCGGTCGGCACCAGCGAAGCTGCAGACCAGCTGTTCAAGACCGCCGTAGATACCTTCGGGGGCCTGGACATCCTGGTGAACAACGCCGGCATCCTGCGGGACAAGTCGTTGCTGAAGATGTCCGACGAGGACTTCGACCTCGTCATCGGCGTCCACCTCAAGGGAACCTTCACCTGCGTCCGCGCCGCTTACGCATACTTCAAGGAGAACGGCGTGGCCGGCCGCATCGTCTGCATCGGCTCGCCAACCGGCCAGCGAGGCAACTTCGGCCAGACCAACTACGCCGCAGCCAAGGCGGGCATCGTCGGTATGGTCCGCACGTGGGCCCTCGAGATGAAGCGCGCCGGAGTGATGGTCAACGCCGTCATCCCAGTGGCCGCCACCGCGATGACCAAGACCGTTCCTTTCTTCCAGAAGGCCGTCGAAGCTGACGAGCGCGGCGAGGCTATGCCGTCCTTCTTCCGCCATGACCTCGGCTTCGGAACCGCCGACGACGTCGCCGGCCTGATCGCCTTCCTTTCCTCCCCGGAGGCCGACGGCATCACCGGCCAGGCCATCGGCGTCGGCGGAGATCGCCTGCAGGTCTGGTCCCACCCTGAGCCAGTGGCCACCGAGTACCACGAGGGCGGCTGGGACTACGCCACCATGCAGACCCAGGGCGCCGAGCTGGTCAAGGGCAACCTCCAGGAGGTCGGCGAGAAGATGCCTCCGCTGCCTGCTGAGCTCGAGCCTGAACAGAAGAACTAAGGACAAGCACCATGACCGGAACCCAGGACACGGCTCCGCAGGGGGCTGAGCACGGCAACGACAGCGGCGCCCCCGCCTCAACCCCTGCTCCCGGCCGCGCCCCAGTCCGCTACGAGCTGGGCGTGGACGCCTCGGCCATCGAGGCCATGGACATGCACGTCCACCTCGAGGTGGACTCGTGCGGCCACAAGGCGCTGCCGGAAGACTTCTTCGAAGCCTCCGCGAAGTACTTCAAGTCCGCTGAGCGAACCCCGAGCGTCGACACCATCGCGGAGACCTACCGCCAACGCCGGATGGCCGCCGTCGTCTTCACCGTGGACGCGCGCACCCAGTTCGGCCACAAACCGAACTCGATCGACGACCTCGTGGCCGGCTGCGCCCGGAACAACGACGTCCTCATCCCGTTTGGCTCCGTGGATCCCCGCACCGGGGCGGACGCGTTGGCCGGGGCCACCCGCCAGGCCGAGCAGCTCGGAGTGCGCGGCTTCAAGTTCCACCCGTCCGTGCAGGGCTTCGACCCCTCGGACCGCGAGTACTATCCGCTCTGGGAGCGGCTCCAGGAACTGGGGCTGCCGATTGTCTCCCACACCGGGCAGAACGGCATGGGCGCTGGCCTGCCCGGCGGGCGCGGCATCAAGCTGAAGTACTCCAACCCGTTGCTGCTGGACGACGTCGCCGCCGACTTCCCTGACCTGCAGATCATCATGGCCCACCCGTCGGTGCCCTGGCAGGACGAGGCGAACTCGATCGCGACCCACAAGGCCAACGTGCACATCGACCTCTCCGGCTGGTCCCCGAAGTACTTCCCGGAGTCCCTGGTCCGCCAGTCGAATAACGTACTGGCTCGCAAGGTGCTCTTCGGAACCGACTTCCCGCTGATCACCCCGGACAAGTGGCTGGCCGCCTTCGCGGAGCTGCCGCTCAAGGACGAGGTCCGGCCTTGGATCCTCAAGGACAACGCGGTGCGCCTGCTGGGCCTGGACCGCGGGTCCGCGACCGAGACGAAGGGGGCCTGAGATGGCTGAAGCAGTGACCGGAAGCATCATCCCATCCGACTTCTACGGCTACGCCGAGCGGCTGACCGAAGCCGAGCGTGCCGTCATCCTGGACCTCCGGGAACGGCTCGAAACCACGGTGAAGCCGCTGGTCAACCCGGCCTGGGACGCTGCGGAGCTTCCCCAGGAGCTGGTGGACGCCGTCCGTGCGTTGCCGCTGATGGACCCGCCAGCCCTCAAGGAAGCCGGAGAGCCCATCCGTAGGATCCTCACCGGGTTCCGCAACTTCGAGCTGGCCCGCTGCGACATCAACGTCGGCACCCTCTACAACGCGCACGCCGGCCTGTTCCGCACGGCCTGCACCCTGGGCGGCGGGGAACAGCAGGCGAAGGAGCTGGACGCGAAGATCCTCGACTACTCGTTGACTGGCGTGTTCGGGCTGACCGAGCCGGACCACGGCTCCGATGTGGCCGGCGGGCTCGCCACGACCGCGACCCATGACCCGGAGACGGACACCTGGGTGATCGATGGCGCCAAGCGCTGGGTTGGCGGCGCGACCATCTCGGACGTCGTCGCGACCTTCGCCCGTGACACCGCCGATGGCCAGGTCAAGTGCTTCCTGGTTCCGCGGGACGCCGATGGGGTGAGCATGTCGATCATCCCGAACAAGGCTTCCCTGCGCATTATGCAGAACGCCCACATCGAGTACCGCGGGGTGCGCGTGCCCGCCACCGCCCGGCTCGAGGGGATCAACTCCTTCAAGGACGTGGCCCGTTGCTTGCGGGCCATGCGCTCGGACGTGGCCTGGATGGCCGTGGGCGCCACCGCGGGCGCCTATGAGGCCGCGCTACGTTACGTCCGCGAACGGCAGCAGTTCGGCCGTCCGCTGGCCGGATTCCAGCTCATCCAGGAGAAACTGGCCATCATGCTCGGCAACCTGACCTCCTCCTTGGGCCTGATGGTCCAGCTCACGGAACAAGAGGAGCAGGGGATCTACAAGGACGAGAACTCCGCCCTAGCCAAGATGATGACCTCCCTGCGTCTACGCGAGACCGTGGCCCTGGCCCGTGAGGTCTGCGGCGGCAACGGCATCACCCTGGACACCGACGTGGCCCGCTTCCACGCGGACGCCGAGGCCGTCTACTCCTACGAAGGCACCCACGAGATCAACGCACTGATCGTGGGCCGCGCCGTAACTGGCGTCAGTGCCTTCGTCTGACCAGCCGGGCCGGCAACACGCTGGCCCACAGACCTAACTACACCTTCCACCCCTTCCCTGAGAGGACCGCAACATGACTGAGACCACCGCACGCACCGTCGTCGACTTCGACGCCGTCAAGACCATGGCAGGCACCGAGCTGGGAGCCACCGAGTGGCGCGAGATCACCCAGGACATGGTGAACACCTTCGCTGACGCGACCGATGACCACCAGTGGATCCACGTGGATCCGGAACGCGCCAAGGACGGCCCTTTCGGCGCCCCGATCGCCCACGGCTTCCTCACCTTGTCCCTGATCATCCCGTTCTGGGGCGAGCTGTTCGACGTTTCCGACGTCAAGACCAAGGTCAACTACGGCCTGGACAAGGTCCGCTTCACCTCCCCGGTCAAGGTTGGCTCGCGCGTCCGCGCGGTCATGAAGCTCGCCGACGTCCAGGAGGTCAAGGGCGACGGCCTGCACCTCGTCGTCGAGGCCACCTTCGAGATCGAGGGTGAGGAGCGCCCGGCCGTCGTGGCCGTCTTCCTCGCCCGCTTCTACCGCTGATCTCTACCGCTGATCAGCGTCGTGTCGTGAGGTCGGCCGCCAGAGTGGCGGCCGACCTCCGGCATCTTCGAAAGGCCCCGTTCCCACTATGTGGGGAGCGGGGCCTTTGCCGTGCGTGCCGCCGTGGACAGCGCGTCGGGGCTCGGAGGTCGGGCAGAACCACTTGTTGCAGCCCCTCTTTCTCCTGATATGTGGTGTATAGGCCCCTGATGTGGTTGTACAGGGCCGGTGGTGCTCTGATCTCACCGGGCGTCATCGCATGGACAGCGTCGGGAGGGAACCTGCCTCTGCGCCGGCGACGTCCCACACATCCCAGGCTCCGATGGCGAACATGTGTGGCCACCTGCTCATCAATGATGACGGTCGACTCGTGCTGCCCAACTCCACTGCTGCCTTGAGGGCTGTCTGAACTGCTGGCTGGAGGGCTGTCTGGGTAGATCCCCGGATGTGGAAGGCAGAGAACGCGGAAAGGCCGCGGTGGGCATTTGCCCACCGCGGCCTTGTGACTTTTCCGCTGTAGTTAGTGCTCGTGGATCAGCAGGTCATGATCCTTCGATTCCCGGGTCAGGAGGATCGCGATGGTGGAGACGGCTGCGATCGCACCGATGAACATGATGACCGGCAGTGTGCTTTCTCCGCCACCGGGCCCGGCGTAGAGCGACGCAACGATCGTTGGGGTGAAGCCGGCACCCAGCAGGGTGGCCAGCTGGTAGCCCAGGGAAGCGCCGGTGTAGCGGGACTCGGTGCCGAACTGTTCCGCGATGAATGCCGCCAGTGGCCCGTAGATCATGCCGTGCAAGGCGAGGGCGATGGTGAACGCTGCGAGGATGACGAGCCAGCTGTCGGAACGAAGCATCGGGAACATCGGGAACAAGAACGCGACGTAGAGCACGAGCCCTGCGATCATCACCGGACGGCGGCCCAGTGCGTCAGAGAGCCGGCCGGAGCCGACGACCATGAAGATGGAGATGACCGAGGCCCACGCAAAGGCGTAGAGGACGTCGGAACGGGCCGTTCCTCCGGCCGCGGAGTAGCCGACGGCGAATGTCGGGAGCAGCACCTGGAGGGCGAAGCCGGCGGCGCCGGCGAACATCGTCAACAAGAGCGCCTTCGGGCGGCGAAGCACTGAGATCAACGGCACCTTTGGCTTTTTCTTGTCCTCAGCCTCAGCCTTGATCATGGCGGCCTGGAAGACCGGGGACTCAGAGACCTTAGAGCGGATGATGAGGCCTACGATCAGCAGCAGGAAGGAGACGAGGAACGGGATGCGCCAGCCCCAGGAGAGGAACTGCTCCTCGGAGAGCAGGGCTGAGACGGCGCCCATCATGAAGGTGCCCAACGCGGCGCCGGATGGAGCGCCGGCATTCGTGAAGGATGCGGCGAATCCACGCTTCTTCGTTTCGGAGTGCTCGAGAGCCATCAGAGCGGCGCCGCCCCACTCACCACCGACCGCGATGCCCTGGAAGATACGCATGATCACCAGGAGCACCACGCCCCAGATGCCGATCATCTCTGCGGAAGGGATCAGGCCGATCGCGGTGGACGCCAGGCCCATGAGGAGCATGGAGAGCACCAGCATCTTCTTGCGGCCGAGCCGGTCGCCGAAGTGGCCGAAGAGCGCCCCGCCCAGCGGGCGGGCGACGTAGCCGGCCGCGAAGGTGCCGAAGGCGGCGATGGATCCAGCCAGAGGGTCCGAAGCCGGGAAGAAAACGTGTGGGAACACGACTGCGGCCGCGGTGGCGTATAGCAGGAAGTCATAGAACTCGATGGTCGAGCCCAGGTAGCTGGAGAGGATGACCTTGCGGGACTCTCGGCGGCGCTCCTCGGGGGAGATGTTCAGCAAGGCATCTACGGTGTCTTGCTTCTCTCCGGCGGATGTGGCCGTGCCGTCGGGCCGGCTCTTAGGGGTGATGCTAGTCATGATGACCTCTGTGTCTCTTGTCTGGGGTGTGGTGGGGGAAGGGGTTCAGGGGTGTTTAGGCGCTCTCGCGCAGCACGGCCTTGCGGATCTTGCCGGTCGTGGTGCGTGGAAGTTCTTCCACGAGCCGCACCTGCCCGGGCACCTTGTACTTGGCTAGCAGCTCGGCCAGCTTGCCGCGGATCTCTTCGGGATCCAACGAGGCGCCGTCCGCAGGGACCACGAAGGCTAGGCCTGACTCGCCCCATCGCTCGTTCGGGACGCCGACGACGGCCGCCTCGGCCACGCCGTCCAGGGAAAGCAGGGCGTTCTCCACCTCTGCGGGGTACACGTTCTCCCCGCCGGAGATGTACATGTCTTTGATGCGGTCCTTGATGGTGAAGTAGCCCTCGTCGTCACGGACAGCGATGTCGCCGGTGTGGTACCAGCCGCCCTCCAGGGCAGCGGCGGAGGCCTCTTCACGGTTCCAGTAGCCCTTCATGACCTGCGGGCCGCGGACCCACACCTCGCCAGCGGTGCCGTTCTCCACGTCCTCGCCGGTGACGGGGTCCACCAGGCGGACCTCGGCGAAGAAGTGTGGGCGGCCTGCAGTCCCGGCGTGGGACAGAGCATCGGAGGCTTCCAGGAGGCAGACGCCGGGGGCGGTCTCAGTCATCCCGAAGCCCTGGACGATCTTCACGCCGCGGTCCTGCCACAGGCGGATGGAGCGTTCCGGCAGCGGGGACCCACCCACCATGACCGAGCGCAGCGAGCTCAGGTCGGCCTCGGCGAAGGCCGGGTCCTGGGAAAGGAAGTCGAGCATTGCGGGAACCATGAAGGACCCCGTGACCTTGGAGCGCGAGATCTCGTCCAACACGTCCTTCGGTCGGAAAGCGCGTTGGATGATGATCCGTCCGCCCATCATGAACGTGGGGATCGTGGTCATGTTCAGCCCGGCGATGTGGAACAGCGGGGCCACGGTCAGCATGACTTCGTCCTGGCGGAGATCGGTGCCGGTGAAGGCGTTCAGGTACTGGAAGGTGAGGTTGCGGTGGGTGAGCATCGCACCCTTAGGTCGGCCCGTGGTGCCGGAGGTGTACATGATGAGGGCGACGTCGTCGTCGTCCACCTCCGCGTCCACAGGCTCTGCGGAACCGGCGGCCAGCACCGCCTCGTAGCGCTCGCCGGGGCCGTCCTCACCCTCCACGGCGATCAGACGCAGGCCGGTGAGGTTGGTGGCCAGGCGCTCGGCCGTGGGTACCTGGTCGTTGCCGTAGACGACGACGGAGGCGCCCGAGTCCTCCACGATGAACTGCACCTCCGCAGGGGACAGCCGCGGGTTCACGAGGACCGAGGTGCCGCCGAGCAGGGTGGTGGCGAAGAAGGTCTCCAGCAGCGCGGGATGGTTGAACCCGACGTAGGCGATCCGGTCCCCGCGGCTGGCACCGCCCGCCACGAGGGCCTGGGCGAGCCGGTCGACGCGGTCGGCGACCTCGCCGTAGGTGCGGGTGGTGCCCTCAAACTCGAAGGCGATGGCTTCTGGGCGGACCCCTGCGCGGCGGCGGGGGTAGGTGCCTACTCCGGTGTTCATGAGGCTGCTCCAAAGGTTGCTCGGGACGGGGATGCTCGGGACGGTCACAGTGTGGCCAACGTCACAAAACTATGGAATGACATTTAGTTGAGATTGTCAATGGTTGATTTTGTCAGGAGATTCGCGTCAGGATGAAGATGGACCCCGTAGGCAGTGGTTCGCGCACCTCTCCGGTGGTCATGGTGTAACAGCCGCACGGCTGACGCATGTCACAAATCGACAAAAAGAAACGCCCCCGCGTGGCCTGCGTAGTTGCAGGCGCCGCGGGGGCGTTTCGTGGTGGTTCTCGCCGGCTTGAAGCCGGGCTTAGATCCGGTTCAGACCCGGTTTAGAGCTGGTTTCCGAGCTTGTATTCGCCCTTCTTCCAGTCCGGCATGTCTTCGTCGTCGCTGCGGGTGTAGGAGAAGCCATCAGCGCCGATCGTGACCTTCATTTCGGACTCGTCGGAGCGTGCAACAACTTCCTGTGGGTTGCCATCGAGGTCGAGCACGAGGGACGCCTCGGTGTACCAGGATGGCACAACTGGGGTGCCCCACCAGTCGCGGCGCTGGTTGTCGTGAACGTCCCAGGTGACAACTGGGTTGTCTGGGTCGCCGGTGTAGTAGTCCTGGGTGTAGATCTCGACGCGGTGGCCGTCTGGGTCACGAAGGTACAGGTAGAACGCGTTGGATACGCCGTGACGGCCTGGGCCGCGCTCGATCGCGTCAGACATGCGCAGCGCGCCGAGCTTGTCGCAGATCGCGAGGATGTTGTGCTTCTCGTGGGTCGAGAACGCGACGTGGTGCATGCGTGGTCCGTCGCCGCCGGTCATCGCGGTGTCGTGCACGGTTGGTTTGCGGCGCATCCATGCTGCGTAGACGGTGCCCTTGTCGTCCTGAATGTCTTCGGTGACGCGGAAACCGAGGTCCTGCATGTACTTCGCGGCGCGTGGAACATCCGGGGTGACCTGGTTGAAGTGGTCCAGACGCACCAGCGCGCCTGGGGTGTAGAGGTCGTAGCGCCATGCGAGGCGCTCAACGTGCTCGACGTCGTAGAAGAACTCGTATGGGAAGCCGAGTGGGTCTTCAACGCGGACCGAATCGCCGATGCCCTTGACGAAGCCGTCCTTCTTACGTTCAACACGGCAACCGAGCTCCTTGTAGAATGCCTCCGCCTTGTCGAGGTCTTCTGGGGAGCGCACGCGGTAGGAGAATGCGGCAACAGCGGCGACATCGCCCTTGCGCAGCACCAGGTTGTGGTGGATGAACTCTTCCATCGAGCGCAGGTAGATGGCGTTCTCGTCTTCTTCCGTGACCACGAGGCCCAGGACGTCCACATAGAATTCGCGGGACTTGGCAAGGTCAGTGACCACAATCTCCATGTAGGCGCAACGCAGCACATCTGGCGCTTCTGCCTTAGGGGTTGGGATCGGGTTGTCGGTCTTGACTGGACCTTCCTGGCCTACGTAAAAGCCGGACGAGGTCTTCTGGCGGTTCACCAGGTTGCTCATGTTTGTCCTCCTGAGTTTGAGGTGGTGTGCGCTGGAGCACGTTCCCTTATCTCAAATCGTATATGATCCGGCGTTGGTAGGGAAGCATGAGCAGAGAAAAACTAGCCGCCGCATGATTATTCCGATGCGGTAGTTGCGTTGGCCGCGCACGCCTGCCTGTACCGCTAGTCTCGCCAGCGGACGGCGCCGGTGAACATGCCCGGCTTATCTGGTGGCGGGCCGATGTGGCCTCGCCGCTTCGCCCATGCAAGCCACGCAAGCGACGCCGCGTAGGCCGCTAAGCCGCCCAGCGCAATCGGCAACCAGAGCGCTACCGCCGCATCCGCATCGGCGAACTCTTCGTTGAACTTGTGCCACCCCAGAAAGAGGCCACCGATCAAGGTAACGACGACGCCCGGTATGCCAAGAATGAGTCCGAGCGCGATCGTTTTCCGGCGGGCCGACATGATGAGCAAGTAAAGCATCCACGCGGTCGGCCACGTAGCCATCGAAACGGTATAGAGAACGAAAGCCAGCCACGCCGCACCGTTCTCCGGGATGAGTGCCACGAGCGAACCCAGTGCATGCTGTTCGCGGTGCATGTTCGCGCCAATGAACGCGCATATAGCCATGACCACAACACCGAGGGCCTGCGAGATCACCAGCAACGGGATGTAGCGGGGACTCTGCACAATGAAGTTTTGGTCCTTCACACCAGTAGCACGGTTATACACGACGTAACAGCCCTGGAGCCCCGCCCATGCTACGAGGATGTAGGCAGGCTCGACCACGCTCCCGCTGCGCGTGTGGACGCCACCGAACCCGCCGCCCCACACGAATCCCAGCATCGTCAGGCCGGACAAGACCTGAAGCACAAGCATCTTGACTATTGCTTTATCCCAGCTGAACTCGGCCCATGCCTTGGCTAGCTTGGGCGATGGTGGTTCCGGCGGCCCACCCGGTGGTCCCGAGGGCGGCCCCGGTGGTGGTGACGGCGGCTGGTGTGTAGGTGCCATGAACCTTGTCTACCAAAGATGCAGCGAGCTGAACAGGCCGCGCCGGCTTGGGCTGGAACGTTCCAGGCCGCTCACGCAGGCCGCGCTGGCCACCGCATCGTGCAATGTCACCCCAACCACCGCATCGTGCGCTAAAAAGACCTGCCGCCTGCCGCGGCCGACTGAAAAGTCGGGTCCGCAGCAAGCGGCAGCCAGGCTAGATACCCGTTGCTAGGTACCAGGGGCCGGTCACGGTGCAGGGGCGCCCTGCAGGGTCACCGGCCGGGGCAGGTTTTAGTTTTCCTGCTTACCGAAAACTGGGTTGTGTACCTTGCCGAGGTTGATGTGGACGGCCTGCTGATCGGTGTAGAAGTCGATCGAGCGGTAGCCGCCTTCGTGGCCGAGGCCGGAGGCCTTGACGCCACCGAATGGGGTGCGCAGGTCACGAACGTTGTTCGAGTTCAGCCACACCATGCCGGCTTCAACGTTCTGAGCGAAGTTGTGTGCACGCTTCAGATCGTTGGTCCAGATGTATGCGGCGAGGCCGTACTTGGTGTTGTTCGCGAGCTCGAGCGCTTCCTCTTCGGTGTCGAACGGGGTGATCGCAACGACTGGGCCGAAGATCTCTTCCTGGAAGATGCGGGCGTCAGGGGAGACGTCAGCGAAAACGGTCGGCTGAACGAAGTTGCCCTCAGAGAACTCTTCAGGGCGGCCGCCACCAGCTACGAGGCGAGCTTCTTCCTTACCGATTTCGACGTAGGACATGACCTTCTCGAAGTGCTCAGGGTGCACAATCGCGCCGACCTCGGTGGTCTCATCCGACGGCAGGCCAACCTTGACGCGCTTAGCCTGTGCCGCGTAACGCTCCACGAACTCGTCGTAGATGCTGCGCTGAACCAGGATGCGGGAACCTGCGGTGCAGCGCTCGCCGTTGAGGGAGAACACACCGAAGATGGTTGCGTCGATCGCGGTCTCGAGGTCTGCATCCTCGAAGACGACGGCTGGGGACTTGCCGCCGAGCTCCATCGAAAGGCCCTTGAGGAACGGCGCGGCGTTGCCGAAGATGATCTGGCCGGTCTTGGATTCACCGGTGAAGGAGATCAGCGGAACGTCTGGGTGCTTGACGAGTGAATCGCCCGCGAAGCCCTCTTCGCCGTAGCCGTGAACCATGTTGAACACGCCTGCTGGCAGGCCAGCTTCCTCGAAGATGCCTGGCCACAGCGATGCGGAAAGCGGCGTGAACTCTGCCGGCTTGAGCACCACGGTGTTACCGGTTGCGATCGCTGGCGCGAGCTTCCACGATTCGAGCATGAACGGGGTGTTCCACGGCGTGATCAGGCCGGCAACGCCGATTGGCTTGCGGTTGACGTAGTTGATCTGACGGCCTGGAACCTTGAACGTGTCATCGTGTTGGGCAACGATCAGGTCAGCGAAGAACCGGAAGTTCTCAGCCGCACGGTGCGCCTGGCCGCGTGCCTGGGAGATCGGCAGGCCGGTGTCGAAGCACTCCATCGCTGCGAGTTCGTCCGCGCGGGTCTCCACGACGTCCGCGATCTTGTGCAGGATGCGGGAACGCTGGCGCGGAAGCATGGTTGGCCATGGACCGTTTTCGAAAGCGTCCTTCGCGGCGGCAACCGCAGCATCGATATCTGCGACCTTGCCGGAGGAAGCCTTGATGTAGGCCTCGTTGGTGACTGGGTTGAGGACGTCGAAGGTGTCGCCGTCGATAGAGTCAACCCACTTGCCGCCGATGTAGTGGCGGATCTGATCTGGAAGGTTCTCCGGGACTGCTTGCTGTGCCATATGTGTGAAGCTCCTCAATCCGGTAGTGGTCCGGTGGCCGGTGTGGTCGCACGTCGTGGCGCTGGCTTTGATGCCTGCGTGGCCGCGCGGGCCGGGTTGTTGGTGGGTTGGTGCCCACTTATGTGTAATCGTATACGATCCGCGGGGGCATGGAAAGGGTTTAAATGGACGACGGCGGGCGCCCCATGGCCTCAAGGTATGCGTTGAGCGTGTGCATGCGGTGGGCGCGGGCCAACGCCTCGATGTCGGTAGCAGGCTTCTTGGCGGCGATCGCTTCGATCAGCTCCGCATGCTCAACGACGGATTCGTGCGCGCGAGCCGGGATCGAATCGAAACTCGAAACCCTGATCGCATCCATCCGCGTCCAACCGCGGTGCACCAAATCCAGCAGGTGAGTGTTCGGGCAATCCGAATACAGCAACGCATGCAGCTCAGTGTTCAGGCGCGTGAACTCGGCCGGATCAAAATCAGCTAGCAACGCACGCATCTGTTCATTCAAGTCCCGGGCGGCCTGCACATCGGAAGCTGAAATGTGCTCCGCAGCCAACGCGGTGGCGGTGCCCTCCAGGACCGCGAGCGTCTGCATCGTGTTGAGGTACAGCTCCGTATCAACCTCAGCGACCGTAGCGCCCTTATTGCGAGTGAACTCGACGAGCCCCTCAGCTTCCAGGCGGCGGATCGCCTCCCGCACCGGAACCACGGAGCACTTCAACTCATCGGCGATGGTCTGCAAAACCAAGCGATAACCCGGCTCATACGTGCGGTCCAAGATGCGTTCACGCACGGCATCGTAGGCGGCCTGGGACTTCGATGTGGTCCTGGGGCGGCGCTTCGGCTTATGTGCGGAGGTCATATACGGATCGTATACGAGAGTGGGAGGTCAGTTCCGGAATTCACAGCGGCCGATGCGGTGCTTGCTTATACACATTTCTTATGTAGCAGGTCACAGCGGCAGTCAAAACGTATACGATGAGGAATGAGACCGGCGCATTCAACAGGGGCGCATTAGCACGAATGTCACTAGGAGTGTCAGTAGGAGTGTCAGTGTTCAGCACAACTAACCAGCCCATCGAAGTAACCCAGGACGTTCTGGACAATATCGGCAAGGTCATTGCCGTTCACCTGGCATATTCGTCCCGCGCCGAACAGCGCGGCCGTACCCCTAAGTACCCTTCCTACTTCATGAAGGCCACCTCCTCGCTCGCCTTGACTGGGGAGACCGTGGAACGCCCAGCGGATACCGAACTGCTGCAGTTCGAAGGCGAGATCGCGCTCGTAATCGGCAAGGAAGCCCGCCGCATCACCCCTAACGAAGGCTGGGCGCACGTCGGCTGGATCACCGCTTCCAATGACATCGGTATTCAGGACATCAAGTACGCCGACAAGGGCTCCAACGTCCGCTCCAAGTCCGGCGACGGCTACACGCCACTCGGCCCGGTCATGATCCCTGCCGAGAACCTTGACCCGATGCACCTGCGCGTGATCACCAAGCTCAACGGTGAAACCGTCCAGGACGCCACCACGCAGGAGCTGCTGTTCTCGTTCGGTCAGATCGTGGCTGACTTGTCCCAGCAGATGACGCTCAAGCCAGGCGATGTGATCCTCACCGGAACCCCAGCGGGTTCCTCCGTTTTCAAGCCGGAAGACGTCGTGACCGTTGAAGTTCAGGCCGGCGAGCAGTCCACTGGCGAATTGCGCACCACCGCGGTCCAGGGCACTGAAGGCTTCAAGGACTTCGGCAACCCGACCAAGGTCACTGACGCTGACCGCATCGACGCATGGGGCGACGCGGAAGCCGCAGGCCTTGCGGATGCCGCGGCCGATGCTGATGCTGCAACCGAGGCCGACCCACTCACCGATGAGGTCCGCGCCAAGCTCATGGCATCCGCGACCGCAACCCTCTCCTCCTCGGTCAAGGCGGCAGGTATCGAGGCGTGCACCATCGCGGGCCTCACCGCCACCCACGGAACCCAGAAGATCGTAGGCCGTGCACGTACCTTGCGCATGATCCCGTTGCGTCAGGACCTGTTCAAGCAGCACGGTGGCGGCTACAACACCCAGAAGCAGATGTTCGACGACCTCACGGAAGGCGAGATCCTCGTCATCGAGGGCCGCGGCGAACAAGGTGCCGCAACTCTCGGCGACATCCTCGCAACCCGCGCCAAGCTCCTCGGCGCTGCAGGCATCGTGACCGACGGCGCAGTCCGCGACCTCTCCGAGGTTGCTGAAGCTGACATCCCGACCTTCCACAACGGTGCGCACCCATCTGTGCTGGGTCGCAAGCACGTCCCGTGGACCATGGACGAAACCGTCGCATGCGGCGGTGCCGCTGTGCAGCCAGGCGACATCATCGTCGCTGACTCCAACGGCATCGTCGTGATCCCACCAGCAGTGGTGGAGCAGGTAGCCGACCACGCATTCAAGACCGAAATCCAAGACGAATGGGTCATGGAACGCGTCAAGGAAGGCAACCCGATCGAAGGCCTCTTCCCACCAACCGGTGAATGGAATGTCAAGTTCGAGGAATACCTCGCAAACCGCGAAAACGAGCTGAACTAAGGAGCGAACACATGCTGGATGAAACCACCCGCGTGAAAATCGCCGACGAACTCGTCACCGCCGGCGAAACCAAAGTTCCCGTTCCGCTACTGACCAAACGCTACCCGGACATGGAGATCGCAGACTCCTACGCGATCCAGCGGATCTGGCGCCAGCGCGGCGAAGAAAAAGGCCGCGTTGTGGCCGGCCACAAGATCGGCCTGACCTCCAAAGCCATGCAGTATGCGACCGGCATCTCCGAACCGGACTACGGCGTGATCTTCAAAGACATGGTGCTCGAATCCGGCTCGAAGCTGGAATGGGACATCTACACCAAGCCGCGCGTTGAGATGGAACTTGCGTTCAAACTCAAAGACGACGTGAGCGGCCCGGACGCCGACATCTTCGACGTGTTGCGCGCAACCGAATACGTTGTGCCAGCCCTGGAAATCCTCGACGCCCGCGTCGAAATGGAAGGCCGCACCATCGTCGACACCATCGCAGACAACGCCGCGATGGGCGTCATGGTGGTCGGTGGACGCCCGGTCCGCCCGGACGAGCACGACCTGCGTTGGCTCGGCGGCCTGCTGTACAAGAACCAGGAAATCGAAGAGACAGGCCTCGGTGGCGGCGTGCTCGGACACCCAGCGAACGGCGTTCACTGGCTCGCTAATCGCCTCCACGAACACGACGAAGTCTTGCGTGCGGGCCAGATCATCCTCGCTGGTTCCTTCACCCGCCCAATGTGGGTAGACAAGGGCGACACCGTGATGGCCGACTACGGTCCACTAGGGGTTGTGACATGCCAGTTCGTCTAAACCACACCGAACGCAGCTTCAAACACCTCTTCACGCAGCCGAGCATGGCCGATCAGCCACGCGGCCGCGCTGACGGGGTCGCTGGCCCGGTCGTCGGTATGTTCGTCGCGTCCGGGGACCCGACCGCCGCGGAAATCTGCGCGGGTGCGGGCTTCGACTACCTGTTGCTCGACGCTGAGCACGGCCCGTTCTACCTCGAAGGCCTCATCAGCCAGCTGCGCGCGATCGCCGCCTACCCGAGCTTGTCAGTGGTCCGCGTCCCACGCAACGACGCCGCGATCATCAAGCAGGTCCTGGATGCCGGCGCGACCAGCATCATGGTTCCGATGGTTCACACGGTCGAGGACGCACGTGCGGCCGCCGCTGCGATGAAGTACCCACAGCCAGGCGGAGCAGGTGCCGCCGGTTCTGCGGTTGAAGGTGTGCGCGGGGTTGGTTCCGCACTCGCACGTTCGGCGCGATGGGGCCGCGTGCCTCAGTACCTGACGCGGGCGCACGAGATCGTGAGCCTCATCGTCCAGGCCGAATCTGCCGAAGCCGTGCGCAATGCAGATAGGATCGCGGCGGTTGACGGTGTGGATGCGGTCTTCCTGGGTCCATCCGATCTCGCGGCATCCATGGGATACCTCGGCCAGCAGACCCACCCTGAGGTGGTTGGGGCCGTCAAGGAGGTTATCTCCAAGGTGCGGGACGCCGGCAAGATTGTGGGCGTCAACGCGTTCGACCCGAACCAGGCACGCGACTACCTCGACGCAGGAGCGCACTTCGTCAACGTCGGCGCTGACGTGAGCATCCTCGCCCGCGGAACGGAAAACCTCGCGAACGAATTCATGCCCACCAAATGCGACGACAACCTCGAATCCTACTGAGGTGCCTCGTTAGTGCAATCGGGGCGGGACACCAACCGGTGTCCCGCCCCCGCTGTTTTCCCCGGGACTGCGGGTCCGGGAAAGCAATAACCCCGGTGATATGCGTCTGAAACGCAGGGATCGCTCCGGGGCTTTCAGTTTCAACCGTACCAGCATCAGCCTTCTGGCTAGAGCGTGTCTTCCATATGCGTGGAGGGCATCGCCTACCGGTTCCGGACCGGGACCCCGTGGCGTGATGAAGCGCCCTGGGTTTGGTGGAGGCTCCAGAGTTATGGAACGAGAATGGAGCCATGGTCCAACACAAGAACAAGGGACGCCGCTATTCCACTGAGGAGAAGGCTGCGGCGGTCCGGATGGTGTGAACGCTCCGCGCCGAGCTCGGTACGGGCCAAGGAACGACCTCGCGGGTGGCTGAGCAACTCGGTTATGGTGTTGAGTCAGTGCGCCCTGGGTGCCTCAAGCTGGCATCGATGACGGTGTGAAAGCTGGGGTGAGGACCGACGAGCAGACACGTATGCGAGAACTTGAACAAGAGGTGCGTGAACTCAAGCGCGCGAATGAAATCTTGAAAGTCTACGTATTACGCCGCGAACGGCAGGCCGGTATCAGCCCGGCAGATCAGGGACGCGGAGGTCGCGCCGCGGCTACTCGAGCTCTGGGAATCAAACTACTCGGTCTATGGGGTGCGTAAGCTGCTGGAAAGCAGCCCAGCGATCGGGTATCGATATCGGTCGTGACCAAGTCGCGAGACTGATGAAAATCCTTCAGATTGAAGGGGTGCGGCGCGAGAAACGGGTCAAGACCACGAAGTCTGACCCGAGGATGCCGAGGCATCCCGACCTCGTGAACCGGGTATTCAGGGCGGATGCGCCAAACCAGTTGTGGGTGACAGATCTGACGTTCGTGCCCACCTGGCAGGGAGTCGCTTACCTCTGCTTCATCATCGACGCGTTCAGCCGCATGATTGTGGGCTGGCGATGTGCATCGAGCATGAAGACCGAGACGGTGCTCGACGCGATCGAGATGGCCCGCTGGTCACGCGGCAGGCACCTCCCAGACCTGCGCTGCCATAGCGATGCGGGCAGTCAATTCACGTCCATTCGTTACGGTGAGCGTCTTGCCGAAATCGGGGCGACGCCCTCGATCGGGACCGTTGGCGACAGCTATGACAATGCTCTCGCTGAGACGGTGAACGGCTACGACAAGGCCGAGTTGGTGCGCGGGCCAGCGAAGTCGGGGCCGTGGAAAACGATCGATGATCTCGAACTCGCGACATTGGGATGGGTGCACTGGCACAACACGCAGCGGCTGCACGGCTACCTCGGGGATGTGCCTCCGCTCGAGCATGAAGAAAAGTCCTATGCTGGGGTTACCAGCGCCAAAGAACTGGTAGAAATCAAATGAGCTGAGTCTCCACTAAACCCAGGGCGCTTCATTGTTCTCTCCGGCGCAGGTCCATGACGGGTCCTGGGAGCAGGTTTGGCAGGTGCGGCAGCAGGCTTTGGAAGATTACTACCGGAAGCATCCAGCACGTTTTCACCGGGATCCGGTCACTCCTGCGCCTGCAGGAATTGTTGGAATCAACCTGCCGTCAGAAGACGCAGGAGCTGCGTTGCAGGCTGCTTAGTGACTCCACACAGCTTGACATTTTTCGGTCGAGGTAGATTGATGCTTATTAGATAAGTGGATAATTCAGCAGAGAGCGTTTTCTACTTCGAGCGATGTTTCCCCAGGGCGCGATAGATCATGCTGCGGCTAACGCCCAGAACTTCACCGATCTGCGCCACAGTCATGTCGCGCTGTTCAAAGAGTCTTCTTGCGGCGCGCAGTGTGTCAGGCGAGAGAGGTGTGGGTCGTCCGCCGGCGTTGGTACGTTCGGGGACGGGGGTCTCGTTCCAACTCCGCGAGGGAGGCGATGATACTGAATACGAGTCTTCCGCCCGAAGGGCTGGTGTCGATGTTCTCTTACAGGGACTCGAACTCGGAAAATCTGTTGAGTTCTCAACCCTCGAGGATTCTCGACCACCCCGGCAGATAGGTGTGTCATAAACGACCGTTTTTGAGATTAGTGCATGGGTGGGTATCACGCGTATTTGGTTGGAGCGCGTAGCTGAAGGTTCTTGCTGGTGGTTTTGTCTCGGGCGTCGGTGGGGTTGGTTTGAAGTCTGACGTGAACATATATAAAAATCTGTGAAAAATTTACCAAAGAGTCTTCCGTGGTGACGTGCTTAACGCTAGGATCATTTTATCCACTGATCTGAAATATTATTTCTCTTCAGATCAAGGATCTTTTTCGTTGAACGTGCGTCGGATGCGCTATGCATTTTTGTGCTTCTTTATGTTCATGTTTGACGGGTTACTTGGATCATTACTGCTACGTGCTAGGGGTTGTGTTTTGAAAAAACGTCATATGTTCGCGGGAATCGCAGCTTCGAGCATGCTGGTCATTGGTTCGGCTATGCCGGCGTTGGCTGATACGGGAAACGGTTCTTTGAATGAGCTGGCAAGTCTCAATCCTGGAACCTCGGTCACCGAGCTGAGAGATTCGCTGGGTAAGTTCGCACAGGATGAAGGAATCAGTTTGGACGAAGCCGTTAATCGGGCTTTGTCCGAGAGTAAGGCTTCGGTGCGGGAAGCGAAATCGGTCGATTCTCTGGCTAATCGAAGCGTTGCTTCGGCCCGCAGCAGTAGCGGGGGCAGCGGTACCGTTACCTTGGGTCCTGCGAAGCGTAAGGGTGATATTTTCGTCTCTCCTGCTTCGACGTTTTTCGTTCGGCATGGCCACACAGGCATTTACTACTCAACCGCAACCATCGTGGAAGCTCCCGGGGCCGGAAAGAAGAGCCGATCCATCGCAGCCAACAAGGTGCAGGTAGGCAAGGGCGCGGTGAAGCAGTACGTTAGGACTACATCGACCAATAGAGGTAAGGCTGCTAACTATGCCTTCAACAAATTGCGCGGCAAGGGATATAACTTCAATTTTGCCGTGAACAAGTCGACGACCGGTTCGACGATGAATTGTTCGCAGTTGGTGTGGGCGGCCTACAAGGCGGCGACGGGGATTGATCTGGACGGCAACGGAGGTCCGGGCGTTTATCCTTACAACATTAAGGATTCCTCAAAGACAGTGACGTACAAGACCCTCTAAACGTACTGGAAAACTAGTATTTGGGCCGGCCTAAGATTGGGCCGGCCCAAACTCTGTATCAGAATGGAACACTCATGATTCACGGACGTCGTATCATCACCGCAGCGGCAGTGTCGGCCACTGTTTTTACCCTGGTTAGCTGTTCACCAGCTGATCCCTCATCCCAAAAAACCAAGGCTCTAGGCGAGGCCGCGTACGCACTGTGCTTCAGTGCTCAGAGCCGTGACATGGATGGGAAAAGCCTAGACGGAAAGGTTTTGCTGGTAAACGACGATGGTGCTTTTTCAGAAGTGCAGACCTGGGGCATGGACATGTGCTCGATAGCGTGGACTGAGAAGGGGTTGTTCTTCAGTGATATGAAGACCGACTATTTATTAGATGGTAACGGCATGAAGAGTTTTGAGAATGCAAAAACGGACAGCCAATACGCCATGCTTGCCACCACGCCGGATACTGTAGTGGGACTTTATAATCTGGGCTTCAGCGACGTCGGGTATACGACTCAGGTTGTGACCACCACCAGTTCCGGAAGCTCTCTAGCCGAAGTTGAAGGTAGCTATTTCATTGCTGCTCAGTGCGAGGGGAAGGTCTTCGGGATAGGTTTGGCTACCGGTCCATATTCGAAGACGGGTGATCCTGATACAGAGCCCATGGTTCTCAGCCAATTAACTGGCACGAACAATGGCAAGGAGAAAGTTGTCGGCAGCAGTACTCAGGCTAGAGAGGGCCAGGTACTCAATGATGCGCCATGCCTTAATGGAAAGATCTACTACATCTCTGACGAGAGACGAGGTGGATTGGATGTTCCTGCTAAGCCCGTTTTATCGATTTGGGACACCAAGACCGGTAAGTATGAGAGCAAGGCCCTGAGCTCAGATGAAGTGACCGAGCCTTTGATCAGTGAAGATGGTACAGACCTTCCTCAAGTAACCCGTCAGTCGCTGAAGGACGGAAAGCTTGAGTGGTACGGGGTTAAGGATTCGATCATGTCCACGGACATCAAGACGGGACATACGGAACGCAAATTTAGCGTTGAAGGATATAGCGATAATTCCGCTTCATCCGTGGCGATCTTCACTGATACTGAGGTTGTCGTCATGGCAGATAATAATGATGGTTCTCCGTACAGAATTTTGCGTTATGACCGGTCCACCGGCGAAGAAGTGGGGCGGGTCGTGCTGGATGACGATCCGGCAAAGCTCAGTAGCGGTCTCTTCTTTAGGGGATTTGCAGTGAGGCCGTAAAGTGAAGCGCCCTGGGTTTGGTGGAGGCTCCAGAGTTATGGAACGAGAATGGAGCCATGGTCCAACACAAGAACAAGGGACGCCGCTATTCCACTGAGGAGAAGGCTGCGGCGGTCCGGATGGTGTGAACGCTCCGCGCCGAGCTCGGTACGAGCCAAGGAACGACCTCGCGGGTGGCTGAGCAACTCGGTTATGGTGTTGAGTCAGTGCGCCCTGGGTGCCTCAAGCTGGCATCGATGACGGTGTGAAAGCTGGGGTGAGGACCGACGAGCAGACACGTATGCGAGAACTTGAACAAGAGGTGCGTGAACTCAAGCGCGCGAATGAAATCTTGAAAGTCTACGTATTACGCCGCGAACGGCAGGCCGGTATCAGCCCGGCAGATCAGGGACGCGGAGGTCGCGCCGCGGCTACTCGAGCTCTGGGAATCAAACTACTCGGTCTATGGGGTGCGTAAGCTGCTGGAAAGCAGCCCAGCGATCGGGTATCGATATCGGTCGTGACCAAGTCGCGAGACTGATGAAAATCCTTCAGATTGAAGGGGTGCGGCGCGAGAAACGGGTCAAGACCACGAAGTCTGACCCGAGGATGCCGAGGCATCCCGACCTCGTGAACCGGGTATTCAGGGCGGATGCGCCAAACCAGTTGTGGGTGACAGATCTGACGTTCGTGCCCACCTGGCAGGGAGTCGCTTACCTCTGCTTCATCATCGACGCGTTCAGCCGCATGATTGTGGGCTGGCGATGTGCATCGAGCATGAAGACCGAGACGGTGCTCGACGCGATCGAGATGGCCCGCTGGTCACGCGGCAGGCACCTCCCAGACCTGCGCTGCCATAGCGATGCGGGCAGTCAATTCACGTCCATTCGTTACGGTGAGCGTCTTGCCGAAATCGGGGCGACGCCCTCGATCGGGACCGTTGGCGACAGCTATGACAATGCTCTCGCTGAGACGGTGAACGGCTACGACAAGGCCGAGTTGGTGCGCGGGCCAGCGAAGTCGGGGCCGTGGAAAACGATCGATGATCTCGAACTCGCGACATTGGGATGGGTGCACTGGCACAACACGCAGCGGCTGCACGGCTACCTCGGGGATGTGCCTCCGCTCGAGCATGAAGAAAAGTCCTATGCTGGGGTTACCAGCGCCAAAGAACTGGTAGAAATCAAATGAGCTGAGTCTCCACTAAACCCAGGGCGCTTCACCCCACTGCACGGCTCGCTCCACGACACCGTCGTGCAGCTGTCTGCCGATACCTCGTCCGCGATGCGCGCCATGCACCACCAGGAGGCCGACGTGAGCGACACGAGATCGAGGCCATCCATGAAGAACATCCGCGAACCCGAGGAGCCGGCCAGAGTCTTCGCTCCACAGGCCAAGGTCGAGCTTGCACCGAGGGTCAAGGCCTCGAGGAAGAGCCTCAAGCACGTCATGGCCGTCCGATGGTCCAGGGGCGCTGCCCGTGATACGGCGGGAGTAGTCCGGAGCGGACTCCAAAAGTGATTGAAGGGCCTCAACATCGCGGTCCCGCTCGGGACTCAACTCTCTCAACGCGGCCACATCGCAATATCCTACGCCCTTGAGAACGCTTAATGGGAGACACGTCCTGGGTGGAACGAGTCGGGGCGGGACACCAACCGGTGTCCCGCCCCGAGTCGTTCCTAGCTGGAGCTGTGCTGCTGAATCAGCTCGCCGCAGCTAGCTCCTTAGTTTCAGAGCAAGCCCTCGGCGGCCTCCACCGCATCGTTCTTGACAGGTGCCAGGCGCTGAAGCTGGGTCACGTGGCGAGGCTCGAGCTCCTCAACCGAAGAAACGCCCAGCAGCGTCATGGTGCGCTCAACCTCGGTGCGCAGAATCTCGATGGTGCGGTCAACACCCTCGCGGCCACCAGCCATCAGGCCGTAGAGGTAAGCGCGGCCGATCAGGGTGAACTTAGCGCCCAAAGCCATCGACGCCACGATGTCGGCACCAGTGCGGATACCGGTGTCGATCATGACGGTCGCATCCTTGCCGACCTCACGCACAACCTTCGGCAGCAACTGGAACGGAACCGGTGCGCGGTCCAGCTGACGGCCACCGTGGTTAGACAGAACCAGGCCATCCACACCGTGGTCCAGCAGGCGGTGGGAATCCTCAACCGTCTGAACGCCCTTGACCACAATCTTGCCTGGCCACATTTCACGAATAACCTTGAGGTCCTCGTAGGAAATGGTCGGGTCCATCGCAGAGTTCAACAGCTCACCCACGGTGCCGCCAGTCGACGACAGCGAAGCGAACTCGAGCTTAGGGGTGGTCAGGAAGTCGATCCACCACCACGGGCGAGGGATCGCGTTCAACACGGTCCCCAAACTGATCTGCGGCGGGATCGAGAAGCCGTTACGGGAGTCACGCAAACGGTGACCAGCAATCGGGGTGTCGACCGTGAACATGAGAGTGTCGAACCCGGCCCTAGCGGCGCGCTCAACCAAGCCGTACGAGATTTCACGGTCCCGCATCACATAGAGCTGGAACCAGTTACGGCCGTGAGGGTTCGCCTTCTTGACGTCCTCAATCGAAGCCGTACCCAGCGTCGAAAGCGTAAACGGAATACCAGCGGCACCAGCGGCGGCTGCACCAGCGTGCTCGCCTTCGGTCTGCATCAGGCGGGTGAAACCGGTTGGTGCAATACCGAATGGAAGTGCGGAGCTGCCACCGAGGATCTCCACCGAGGTGTCAACATGTTCAGCTGGTTTGAGGATGTCCGGATGGAATTCCACGTCCCGGAACGCCTGCTCAGCGCGGTGCATACTGATCTCTTCCTCAGCGCCACCATCGGTGTAGTCGAATGCGGCGGCCGGGGTGCGGCGCTTAGCGATCTTCCGCAGGTCGCTCACGGTCAGCGCGTTGCTGAGGCGGCGCTTCTTAGGGTTAAGCTCGGGCTTCTTGAACTTCAGAAGATCAAAAATCTCGACCGGATTGGGGAGCTGACGGCGAATCAACGCTCTTCCTTTCTCTGAATCAATGCGGCAGGTAAGTACGTGTCGCTCGGGTAATGGTCAGGTTTACGATGCGGTAGCGGCCGCAGCAGGCGCAGCGTCAGCGGCCTCGTTTTCCAGGATCTCATCTTCGATGTAGGCCACGCGATGGATGAAGAAGCTTGCGATCACGGAGATCAAGCAGCAGAAGATGACGTAGCACGCGATTGGCCACCACTGGCCGCCCGAGATTTCGAACAGCCAGACAGCGATGAGTGGCGCGGTACCGCCGAAGATCGCGGCACCCAGCTGGTAGCCGAGCGATGCGCCGGTGTAGCGGACCTGTGGTGCGAAGTTTTCAGCAATCAGGGTGCCCAAGATTGCGTTGACGGAGCCCCAGAGGATACCGAAGCCGAGGATGGTCGCGGCGAACAGCGCCCACGTCTCGCCGGTGTTGAGGATCCAGTAGTACGGGAACACGAGCACGATGGTGGTCATGGCGCACGCGCGGTAGAGGGCTCCGCGGTTCATGCGGTCGGAGATCGCGCCGAACACCGGCATCCAGATGGTCGCGACGAACGCGGCGGCAGCTACCGCGAGCAGAACCATGTTGTTGCGGGCGCCGAGAATGTTGGTTGCGTACGCGACGATGTAGGTTCCGAAGATGTAGAACGGACCGGTTTCAGCGGCCTTCGCGGCGATCGAAACCAGGACTGCACCCCAGTGCTTGGTGACAACTTCCTTGATCGGAAGCTTGAGCTGCTTGCCCTGTTCACGCATGCGGCGGAACTCAGGGGTGTCGTCAAGGCCGTTACGAATCCACAGGCCAATCAACACGAGCACGATGGATGCAACGAATGGGATGCGCCAGCCCCACAGCATGAACTGGTCTTCTGGCATGAGGGTCAGCAGCGCAACCACAGCGGAAGCGAGAAGCATACCGAGCGAGATACCCATCTGAGGCACCGCGCCGTAGAGGCCGCGGCGGTTGCGTGGCGCGTATTCGTAGGCGAGCAGCAGTGCGCCGCCCCATTCGCCGCCGATGCCCAGGCCCTGCAGAATACGGAACAGGCACAGCAGGATCGGCGCCCACAGCCCGATCATCGAATAATCCGGCAGCAAACCGATCGCCACGGTTCCGCCACCCATGAGGCACAGGGTGATGAACAGGGTCTTCTTACGGCCGATGCGGTCGCCGATGTGGGAGAAGATCACGCCGCCGAGCGGGCGGAAGAAGAAAGTCAACGAGAACGATACGTAGGCCAGGAAGGTGGCCATGAACGCGTTGTCGCTAGGGAAGTAGATCTTGTTGAAGACAAGGGCCGCGACGGTTCCGTAGATCAGGAAGTCGAACCATTCGATGACGGAGCCGCTGAGGCTTCCGAGCAGAACCCGGTAGTTGAGGGGCTGTTTCTCTTGTGGTCTGCTGGCTTTGGAGCCTGCGCCGGCGTTGCTGCCCGAGCCTGCGCTCGTGGCAGTTGCTGCCGGGTTGGTTGCGGCGGAGTTCTGATGCGTTGAAGGCTTCAAAGCTACTCCTGAATCTAGGGGCCGTTTTCTGGGGCCAATGTCAAGACTATGTGTGGTCAGACCATGTGGTCTAACCACATACAATATGAGGTTTATCACACTTGCGCAAGGGGTGGATTTCTGTGGGCCGGGCAAAGACGGCCGCGGTAGCGTCCGGAGTCAGGCTCAGGCCGAGGTTTCGGCGTAGTAGCCGCGGATGTGTTCCTTCAGCAGATCCGCGGCCGTGTCAGCCTGGCCATGGCGTGCGGCATCCAGGATCGCACGATGCTCGCTACGCAGACGCTTGGACGTCGCCTCCCAGTCGGGGAGAGCTTGGGCGCGCTCAACCGTGTGGTCTTCGATCGCGGTACGCATCGCATCCATGAGCGTTGAGGCGAGCGGGTTATTCGCCGCATGAGACAGCGCAACGTGGAACTGGGCGTCCAGGTTCAGGAAGTCGGCAACAGGCAAAGCCGGATCATCCATCATGTCCAGAAGCTTTTCGGCCTTCATCCATACCGGATGCTGCGGGTCAGCGTTCTCGGGGCCAACGTTGCGCACGGCCCAATCCTCAAGCAAGAGGCGCATCTCAAACACGTGGGGGTGCTCAACCTGGCTCGTAGCCAACTGGAGGTTCAGCGCGAGCGAAAGCGCCTGCTCAGGCGCCGCAGTAATCACGGTTCCAGCGCGAGGTCCCGACCCCGTCGAACTCCGGATAGAACCCAAGGCCTCCAGAACACGCAGCGCTTCGCGGATGGAACCGCGAGAAACCTTAAGCGTTTCAGCCAGCGCCCGTTCGCTGGGCAAATGGTCGCCAATGCTGAGGCGGCCCGCCGAAAGTTCGTCGGTCACCCACTGCATTACCAACTCATGAGCTTTCACGGTTGGTATCTTCTCACATCGTGATGCGACCCTTACGTGCGCCAGGGGAGGTTAACCGCCGTGACGCTGGCCGAAGCGACGCAAGCGCAACGCATTCAACACCACGATCACCGAGCTAGCGGCCATCGCGATGCCGGCGATCATCGGGTTCAGCAGCCCCATGACTGCCACCGGGAGCGCAGCAACGTTATAGAAGAACGCCCAGAAAATGTTCTGCCGGATGATGCGCAGCGTTTGACGCGACAGCTCGATCGCGTCCGCGGCCTGCCCCAGCGACGACCCCATCAGAGTCACCCCCGCGGCCACGCGCGCAACATCGGTGCCCGCACCCATCGCTAACCCAAGGTCTGAGGTCATCAAGGCCGGCGCGTCGTTGACGCCATCGCCGACCATCGCTACCTTCTTGCCTTCCGCCTGCAAACGGCGGATCGCATCGACCTTGCCTTCAGGCTTCACGCCAGCCATCACGTGCGTTTCCGGGATACCAACCTCGCGAGCAACCGCAAGCGCAACCTCTCGGTTATCACCCGTGACCATCCACGGCGTCACACCCATCGAGGTGAGCCGCGCGATAGCGTCCGCGGAATCTGGCTTGACCTGATCACTCACACTCAGTAGCGCAATCGCATTGCTCTCGACGCCGAGTGCGACCACCGTCATGCCCTCGCGTTCAAGCCGCGCAAGCTCAGCGCGGTCAGCGTCAGTGACTGCCATGCCACGCTCGGCGAGCAAATCCAGCGTTCCCACCGCGACGTCTTGACCGTCAACTACACCGCTCACCCCGCTTCCGGCGTGGGACGCGAAGTCCTCAACCGTAGGCCGGGTGCTGTTGCGCGCGGCGGTTGATGCATCCGCGGCGTCGACGATGGCGCGGGCGATGGGGTGCTCCGAGTTCCGCTCGAGTGCGGCGGCAAGAGCCAGCGCGGTGTCGGCGCTGATGTCCGCGGCTGCGGCAGGGGAGCCGGCAGCGCTAGCGGCTGGAAGTAGGTGCGTGGCCGTGAGCGTCATGCGACCTTCGGTGATGGTCCCCGTCTTATCAAGCACTACGGCGTCGAGGTGCCGCGCTTCCTCAAGAACAGCTGGTCCCGAGATGAGGATGCCGCGGCTCGCGCCGTTGCCCGTGCCCGCCACGAGCGCGACGGGCGTCGCCAGCCCGAGCGCGCACGGGCACGCGACCACCAAAACAGTCACGGCGGCGATGAAACCACCCGAAGGGTCGCCGGCGATGAGCCACCATCCCACAAACGTGAGCACCGCTAGTGCTAAAACAACCGGAACGAAAACACCGGAAATTCGGTCCACAAGACGCACAAGGGGTGTCTTCTCAGACTGCGCTTGAGCAATCAGCCGCCCCATGGCAGCCAGTGTTGAATCCTCGCCCGCCGCGGTCACACGCACCAAGAGGCGCCCGGACGTGTTGATGGTCGCGCCGGTGACCTCCACGCCTGGAGCGACCGGCACCGGAACGGATTCACCCGTGATCACCGAGGCATCCACATCGGAATGACCTTCGAGCACCACACCATCCGCCGCGATCTTCTCCCCCGGGCGCACCAGAATAACGTCGCCCACGGCGAGGTCCTCGGCTGCGACCTCGCGGTGGCCGCCGTCGGAATCAACAACAGTTGCGTGGCTCGCGCCCAGCTCAAGCAAAGCGCGGGTCGCGTCGGCAGCGCCGTGGCGGGCGCGAGCTTCAAGCCATCGGCCCAAAAGGAGGAACGTGACGATGACGGCGGCAGATTCGAAGTACAGGTCGTGCCCGTGCATCGCATGCGTGTCGCCGAGGCGCGCGTGAGCGGTCATCGCCGGGTCACGCAGTAACTGAACCCAGGAATAGATCGTGGCCACAGTCACGCCGATGGACACAAGCGTGTCCATCGTAGACGCCCCGTGGCGTGCGTTGATCGCCGCAGCCTTATGGAACGGCCACGCGGCCCAGGTAGCCACCGGCAAGGAAAACAAGCCGGCAACCCAGCCCCAATGCGGGAACTGAAGCCCCGGGATCATCGAGATCACAAGCACCGGAGCGGTCAGGGTCCCCGCGATGAGGAAGCGTTTGAACAGCGGAACCCGGTATCCCGCGGACGAACCGTATTCGAGGGCTGGGTCAGGGCGCTCAGGTTCACTATGTTCCGAGCCGGTCAGCGCCGGGTCAGCCACCGGGTCAGCTGCCGGGACGGAAGAAGCTGCCGCTGGTGCTTTCTTGGGGGCGTGGACGCGCGCGTCGTAGCCTGCCTTCCGGATGACCTCAATGAGCTCGTTGTCCTCGATGTCCTCGGGCACGGTGACGCGTGCCGTTTCAAGCGGGAGGTTGACACTCGCGCTCACGCCGGGAAGCTTCCCGAGCTTCCGTTCAATCCGGTTGACGCAGGACGCGCACGTCATTCCATCGATGTCGAGGGTAACTGCACGCTGCGTTTCACTCACGCGCGGGTCACCTCCGTGATGTCGTAGCCGGCCTCGTCGATTGCGTCGCGGAGCTGCTGGTCGGTCACGGAAGCGCTGGCGTCGAATGTCACGACGGATGTACCGCCGGTGTTGAGCGCGACGTCGATGTTGGTGACGCCGTCGATCTCGCCGAGTTCTTCTTTGACAGACGAGACGCAGTGGTGGCAGGTCATGCCGGAAACGTTCAGGGTTACAGACATTGGGGTCTCCTTCAGTTGGAGGGAAGTGTTGGGAAAAGTGTTGAGTTAGCGCAGGAGGCGGCCGACGGCGGCGGTGATCTCGTCGACCTTGTTCTGGACGATCGTGGCGTCGCCTGTGTCTAGGGACTTCTGCGCGGCATCGACCACGCAGTGGTTGATGTGGTCCCGGATGAGCTCGAGCGAAACCTTATGGATGGCCGAGTTCACTGACGCGACCTGGGTGAGGATGTCGAGGCAGTACGTGTTCTCCTCGACCATGCGCGAGATTCCGCGGACTTGCCCTTCGATGCGGCGCAACCGGTTCAGCAACGCCGTCTTGTCTTGGGTGTAGCCGTGACCCGCGTGCGGATCGTGATGCGTGGAGCCAGTCGAATCAGTCATGACCCTCACTATACCCATACTCCCTAGGGGTATCTAGGGACTGTGATGAGGTCCACGCAGAGCGGATCACATCAGAGCCTTAGCGGACGGACTACAACCGGACGCCGCCAGAGCCACAACCGAACGCCGCCGGCGCAGCATGCGCCACTTAAACAGGCGGGAAGTCGCGGAACTTCTTGACGTAGTTGACCATCGCCATCGCGATATACAGCCACCGGCGGGGGCTGCGCTCAACCTTATAGAACAGCGGATTCGTGACCTTGCGAGCCTTGATGAGCGCCTTCGCCTGCTCGCCAGAGGCGCCTTTCGCGTACTTCTTCAAAAGCCACAACGGAAGCACCGTGTACAAGTGTTCGCGCGTCAACACGCGGGTTTCGCCGTCCACGCGGGAATCCGCATCGGACACAACCGGGCTGCCATCGGAAAGCCCGAACTCACCGGCATCCAGCCACTGCTGAACATACACGCGCGAAGCCGCGAGCCCCGCCGCCTGCATGTAATAGTGGTTCCGGCCCAAACGCGGGTTCATTTCGAACAGCTTGACCACGCCATCGCGCGGATCCAACTTGGCATCCACCATCGCCCAGCCGGTCCAGCCGAAATGCTCAACCAAGGCCTTGACGGACGGCACAATATCCGGATTGTCAACGGTGACGATGCCCGCCGAGTTCCCCTCAACAATCGGGGAATGCTCCTCAACCACCACATTCGCGTTGGCAACATACAGCGTCCCAGAACCATCCTTAGCACCGTACATCGAGCACAACCGCATGTTCTCGTCGCCGCCAGGAATCATTTCCTGCAGGATGAACGGCTGCGTGTATCCGGCCTCAGCCATGCGGCCCACCATCGTGACCACCGCATCGCGGTCCGTGAAACGGAAAACCTTCTGCTTGCCTTCAAACCGGGCGTTGACCCACGCCGCGGAATCAGCCGGCTTACCGATCAGCGGGAACTCAGGCAGCTCACCCGGGACCGCGGCTTCCGCGTTCCCGCCTGCAGCCTTGCCCGGATCAACCACCACAGTGCGCGGGTGCGGGATCCCCAACTTCTCGCACGCCGCATAAAATTCAGCTTTATTCGCGGCCGCCGCGATGGTGCGCTCGTCAGGGTAGGGGAGGGTATAGAACTCCTCGAGCGCCTCACGGTTGCGCACCAACTGCCCGATGTGGAGGTCCATCGACCCTAGAAGCAACAGTGGTCGGCGCCTTGGCCCCGCAAGCTCCCGCCCCTGTTCGAGCAAGAACTGGATCACGCGGTCCTCGTCCGTCATGGTTCCTGCCGGCCGCAGGTCCACGATGGTGGAATTGCTGATCGCGCCGTTCGACTCGCCCGTCACGATGACCGACGTGACGCCGTAGTTCTCGTGGAACGCCCGCGCCATCGCGTACGTACCCATGTCGCCGCCATACAAAACGGGGACAAAAGGCTGGTTGGGGCTCACGGTCGTCACAGGGTGCCTCCTTGGAAGTTCGATGGCTGAGGGGCGGGTGCGTACGCTTGAGCGCTACTTGGAACGGATGTCCATGTATTTATTGAACGCCCACGTGATCGGTTTGCTGATCGCGATCTCCCACTCGCCGACCATCCGGAAAATATCCGCGCCGAGGCCGGTCTTGAAGTGCGTCAAACCGCCCGCGTGCTCTCCGCCCATCTGCAGGGTTGAGGTGACGCCACCTTGATCCAACACAACGCAGCCGCGCTCAATCGCAGCCTCAATCATCACGGTCTGTAGCAAGCGAGGGGCACCCGAGTAGGTACGGTCTTGAACCGAACCGCCGTATGGATACCAAGCCTGATTGCCTCGCATCACCAGCATCACGGCGGCGAGGTCGTGGTTCTCGTCGTCCGGGGCGGACGCAATAAAGATGCGGCAAGAACCCGGTTCTTGATCGTTCAGTTCTTTGTAGAGGGTCTCATAATATGACGCTGGGCGAGGCCTGAAATCCTGCCGCTTACCGGTTGCATCCATCAGTGCGCTGAAGCGAGCGAAGACATTGTCGGGATTCTCATGCACCACAAAGCCAACGCGCCGCGCCTTGCGAGCATTGCGGCGGTCACCGGATGAAAACGATTTCAGCGCGCCCTCCAGATCCAGCTGGTTCCCCTGGTCATCCACGAGCGGAACCAGTGCGAGGCATGCGGGCTGGCCGGCTTCGAAATCCAAGCCGCCACCGAGCGGGCGAGCGCCGCGGGCACGGAAAGCATCAGTGAGCTGGGCACCCAGCTCGTATGTTTCGGTGGGCTCAAGCTCATCGAGGGTCTGCATAGTTCCGGCGCCCTGAACCTTCCGGACACCAGCGGAAGCCCACCGCTTTAGTTTGACGTTCGGGCCGAAACGCAACGCGAACGCGCCGCGCCGCTTCACGTCCTCAACCAGCGCATCGACCACTGCGTCCGCAGGGTATTCAGACCAATCGATCACTGGTCCCATCGGCACATAAGCGAGGCAACGCTTGATGACCGGCGCCCAGCGCAAAAGAACCAACGCAGAGCCAACGAGCTTCTCGCCCGCGTAAATACCGAGCGAAACCGGATCCCAATCAGACTTCACGCCACCCCAGGCCGGGGTCTGCATGAAGCTCGCATCAGGGTGCTGCGCCAGGAACTCAAGGTGCTCTTCAGTGCTGATTTCACGCGCTTTAATCAAGGGAGCATTCAGTGGGGAAGTCGTTTCAGCCATATGCCCGAGTATATCCGCAGGGCGCTCGCCGGCCGCGGAACTGCGTCCATTGACAACCGCAGCCCCGAGCGCATCGACCGCTACCGGGCCGCGCTTGCAACCGGTACAGTTACAGTGCCGCGGGCGCAGCAGTTAGAGTGCTTCGCGCACCATCGGCACGTGCGCGATTCCTACGTCGAGGAACTCGTCGCCGTCCACCACGAAACCGAACTGCGTGTACCAGTCAGCCAGGTGGGATTGCGCGTCGAGCACGATGCGGCGCTTACCGCAACGCGCCACCGCAGTCTTCATGAGCGTGCGCCCGATGCCCTGGCCGCGGCGTTTGCTGTGCACCGCAACTCGGCCGATGCGTTTGGTTTGCGGCGCGGAACCCGCGGCGCTGTTACCCGACGCGTTGCCGCTAGGGTTGAAGATGTTGATGCTCTGCGCATTCCCGGCCTGTGCATTTCCCAGCAGCGGTAGGCCGAGGCCGGTGCCTTTCGGTTTTTCGTTCATGATCCGCAGGGTCGCGAACACGACCCCGGCGCCGTCTTCAACCCACAAGTGTTCCGTGGTGTCCTCAAGGTCGTCGAGGTCCTGGTCTGCGTAGTTGCATTCCTGTTCGACGATGAAAACGTTCTGCCGCAACGTGGAAATGCCGGCCCACGTGGGTGCGTCCATGGAACGCAGGTTCCCTACGAAAGCAAGCAGCCCTTCCGGAAGATCGAGGGCACGAAGGTGAGTGGACACGGAACCTCCACGTGAAGAATAGGGTTCTAAACAACGATGCGGGGTGGGGTTTCGCACGAAACCCCACCCCTTACGTTAGCGGCTACCGCGCGCCGGCGGCGCGCTCGGCGGCCGCGATCTCTTCGCTGAGGGATTCACCTTCAACGTCCACGTTCGGCAAGACCTTGTCGAGCCAGCGTGGGATGAACCACGCGTGCTTGCCGAGCAGCGTCATGATTGCCGGGGTGATGGTCAACCGGACCACGAACGCGTCGAACAGCACACCGAATGCCAGCGCGAAACCGATCGGACGGATCATCGCGAGTTCGGAGAAGATGAAGCCTGCGAACACGGAGATCATGATGAGCGCCGCGGCCACCACAACTGGGGCTGCCGACTTCATACCCTTGCGGACTGCTGCGCGAGGTGAGGCGCCGTGCACGAATGCCTCGCGCATCGCGGTCACGAGGAACATCTGGTAGTCCATCGCCAGACCGAACAAGATACCGGTCAACAGGATTGGCAGGAAGGACATGATCGGGCCAGGCGTATGGACGCCGAACAGTTCACCGAGCCAACCCAACTGATACACCGCAACGGTTGCACCGAACGCGGCTGCGAGCGAAAGCAGGAAGCCGAGCGTTGCGACCAGCGGCACAACGATTGAGCGGAACACGAGCAGCAACAGCACGAGCGACAAGCCCACCACAATCACGAGATATGGCGGCAGAGCTTCCGCCATCTTTTCGGACACGTCGATCATCGCGGTCACCTGACCAGTCAACGCGAGCTTCGCGCCCGTAGCGTTTTCAATCTCAGGTTCGGCCGCACGGATCTGGTCGACCAGTTCAACGGTCTTCTTATCGGCAGGGCCAGTAGTTGGGATGATCTGGAGCAAGCCGTAACGGTTGTCATCACTCTGCTGGGTTGGGGCAGCAGCGATCACACCATCGAACTTGCGGACCTTCTCAGCGGCTTCGTATAGAGACTTCTGCGCCTCAACTTCAGATGCCCCCTCCGGCAGAGTCACGAGACCGAGGATAGGACCGTTGAAACCAGCGCCGAAATCGTCAGAAATCTTCGTGTACGCAACCTGTGCATCCGAGCCATACGGCTCTTGGGCGCCGTCAGGCAACGCAGTCGTGAGCTTGGTAGCTGGGATCGCAATAATCCCGAGCAACAGCACGCCAGCAAGTGCCGCGATCCACGGCTTGCCGGTAGTGAAACGAGCCCACCCAGTGTGGTTGCCGTGGTCTTTAGCATCCTCAGCGCCAGCGGCTGCTGCACGAGCCTGCTGTTTCTCTTGCTTAGCATCGAAAGCCCTCTGTGCACGCTTCGAAACGATCCGCGTGCCGATCAACGAAAGCAACGCAGGGGTCAGCGTGATCGCGATCAACACAGCCAACGCGACCGTCGCGGCAGCGGACAAGCCCAGAATCGAAAGGAACGGCAAGCCCGGAACAACCAACGCGGCAAGCGCAATCACAACCGTCAAGCCAGCGAATACAACAGCGCTACCGGAGGTACCGACCGCCAAGCCAATCGATTCCTTGACCTCAACGCCCTGCATCAGCTGGCGGCGGTGGCGGTGAACGATGAACAGTGTGTAGTCAATACCCACAGCCAAGCCCAGCATGAGAGCCAGGGCTGGGGTAATCGAGGCCATATCCAGCACTGAAGAGAATGCGAGGGTACCCGCGACACCAGCGCCCACACCCAGGACTGCTTGCAGAAGCGGCAGCCCGGCACCCACGAACGTGCCCATCATGATGAGCAGCACAAGGCCTGCAATAACGAGGCCGATGACCTCTCCGATGCCGAAGATGCTGTTCAGGTCGGAGGAGATTTCGGTAGACGGGTAAACCTCAACTCCCAGGCTTTCGACGCTGTGAAGCTCGCTCAGCAGGTGATCGCGCTTCTCGGACTCCATGGCTTCCGCCTGGCCTTCGAACTGCATGTGAGAGATCGCGGTCGCGCCGTCATCAGAGACGAACTTCATGCCTTCCGCGGATTCCGCTTGCCGCTGGCCCTGAGCTAGCTCCGCCCGGCCGTCTTCGAGTTGCTTCTTGCCGTCATCGAGTTCTTTCTGCTTAGCGTCGATCTCAGCGCGGCCCGCATCGAGTTCCGCTTGCTTGGCCTTCAAGCCAGCCTCTTGCTGCTTGAGCGCCTGGATGGTTCCCTGCGCCTGCATGTACTCCGGGCTCTGGGTCATGCCAGCCGCTTCGAGCTGTTGCGCGGCCTCTTCAGCCTGCTTCAGGCCGTCTTCGAGCTGCTTCTTGCCGTCATCGAGTTCCTTCTGGCCGTCTTCGAGCTGTTTCTTCGCGCCGTCCAGTTGCTTCTGGCCGTCGGCTAGTTTCTTCTCGTTCTTCTCGAGCTCTTTCTTGCCTTCGGCGATCTTCTCGCCTGCCTTTGAGAGCTCTTCCTGGCTCTTGAACGGGTTGACCGCGGAGAGCACAGTCTTGTCGTCTTCGAGGCCAGAGAGGATCGAGTCGATCTTCTTTTTCTGTTCAGACGTGAACTTTTCGCCGTTCTCGGTAGCAAAAACGACCGAGCCGGTGCCGCCGCTGAAGTCAGGGAAGACCCCTTTTACTTGATCGAGGGTCTTCTGGGTTTCAGTTCCTGGGATCGAGAACTGGTTGGTCAGCTTGCCCATGAAAAGAGCCGCTGAACCTCCCAGGAGACCAATGATCACTAACCAGGACACGATGAATGCCCAAGGCCGACGTGCAGCTAGCTTGGCTAGTTGGTAGAGCTTATGTGCCATATTTCCGTGAGTCCTCGCAGAGGTTGGGGCTTAAAGAAACGAGTTGGGTTACGCGTTGCGGCACGTTTGCTTTGATGCGTTCGGTGCCGCCGGGTTGCCGGTTCCTCCCACTTTGAACGCCTCATAGATTTCTTCGCGTTCATCGCTGGAGAGCCAGTCCGGCCACGTGAGGTGGGTGGTGTCAGTGTTCGATGTGGGCAACATGTCTGTGGGTGAGACCAGTGAGACTGCCCGGCCGATGTCGCGACGCAACGCCTCGACGTCTGCCTTGGTGGGGCTGTGGGAAAGTGCCGCAGCCCAGTGTTCGAAGGCCACTTGAGCGGCGGCCACCGCGGCTCTGACGTGAACCTCGGCCACGAGCCGCGCTTTCGGTGAAAGATGCTGAGTTGGCTTGAGGAGCTGGGTGACGCTGTTTTCCCATGTGCGCAACGATTCGGCGCGAAGCTTAGCGGATGCGCGAGTCAGCAAGAGTGTGCGGGTTGCAGGGATCAGCAGTTCAAGCCGTATCGAAGCAGCGAGCGCTTGCGCGTAGTCAAGCGGTTCTCCGGCCTCGATGTGCTGGTCTTCAGACGCCGGGGCAGAATCAGGGTCGGCGGCGGGATCGGCAGAACCGCCGTTCGTGTCGGTGATTCGTCTAGGAGCATCCTGAATCATTACCGTCAGCGGATAGTGCACCGCTTCAGCCAGTGAGCTGAAGTAGTTGAAGAACGTCCGGTGGGAAATCCCTGCCCGCTCAGCGACCGCATCGACAGTGACGTCTTCCCATTCGATTTCCTCGCCGAGATCGAGGCATGCGTTCACAATCTTCTCGGTTGTGGCCATGCGGTTGAGCTCACGCCTACCGAGCGCTTTAGTTGCTTCATCGTGACGTGATGCAGGAATGTTGGTCATACAACCCATTTTACCAATATGTGCACGCCGTGCAAATATGCTCTGAATGCAAATATGCCCTGCATGCAAAATCGTGTCATGTATGTGTAATGTGCGTGCCGCGTAGGCATCGACCCCGTCGCGAAACCGTTCCGACCAAGAAAAACCGTAAATAACTGGCGCTCAAAATCATCAAGCCCATAGACTTCCTGTGTTCCGGAGGCCGCCGGGCGCGATCAACGCGCATACTCCAGAACCTGACGCTTGCTGAGGAGACGCATGCGCACGCAAACACACAACACTTTCTCCCGCACCTGGATTGTGATCCTGTGCTGGTTCACGGTAGCCCTCGAAGGCTTCGACCTCGTGGCGCTCGGCGCCACGACCCCAATCCTCACGGACCCAGCCGCACCACACGCGGGCCTCACCACCGAAACCATGACGGTGGTCGCAACCCTGTCACTCGTAGGCGTGGGCCTCGGCGCCGTCATGATCGGTCCACTCAGCTACCGATGGGGCCGCCGCCGCACCCTCCTGGCGTGCGTAGCCCTCTTCAGCATCTTCACGATCGCGATACCGCTCCTGCCCACCTGGGCCCTCATCGCGCTCTTCCGGTTCATCGCCGGCCTCGGCCTCGGCGCATCGATGCCTGTTGCACTCACCGTCATGCAAGAAACCATGGCAAGCGGACGCCGGGCACACGCAACCACCGTGACCATGACGGGCTACCACGCCGGCGCAGTCGGAGCATCCCTCGTCGCGCTCGCCGTCGCGGACGCATGGCAGTGGGTCTTCTACATCGGTGGCGGCCTCGGCATCATCGTGCTGCCGCTGATCTACCTCTACTTGCCAGACCACAGCTCCGCCGAGGAAGCCGACGCAGCCGCCTCGGCCGAGGCGGAAACCAAGCCAGGCATCGCCGCCCTCTTCGCCGACGGACGCGCACGCTCCACCATCGCGATGTGGATCGCATCGTTCATGGGCCTGTTGCTTGTGTACGGCCTGAACCAGTGGCTACCTAAGATCATGGTCTCCGCCGGATACCCCGTCGCTGACTCGCTCGTGATGCTGTTCGTGACCAACGTCGGCGCCGTCATCGGCCTGCTGATCGGCGGCGCAACCGCAGACCGCTTTGGCGCCCGCGGATCCATCGCCGTGTGGTTCCTGCTCGCGGCAGTCTTCCTGCTTTCGCTCGTCATCCGTTTCAACAGCGGCTTCGTGCTCAACGCGTTCCTGCTGGTCACGGGCGTGTTTGTGTTCTCGGCCCAGGTGATGATCTACGGGCTCGTCGGCTACATCTATCCAGCCCACCTCGTGTCTACCGGCATGGGCATGACCGCCGGCATCGGGCGCTTCGGTGCCATCATCGGCCCGGCCGTTACCGGCTGGATGATCAGCACAGGCAACGGCTACCCAGGCGTCTTCATCTTCTATGCGGCCACGGCTCTTCTGGCTGTCGTCATGGTGCTCCTCATCCGGAAACCCGAACAGCCCAGTGCTAACCGAAACTCACGTGCCAACCGAAACTCACGTGAGACAATGACGCAAGAGTAAATAATGACGCAAGAGAAGCCAGCGCAAAACTAGCAGGGCAAAACTAGCCGCGTGACCCAAGCGCGGCGTCATGGGGGTACGTCACAGTGTTCGTCAAGATCTGTGGGCTGACCACAGCCGAAGACTCACGCCACGCCGTGAGATCCGGTGCAGACGCAGTCGGGATCATCCACTACGAACCCAGCCCCCGCCACGCAGATCACGAGCAGTCCGTGCGCGTAGCGGAAACGGCGCGGGAAGCCTTCGCTGAGCATCAACGTCCCGCGCACATCGTGCTGGTTGTTTTCGATACCCCGGCGGTTGCAGCGGCATGGGACGCGATCGAGATCGGCGCGAACGTGTTGCAACTCCACGGGAACTACGGGGCTGAGGACGTCGCGGCCGCTCGCGACGTTTTCAACAAAGCTCCCGAGCTGGGCGCCGAGTACGCGCCGCGGCAAGTGTGGTGGGCGACCTCCCTCAAACACCATCCGCACGTTGAAAGCGGGCAGAGCGGCGAAGACGTTCTGCTGATCGACGCCGCAGTCCCGGGCTCAGGAAGCACGTGGGACCTCACGGCGCTCGAACACGCCAAGCTCGCCGAACCGTGGCTTCTGGCCGGCGGCCTCAACCCCGACAACGTCGCGCAAGCGGTCACCGATGCGCAGCCATGGGGCGTGGACGTTTCCTCCGGCGTGGAATCTGAACGCGGCATCAAATCAATGAACAAGATCGCCGAATTCATCCACAATGCCAAGACCGCCCACGCCCGCCTCAACGCCGGTTTCCACGCCGCGCACGCCCCGGAACACGGCGCTGGCGTAGATGAGGCCAGCGCAGAGGACACCGACGCGGAGGGCCGAGCATGAGCCCGCTGACCAAGCCAACAGCCCCAGTGAGGTCCGCGGTGGTCGTCGACCACGTGTCCAAAAGCTACGGCGAGGGTGACGCCCGTGCGGTCGCCCTCGACGACGTCTCATTCGATGTGAACCCTGGCGAGCTCGTGATGATCACCGGGCCATCAGGCTCAGGTAAGTCCTCCATCTTGTCTCTCATGGGTGGACTGCAGCGTCCGGATTCCGGCCGCATCCACATCGTCGGCACCGACCTTTACGGCTTGAACCGCACGCAGTCCGCGCGTTTGAGGCGCCGAGCCATCGGCTTTGTGTTCCAGGATCACAACCTCATCAGCATCCTCACGGCGGCAGAGAACGTCGCGCTGCCGCTTGAACTGGATGGTGTGCGGCCGCGTGCCGCGCGGAAAGCGGCACTTGAAGCGCTCGATGCGGTGGGCCTGAAAGACGCGGCAGACCGTTGGGTCATGGAGTTGTCGGCCGGGTATCAGCAACGGGTAGCGATTGCCCGCGCGATCACGGGCGAGAAGCGTGTGATCCTCGCGGACGAACCCACAGGCGCACTCGATCAAGCCGCCAGTACAGAAACGATGAGATTGTTGCGGCAGCAGGCTGCTGCGGGCTCCGCGGTGATCGTGGTGACGCACGAACCGGAAACGCTACCGTGGGCTGACCGCGTGATTGAGCTCAGCGACGGGAAGATCGTGTCTGACACCACCGTCGTCGCCTCCGCCGGTGCCACCGGCGCAGCCGACACCGCCTCCGCTCACGCGGAACAGTCCACTGCTTCACTATTCGACGACGACGTCCTGCTGGGTGGAACCGAGTGAAGACCACCGAGTCCCGCTCACTGACCGTGGCTAACCCGCGCCGCAGTTTCAAGTACAGCGCGTGGCGGCTAGCTAAGCGCATCATTTACAGGAATCCGTTGCGGCACGCGATCATCGCGTTCCTCGTCGCTATCCCGGTGTTTCTGGTGGGTGCCATCGGAACCCTGTTTTATTCAGCGAGCAAGCCGTCGCCGACTGAGTACGCGAACCGCGTGCTGTCGGGCTTCGATGGGGTATTGATCGACCTGTCTGATCCGACGTTCAACGCCGCTCAGGCCATGACTCTTAACGCGGACGGGGATTCTGAATCGCATGCGGCAGCCCCCGGACCGAACCCGGAGGAAGACCAGCGTTCCTCAACGTTCCCAGCCCCAGCCAACCCGAACATCCGGCTCAACACCCAGAAACTGGAGAGCATGGGTATCGACGCGGAACAGGCCGCGAAAGAAGCCCGCAATCATGCGTTGTGCGGCGAGCCTCCGTGCGACCTGACGGCCGCGATCCCGCCGGGTGTTTCCGTTACGACCGTTGAGACGGTCTCGGTGGAACTACTGGGCATGGGGCAGTATTCGACGGTTCAGACGGTGATCGCGGATTTCCGTAACCCTAAACTCCTCGGTAAGGACGGCCGTTTCAGTCTTCTTGACGGTGCCGTCGCTGACCCAGAAGCGGACGAGGTCATGGTGACCCCGCAGCTTGCGAAGCTCCTTGATCAGGCACGTGAGCGTGCGGAGGCGCGTGGGAAAACCACTACAGCTGAGGGGCAGGTAGGCATCCTCGATCCGAGCCGCACTGGGCAGCAGGGGACGTATCAGACGTTCACCATCACGGGCCAGGTCTCGGATAATGCTGAAGGCTGGCCGCAACTGAGCAATATTTTGCGGCTTGAACCGAGCTCTGTGCCGACGTTGTTCGTGCAGGAGGGCAGCGCGATTGCGAAGAAGCTCTCCGGTAAGGGCACGCAGCGCTTGTACTTGAGCGGTGACGTCCCGGACACGTACGCGCAGTTCCTTGCTTATGACCGCGCGGATGTCCCTGCGTTGTTCCGTCCAGTGGTGGATGAATTCGGCCATGCGACGGATAAGAAGCCGTTCGATCTGCGGTATCCGCTCAGTAGCGTGATGGGTGCGGAGCAGGCGCTCCCGGTAGGGATTCTGGCGGTTGTCGCTTTCTCTGAAGCGATTCTGCTGAGCGGTTTCGCGTTGACTATTTCTGTACGACGGCAGGGCACGTTGCTGCGTCAGTTGTCGACGATGGGCGCTGAGCCTGGTGTTTTGCGTCGCGTGGTGCTGTGGGTGGGTATCGCGTGTGGAACTGTGGGCGCGGTGCTGGGTGGCGCTGTGGGCGCTTTGGCGGGTTGGCTGTGGATTGGTGCGGCTGAGACGCGGCATGTTGTTGTGTTTGGTCCGCATGTTCCGTGGGGTGAGATTTTCTTTACCGCGGTTTTGGCTTTGTTGGCGGCATCTGTGACGTCGTGGTGGGTTGGTGTCAGGGCTTCGCGCCGTGTGTTTGCCAATGCGTCGTCGGTGGCCGAGGTTCAGCCGGTGCGTCCGTTGAGTCAGTGGGGCGGCTGGACGTTGCTGATCACTGGTTTGATTGCGTCTATCGCGTTGACGATCCGTGGCTTGTCGATTGAGACGGATGAGCAGTTGCAGGGCGCGCGGGTCATGCTGGGTGGTAGCCAGCTGTTGGCGTTGTTCTTCATGCTTGCTGGCGTCATGTTTTTGATCCCATCGATGGTGAGTTCGTTTTCTAAGTGGGACCGCCATTTGCCGTTTGCGCTTCGTCTTTCGGTGCGTGATCTTAGCCGTCGTCGGGGCCGTTCTGTCCCGGTTTTGGCTGTGGTCGTTTCGATCACGGTGGCGGGTGTGTATGGGATTGTTTTGCTTGCGGTGACGAAGGCGTCGTTGATTGAGCCGTCGATGGATGCGTTGGCTCCGGATGACCGCACTGGTTGGGTTGCGGTGGACGACCGGACCACTTTGGAACGTAAAGCGTTGACGCAGGGTCAGGTTGAAGGCCGCACGATCACGGTTGAGAAGCTGGCGGCGAGCGAGGGTATTTACGCGGGTGGCGCGGCGGGCGTTCACACGAAGATCGCTGATATCGCGCAGGTTCCAGGGGCTCCTCAGGCCGAGCGCGGCTGGGAGGTTTACCAGCCGTTGCCGACGTGCGCTACGCAGTTCTCGAGTTCGTGCACGGAGCTGTATCCGCTGTATCCGGAGGGCAGTCTGTGTAGTTTGCCTATCCCTATGAACCCGACTCTTGATGGCCGTGTGGGTGCGCTGTCGAAACAGGTTGGCGATCTGACTCGTGAGCAGAAGTCTAAGTGCGGCGGTAGCGCTACGGGCGTCGTGACTGCTGTTGATTTGAGATATCCGACGCAGACTGTTGTGGTTGTGGATCCGGAGCGTCCCGAGACGATGCCGAGCCCGCTGTGGGGTGAGGACGAGGCCGCTGAGCAGGCTTTGCGTGAAGGGCAGGCTTTGGTGTTCGACCCGCAGTATGTTGCTGCGGACGGAAAGATCCGTTTGGGCGAGTTCAGTATGAACCCGGCTGACGAAGGCATCGACGTGGGTGAGCATGCTGACACGGAGGTCGGTGTTTCGTCTCTGAATATGCGGTGGCCGCTGTGGGCCCCGATGACTGAGCATCGTATCCAGGCTCATGTGTATCAGCCGAAGGGCGTGGGCGCGCGCCCGATTGTTGTGATTCCTTCGTCTGCGCTTGAGGGGACGCATCAGCGGATGGGCTTGGGCGGTTTGCTTGTGAAGTTCAGAGCCCCGATCACGGATGCCCAGACTCAGTTGGTCAACGAGGAGCTGGCGTCTTCTAATTTGCAGATGGATACGAACGCGAATCTGCAGCCCGTTGCGGATCCGTTCATATGGCCGGTCACGGGTGCCGCGGCGTTGATGATCGTCACGGTTGCGTCGCTGACCGCTGGGATCGGGGTCACGGATGCGCGGCGTGATCAACTGTTGGTTTTGGTGATGGGGTCAACGGGTGTTTTGCGTCGTGGGTTCTCTGCGATTCAAGCGTTCCTGCTTTCTACGTTGGGTGTGCTGCTGGGTATCGTGGTCGCTTTGCCTCCGCTGATGGGGTACGGCCTGGTGGAGCTCTATACGCTCAGTTGGATTCCGTGGCCGCAGCTTCTTGCGTTGCTGCTCGCTGTTCCTGTGGGTTCCACGCTGGTCGGGTGGCTCTTGGTTCCGCGTTTGCCGTCGCAACGCGTGTAGACCTTGGGTGCAGACACAAGCGGGCCCGCCGGAGTAATTCCGACGGGCCCGTTGCTTTAGATGGCGATGTTGCCGTTATGGGCGCGGCGGCTGTTCGTCGCCGCGCTTGCCTTCTGGCGCGTTCTTGCCTGCTTCTTGTGGTCGCCCTGGCTCTTGAGGCTGCGGGATTGACTGCGAGACGGGCTTATCAGCAACCTGCTTGCCAGTTGGCGCTTTCGGGCCGCCTGCCTTCTTTTCAGCAGGCTGGGCGTTCTTGCCGCCCACCGGCGTGGCATCCGCCTTCTTGCCAGCCGGCTTAGCGGCCTTGCCGTCAACCGTCTTAGCCGAGGCCGAGATTTCAGCGGCCTGCGTCATCGACGGAACACTGCCGTCGGCCGGCAACAGGTTGCCAGAACGTAAGATCAGCGGGCCAAACAGCGTGAACATGACCACGCCAATCAGGCCAGCCCACGGAAGAACCGTCGGCATCGCGAACCACAACAAGACTGGAATCAGAATCAGTAGGCCACCGAAAACCCAGTGGATCCGCATCCCGTACAGCGTCGCGTCAGGGAGGGCGGCAGCGGCCCAGCCGACCATCGCGGCGGCAAAGAAAGCCTCCGGGATTTTCGTGGCCATCGCCATCGCTGCTAGGACGCACACGACAGGGATCGTGGCATTGGCAAGTGCGAGCCCACGCAACGGGTTCTCGCGTGGAAGCCATGCAGGGCCGCCCAGGAGCTTGAGGATCGCCCACGTGATCGGCTGCGCAACAACGGCACCGATCAACAACGCGATCTGGCCAGCGATCGGGGTTCCCCACTGGAACAGCGCGGCAGCAACGCCCCACCACGCAGCCAAAACGAGGAAAGAAATACCGCCACCACGCATCACGGCGCGAGCTTGGCGCTGCGCAGGTTCGAGCGTGAAAGCACCCGAATGAGTGGGCTTCGTGGGAAGAGCTTGTTCCTTGATCATGTCTCCAACTTACCGCGTGGGATGATAGAGACACCATGAACACTTCCAAGAAACCTTCGCAGAAGCATCCGCAGTCCGCTCCGTCCAAGAGTCAGCGCCCGCAGGTTCGACCAACTGCGGAGGGCTGGAAGCAGCCGATGGGGCCCGATGGCCGCCCTACTCTCCAGTTCGCGCAGCGTCCGCGCGTCAAGCAGCCGCCGCAGCATCTTGCTGATATGACGCTTGCCGAGCGGCAGGAAAAGATGAAAGAGCTGGGCCTGCCGGCGTTCCGAGCCAAACAGGTCTCGACGCACTACTTCCAGCACTACACGGACCAGACGGAAGAGATGACCGACCTTCCGAAAGATAAGCGTGAAGCGATCGGGGAAGCGTTCTTCCCGCCGTTGCTGACCGAGGTCCGCAGGCTCGTGACCGACGACGGCGCGACCATCAAGTTCTTGTGGCGCTTGTTCGACGGCGCCCTCGTTGAGTCTGTATTGATGCGGTACCCGAACCGCATCACGCTGTGCATCTCGTCCCAGTGCGGTTGCGGTATGAACTGCCCGTTCTGCGCGACGGGTCAGAATGGGCTGACCCGCAACATGTCCACCGCTGAGATCATCGACCAGATCGTGAAGGCTAACCGTGTGATCGCCGAGGGTGGGCTCGGCAAGATCCGCGGCGACGACCAGCCTCAGGCCCGCGTCAACAACATCGTTTTCATGGGCATGGGTGAGCCACTGGCTAACTATAAACGCGTCATGAACGCGGTGCACCGCATGATCGCCGACGCCCCGGAAGGGCTCGGTATGTCGGCTCGCGGCATCACGATCTCGACGGTGGGCCTGGAGCCGGGCATCCGCAAGCTCGCTGCAGAGAACCTGCAGGTGCGTTTCGCGTTGTCTCTGCACGCGCCCGACGATGACCTGCGCGACGACCTGATTCCGGTGAACTCCCGCTGGAAGGTCGATGAGGTCCTGGATGCGGCCTACAACTATTTCGAGACCACGGGCCGCCGCGTTTCGATCGAGTACGCGCTCATCAAGGACATGAACGACCACGCATGGCGTGCAGACCTGCTTGCTAAGAAGCTCAACGAACGCGGCCGGGGCTGGGCCCACGTGAACCCGATCCCGCTCAACCCGACCCCGGGCTCGATCTGGACGTCCTCAACCAAGGAAGTCACGCGGGAATTCATTCAGCGCCTCGAAGCCGCCGGCATCCCGACGACCCTGCGCGATACCCGCGGTAAAGAGATCGACGGCGCATGTGGCCAGCTCGCCGCCGCCGAGTAGGCGTCGCAGCCGCCGGAATAGTGGGAGTGCCCGGCAGGTTGTACACCTCAAGCACGTTGTCGACCACGTTAGGAGCAACCCATGGCGACGTTTGATCTTACTGCTGAGAAGTTCCAGGAGACGGTCCAGGCCGAAGGCATCACGACCGTCGACTTCTGGGCCGAATGGTGCGGTCCATGTAAGCAGTTCGCACCGATCTATGAAGCCGTGTCTGAGAAGCACCAGGATGTTCGTTTCGCGAAGGTTGACACCGAGGCCGAGCAGGGCCTGGCGGCGGCCGCCCAGATCACGTCGATCCCAACGCTCATGGTTTTCCGTGACGGCCTCCTGGTGTTCCGTCAGGCGGGCGCTTTGCCGGCTTCCGCGCTTGAGGATGTGCTCGAGCAGGTCAAGTCGCTGGATATGGACGATGTGCGCCGCCAGATCGCTGAAGCTGAAGCTCAGGAGGATTCAGCAGAGTAGCGGTGACGTTGCGCTGTGTAGCGCAGGGAACGCTTAAATGACGAAGGCCCCGGCCGATTCTTTCGGCTGGGGCCTTCTGCGTCATCACTCGCACCCTTGAGGTGTCTTCGACATTACCTGCGCATCCTGGTGAGATCCTTGGGTACTCCAGGGTAAATGTACAAAGAGACCTGGGAGCTTCCTGGGAGTCACTGCGTGCGCGGCCGGAAACCGGGTGCAGCGCTGAGCCGCGCGAGCTTAGCTGTGCTGCGACAACCTAGCTACGCTGCGAAACCCAGTCGACCAGCTGATCCGCGATGCCCGTGTAGCTCTGCGGAGTCAGGTTGAGTAGGCGCTCTTCGGCATCCGTGCTGAGGCCCAGGCCCTTGACGAATTCGCGCATGCGCTCGCCGTCTACGCGGTGACCGCGTGTGAGGTCCTTGAGGCGTTCGTATGGGTTGTCCATGCCTTCAACGCCTGCGATGGCTTCTGCGCGCATCACGGTCTGGACGGCTTCGCCGAGGACCTCCCAGTTTTCGTCGAGGTCGGCGGCGATCACGTCGACTGCGGTGTCGAGGCGTTCAAGGCCCTTCGATACGTTGCTGATCGCGAGCAGCGAGTGCCCGACCGCGGTGCCGATGTTGCGCTGGCTCGAGGAGTCGGTGAGGTCGCGCTGCCAGCGGGACTGCACCAGGGTGGATGCCAGCGTGTTGAGCAGCCCGTTGGAGATCTCGAGGTTGGCTTCCGCGTTCTCGAAGCGGATCGGGTTGATCTTGTGCGGCATCGTGGAGGAACCCGTTGCGCCTTCAACAGGGATCTGCTGGAAGAACCGGATGGAGATGTAGCTCCAGATGTCGGTGCACAGGTTGTGCAGAATCTGGTTGAAGCGTGCGATGTCTGAGTACAGTTCCGCCTGCCAGTCGTGGTTTTCGATCTGGGTTGTGAGCGGGTTCCAGCTCAGGCCGAGGCTTTCGACGAAGCCGCGGGAGATCGACTGCCAGTCCACGGCAGGTGCTGCGGCGAGGTGGGCCGCGTAGGTTCCGGTTGCACCGTTGATTTTGCCGAGGTATTCGGTGTTCTGGATGCGGCGCAGCTGGCGGGCCAGGCGGTACGCGAAGACCGCGATCTCTTTACCGAGCGTGGATGGGGTTGCTGGCTGACCGTGCGTGCGCGAGAGCATCGGGGTCTTGCGGTCGGCTTCAGCCATCTCGGAAAGCTGGTTCACGAGGTCCCATGCGGCAGGTAGCCACACGTCCTGGATCGCGTCGCGGATTCCGAGCGCGTAGGAGAGGTTGTTGATGTCCTCTGAGGTGCACGCGAAGTGCACGAGTGCTTTGAGGTTCTCGAGGCCGAGCGCTTCGAGGCGGCGGCCGATGTAGTACTCGACGGCCTTGACGTCGTGGACGGTTACGGCTTCGATTTCTGCGAGCTCAGCGACCGAATCGGTGTTGAATTCGGTCACGATGGCGCGCAGGCCGGACTTCTGTTCGTCAGTGAGCGGGTTCAGGCCCGGCAGGACGCTGTTTTCGCACAGGTAGATGAACCATTCAACTTCCACGTGGATGCGGTTGCGGTTCAGCGCGGCTTCAGACAAGTGGTCGATGAGGCCGGCGACTGCGGAACGGTAGCGGCCGTCGAGTGAGCCGAGCGCAAGGGTGGATTCTGACAAGGAAACACGTGAAGCAGACATGCCCCCATTGTCCCATGCTTCGAGCGTGGGCGGGTTTCGTTGCACACAGACGCGTGAGCCGGAGCAACTTCTCCACAGGCCGGCCCATCGCTTCGCGCGAGTTTTTACCTTTGAGGAAACGCCACTCAAAGGGGAGGTCACGTTGTTCGAGCTGAGTTCTTTACGTTTCAGTGTCGAGTCTTATATTCACTCGGTGTCGACGATGGTCACCGATGTCGAGGCCGCTCACGCTGCTGTCAACAGGTGCCAGATTCCCGATTGGAAGGGTCAAGCTAAACGTCGCTATGACGCGGCGCGGGAAGAGGCTTCACAGACCATGTACCGCACGCAACAGTCCTTACAGGATCTGCTGGCCTGCGCATCGGCGGCCTTGCGTGCCATCGAGGACCAACATGCGCGGCAGGTATCGGGCCTGGATTTGACGGGAGTGCGGTAGTGGCAACGCATGTCTTGGCCGATGGTGGGCAACAGATCGAGGTTTTCGGTGGAGGTCATTCGATTGAGATCGTCACGGGGTCGCTCAAATTGGCCGCGGGGGAGTTGGGTGCATATCAACCGGATTGGGCGCGTTTGAGTGCCACGTGTTCTTCTGCGCCGAGTGGATACGGGTTGCCGCCCCACTTCACCGAGGTCACGGGTGCGCTGCATCGGCTGAGTGTCGCGGCCCAGGAGACTGCCGCGAAGATGCGTTTGGCCCACAACCGCATCGAGCATCTGGAAGCGGACCTGGTGCGTGCCGCGGATCAGTATGAACAAGCGGAGTCGGAGAACCTGGGCACCATCGGGTTCGCTGGTGAGGATGCCACCTGGGGAACCGTGCAGAACATGATGGAAGCATCGCCGGACGCGAAGTATGCGATAGGCGCCGCCGCCGGACTCACCTACGTGCCGGGGTTCTTTGATTTGCTGATGCAGAACAGATTGAACCCTGAAGGGTTCAAAGAGCTCGGGGCCAAGAACGTCAAGGGACTATTCTCGTTTGCTTTCCCCGCGGCGCCGAGAATCGAGATGGAGTCCAAGGAGCGCCGCTCTGTTCAGCGAGCGGACGCCTCCAAGCTCAGGACGTGGATTGAACAGCAACAGCTCGCGGGGGAGGGGCGCGGTTCGATCGTTGTGAGCAAAGTCGTAACGGAAGCCGGGGAGCACGCGTGGATTGTCACGCTCCCAGGAACCAATATGTCTAAAGACTCACCGTGGGGTCTGCCGCGCATGAAGCAAGCCTTCAACCGTGAAACCGACGATGTGCGCAAAGCCGTCGAGGCGGCCCTCAAGGATGTTGGTGCGAAGCCAGGGGAAGGGGTTTACCTCAACGGCCATTCACAAGGCGGAAGGCATGCCCTCAATTTGTCCGAAGATCAACAGTTCAAGGCGAAGTACACGCTCAAGGGCGCGTTTACGGCGGGAGCCCCTCACGGGGATGAGGATCCACCGGCAGATGTTCCGCAGCTCATGCTCATCGACCCGGACGATGCGATCCCAGCGCTCGGTGCGGCTGGTGCGCTTAAGGTTTCACCGAACCGTGTGGCGCTGTTCTCTAAGAGCGGGCACCGTTACGAGACGGACTCCCCATCGCTTCTGGGTTCGGATCACGGTTCCCAGAACTATCTGAACCACGCTAAGGCAGCGGACGGAGTGGAGGACACTGCGTTACGGGACCTCAAGAGGCGAATGCAGATCGAGGACCTCAAGATCACCGAAACCTATCGATTCACAACCTCTACCGGCTCCGGCGACTAATTGCGGCGCGGTAGAAGACCGGCGCTGGAGATGACCATCGCGGGGCGAGAACGGACAAGAACCAGAACGGACAAGAATCTAGGCGCCGATGCGTGCCGTGCGTAGCACGAGGCCGATCAGTGCGGACACGATCGAGACGATGAGGGCCCCGAGGATGCCGTCCCAGAAGAACGAGTCAATCGAGAACACGATCAGGCCGGTGAGGTTAGAGAGCCACGCGGTGATCTGGAACAGCAACGCGTTGACCACCAGCGCGAAGAGTCCCAACGTTAGGCAGTACAGCGGAATGGAAAGGATCCGAATGAACTTACCTAAAGCGGCGTTGACGAGACCGAACAACGCACCTGCCAGCAGGTAGGAGGCCATAACGGAACCCGAATTGTCCGTGGCACCAACAGGGCCGATGTGAATGCCGTTGACGAGGGCCGCCGCCGCTGCGAGCGCAAGCGCGTTGACGATGGCGCTGATGATGAAACGCATACCTACAGCATTGCACGTCAGACGTTCGCCGTTCCAGGCCTTGAGCAGGTAGTCATGGACGAGCTGACACCGTACCGGCCGGAAACCGCCGCATCATGTGGAGGCTCTCATGGACAACCGGCAATGTGTCCACCGTCACAAAGATAAGATGCAAGGGTGTCCGCAGAAGGCATACCCTAGCGGTATGTCTGATGTCACCGAAAATGCCGCAACCCCTACTCCACGCCCAGTGATCGGCCGGCTGCCTGACTACAAAGCAGGCAAGCCACCCATGGTCATCCCAGGGCTTCAACCTTATAAGCTCTCCTCAAACGAAAACCCTGGCACGCCAGTCCCTTCTGTCGCCCAGGCCATCAAGAGCTACGAGGACTACAACCGCTACCCGGACCCACTGTCCACCAAGCTGCGCAACCGCCTCGCCGAACACTTCGACATCCCGGCAGACGACATCGTCACCGGAACCGGCTCACTCGGTGCGCTGACCCAGATCATCAACGCCTTCGCCGGAACCAACGAAGACGGCACCGGCGACGAAGTGATCTACCCATGGCGCTCCTTCGAGGCCTACCCGATCATCGTCGAAACCGCTGGCGCAACCTCGGTTCAGGTTCCACTGACCGAAGACCACCGCATCGACCTTGACGCGATGGTAGAGGCCGTCACGGAAAACACCTCCGTGATGATCCTCTGCACCCCAAACAACCCGACCGGCCCAGTGCTCCGCACCGCCGAAGTCGAGGACCTGCTGAGCAAGGTTCCAACCAACGTCCTCGTGGTGATCGACGAGGCCTACCTTGAATACCTGCGCGACGACGAAGCCGTCAACGGCCTCGAGCTCTACCGCAAATACCCGAACGTCGTTGCGCTGCGCACCTTCTCGAAGGCGCACTCGCTCGCGAACCTGCGCGTCGGCTACTCGGTATCCCAGCCACACATCACCCAGTCCCTGCGCAAGGTCGCAGTCCCATTCGGTGTCTCCTCGGTCGCCGAAGCGGCCGCAGTGGCGTCGATCGACGCGATCGACGAAGTGCTCGCACGCGTCGAAGAGACCGTCCAGGAGCGCAACAAAGTCGTCGCCGCGCTAACCGAGCAGGGTTGGGATATCCCAGAGACGCACGCGAACTTCGTTTGGCTCCCACTCGGTGAGCGCACCGCAGAGTTCGCAGAAGCCGCCGGCCAGCAGGCGCTTTCGGTGCGTGCTTTCGAGGGTGAAGGCGTACGCGTTTCCATTGGCGAACCAGAAGGAAATGCGCGCTTCATTGAGCTCTGCGCAGAGTTCATCAAGCGAAGCTAAGCGCTAGATATTCCAAAAGCAGAATATGTAGGGAGGCAAACTAAATACATCTTTGGGCCGCAGAAACACGCGATTTCTGCGGCCCAAAGCACTTCCTTTTGTGCCGTGAATGCGGGTAGGCTCACAAGGAATGTAAAAGCTGAGATGGCATATTCTGCAGACGGAATATGAATAGCTTGTGTGGGATTTGGCTGCATCACATACGCCGCTGAATCGAAGCACGTGAGGAGCGGTATGACGGTCACCCCAGCGAACAGCGGGCCAGACTCTCGCCAGCTCATGCAACAGGTTCTGGACTTTGAACCCGTGCAGATGCTGGATGCAGAAGGTCGGCGAATCGCCAACCCTGATTGGGACCATTGGGTCACAGACCTCACGGTCGAGGACTATCAAGAGTTCTATCGGGACATGATGATCGCTCGCCGTGTTGACCAAGAAGGTTCAATCCTTCAGCGACAGGGTGAGCTCGTCTTGTGGGTTCCGTTGCAAGGCCAAGAGGCTGCGCAGGTCGGCGCCATTAGCGCTGCACGTTCAAGCGACTTCGTTTTCCCGACCTACCGCGAACACGCTATGGCGTTGGCCCGCGACGTGAGCATCACGGACCTATTTCGTCTCTTCCGCGGCGAAGGCCACTCCGGCTGGGATCCTCACGCGCACAACTTCCAGGTCTACACGCTTGTACTCGCGGCACAAACGCTGCACGCAACCGGCTACGCGATGGGCATACAGCGAGACCAGGCCGGATGGGATCCAGCCAAGCTCGCGCAAGATGGTGAGGCTGTTATCGCATGCTTCGGTGACGGTTCGTCGTCTGAAGGCGATGTGCACGAATCCATGGTTTTCGCGGCGAGCAACCAGTCGCCCGTCGTGTTCTTCTGCCAGAACAACCGGTGGGCCATTTCGGTTCCGTTCGAAACCCAATCAAAGGTTCCGCTCGCTCAACGCGCCGCGGGTTACGGCTTCCCGAGCGTCCGTGTTGATGGCAACGATGTACTCGCGGTTCACGCGGTGACTCAGTGGGCGCTCGAGCATGCGCGCAGCGGAAAGGGTCCGGTCTTGATCGAGGCGGAAACGTACCGCCTCGGCGCGCATACGACCGCCGACGACCCAACCAAATACCGCGGCCGTCCGGAAGAGGAAAGCTGGGCTCCGCGTGATCCGTTGGTGCGTGCACGCACGTTCCTCGAGGAATGCGGGGTCGCGGAGTCATTCTTCGACGAGGTCGAAGAACAAGCCGCGTCCCGCGCAGCCGAGGTCCGCGACGCGGTCCTGAACTTTGCCGGCGCAACGCTCGACGAGCAATTCGACCACGTCTACGCACACCCACACCCGCTTGTGGAACGAGAGCGGGCCGAGCATCGGGCCTTCATGGAATCGCTTGAAGACGATGAAACTGGCCAAGCCGATGACGGCGCCGGGAAGGGGGCGTGAACGTGAGCACGCAACGCATGACTATTGCTGGCGCGATCAACGCTGGCCTGCGCCGCATCCTTGAAACCAACTCGCGCTCGCTTTTGATCGGTGAGGACATCGGCAAGCTTGGCGGCGTGTACCGCGTGACCGACGGCCTGCAGAAAGACTTCGGTGAAGATCGAGTCGTGGATTCCCCACTCGCGGAATCCGGCATCATCGGCACCTGCATCGGCATGGCGATGCGCGGCTACCGCCCGCTCGCGGAGATCCAGTTCGACGGCTTCATTTTCCCGGCCTTCAACCAGATCACGACCCAGCTGGCCAAGATGTTCGCCCGCACCCGAGGCAGGGTCAACCTGCCCGTCGTGATCCGCGTTCCATACGGTGGCGGGATCGGTTCGGTTGAACACCACTCCGAATCGCCGGAAGCGCTCTTCGCACACACCGCAGGCATCCGCATCATGACGCCGTCCTCGCCGCACGATGCGTATTGGATGATCCAGGAAGCGTTTGAGCTGGATGATCCGGTGATTTTCTTTGAGCCGAAGCGCCGCTACTGGCTGCGCGGCGAGGTCGACACCGAGAATCGCGAGGCCGCGCCAGATCAGGCGATGGTCGTCCGCGAAGGTGCGGACGCGACGCTACTCGCGTGGGGGCCTGTGGTGCCTACCGCGCTCGCTGCCGCCGCAGCGCTGGAGACGGAAGACCTCGACGTCGAGGTGATCGACCTGCGCTCCCTGAACCCGATCGATTTCGACGCGATCGAAGCCTCCGTGGCCAAGACCGGCCGCCTCGTCATCGCACACGAGGCCCCAACGTTCCAGGGCCTAGGAGCGGAAATCGCGGCGCGCATCGGACACCGTTGCTTCTACGCGCTGGAGGCACCGATTGAGCGGGTGGGCGGCTATCACATGCCGTATCCGCCGTCGCGGGTGGAAGCAGATTATCTGCCGAACATTGACCGGATCGTTGATGCGTTGGACCGCACGTTCGAACACTAGGCACTTTGGAAGGATTTTGAGATGACGACGTTCAATTTGCCTGATGTGGGCGAGGGCCTCACTGAGGCTGACATCGTTGAGTGGAAGGTTGCGGTGGGCGACGAGGTCGCGTTGAATCAGCCTTTTGTTGAGATTGAGACCGCGAAGTCTTTGGTTGAGTTGCCGTGCCCGTTTGAGGGGACGGTGACTCGCCTGCACGCCGAGGTCGGCGAGGTGGTTGAGGTGGGTCAGCCGCTGATCGATATCGCTTGTCCGGGTGAAGAGGTTGCCGACGACGCGGGTGACGGTCCCGCTGCGTCCGTGGCTTCCGCTGAGGCTAGCGATGCCGGTGCAGTTGATGGGCCAGGCCCGCTGGTGGGCTCTGGTCCGGTTGCGGATAAGGCGTCGTTACGTGCTCGTCGTAGGCGTGCGCCGCAGCGTGCTACTGAGCGTGGCGTGGACTTCGATGGTCCGGCGGCACGGGCGCAGCGTTCACTCCCAGGCGCAGCGGATGTTCCGGCGCTCGCGAAGCCTCCGGTGCGTAAGTTGGCTCGTGACCTGGGTGTGGATTTGCGTGATGTTCCGGCGACTGGCCCGCGCGGTGAGGTGACGCGGGAAGATCTGGCGTCGTTCGCGGATAAGCGTTTGGGAACCTACCGTAGCTCGGCCCCTGCGGCGTCGAGTGAGGTTCCGCGGGGTGCTGTTGCGGCATCGTTTGGTGCGGGCGCCCAGAATGGTGTTTCGGCGGAGCCGCCTGCGGGTGAGGTCACGGTGGTTCCGGTGCGCGGCGTGCGCAAGGCGACAGCAGCGGCCATGGTCCGTTCTGCATTTTCGGCACCGCATGTGTCGCTATTCGTGGATGTGGATGCGACCCGCACGATGGAGTTTGTACGCCGGCTGAAGGCTTCGCGTGACTTTGAGGGTGTGAAGGTCACCCCGCTTTTGGTGGTTGCGAAGGCCGTGATGTGGGCGGCGCAGCGTAATCCGGAGATCAACTCGACGTGGGTTGAGACGGAGAACGGCGCGGAGATCCACCAGAAGGGTTACATCAACCTTGGTATCGCGGCGTCGACGGACCGCGGCTTGATTGTCCCGAACATCAAGAACGCTGATGAGTTGAGCCTCAAGGAGCTTGCGATCGCGTTGAATGATCTTGCGTTGAACGCCCGCGACGGCAAGACGCGGCCGGAGGATATGCGTGACGGAACGATTTCGATCACGAACGTGGGCACGCTCGGTATCGATACGGGTACGCCGATCATCAACCCTCCGGAGGCGGGGATTGTTGCGTTCGGTACGGTGCGGGAGCGCCCGTGGGTGGTCGATGGTGCGGTGGTTCCGCGGTATGTCACCACGGTGGGTGGCTCGTTTGATCACCGGATCGTTGACGGCGATAAGTGTGCGGTGTTCTTGGCGGATATCGCCGCGATCCTCGAGGAGCCGGCGCTGCTTCTGGATTAGTCCGCATCTGCTTGTTGTTTCGTCATCCTTGCGGCTAAGTGTTCACGCGGCCGTCTTGTCCTTATAGGGTTGAGGTATGCCCATCCGTAATATTCGTGCTGCTGCTCTTCCGGCCAAGCTTTCGAGGTCTTGGCTGCTCGTCAACGCGTTGAAGCCTGAGATTTTCGGTAAGGCGTTGGCGTCTGAGTCTGATTCGGTGATTTTCGATATGGAGGCGCCGATTCCTGAGGATCAGAAGGAAGAGGCCCGCCAGAATGTTGTTGAGGCGCTGCATGGGGGGATGAGCGGTTGGGTTCGCGTGAACCCGATTCGTTCTGAGTTTTGGGCTGATGATTTGAAGGCTTTGCAGGGTGCCCCGGGTTTGCGTGGGGTGATGCTTGCGGAGACTGAGAAGCCTGAGCAGGTTGCGTTGACTGCGATGCGGTTGGCGGCTGGTACCCCGGTGTTGGCTTTGATTGAGTCGGCTTTGGGGATCGAGAATGCGACGGCGATCGCGTCTGCGCCGGGTACGTTCCGGCTGGCGTTTGGTGTGAATGATTTCCGTAAGGATACGGGTGCTGGTGGGGATCCGTTGGCGTTGGCGTATGCGCGGGGCAAGCTTGTGGTGGCTTCGCGTGTGGGGCGCTTGCCTGGCCCGATTGATGGCCCGTCGGTGCCTTCCGCTGGTGATGCGGAGGTCATCGAGGACTGCGCGGTGACGTCGAAGATGGGTATGACGGGCAAGCTGGTTTTGAATGTTGATCAGGTTGACCGTGTGAACGCTGGGCTCTCGCCGAGCGAGGATGAGTTGAAGTGGGCTCATGAGTTGTTGGATCAGCATGCGGAGGGTGCGCCGATGACGGACGGCTCGTATTTGCCTCGTTTGAAGCGTGCGCAGAAGATTGCGCAGCTCGCGGATTCGTATGGATTGTGGAACGCCTGATGTCGACGACGTATACGTATGTTGCGTGCCGTGACGAGGGCAGCATCGAGGCCTATGTTTTGGATGAGGCTGAGGGCCGGCTGAACCGTTTCGCGGTCGTCGAGGGACTCCATGATGTCGCTGTTGTGACGGTGGATCATCGTCGCGGGATTGTGTATGCGGCGCAGGGCGGCGCTGAGCATGAGAGTCCGCTGTTGTGGGTTTTCACGGTGGTGGCTGGTGGCCGTTTGGCGTTGCGTGGTACCGCGTATTTGCCGCGTTCGGTTGCGTATTTGACGTTTGATCCGACGTCGGGGGATGAGCATCCGGCAGTCACTGGTTCGGTGGGCCGGGATGGCTTGCTGGGGGCGAGCTATTTCGGGGACGCGGTGTTCCGTGTCATGTTGGATTCCCAGGGTTTGCCTCAGGAGGGGCAGCCGGCGTGGATCGATGATGCGGTTGGCCGTGGGATGAATTGCGTGGCGCCGTCGCCTGATGGCAAGCATGTGTATGCGACGAGCCTGGGCGATGACCGTCTGGTGATGTATCGCCGGGGCGTCTCTGGTGAGCCGCCGTTGGTTCGGGAGGGCTCTGTGGCTGTTGCTGAGGGTTCTGGTCCGCGGCGTGTGATGGTTCATCCGGATGGCACGTATGTTGCGTTGTTGACGGAGTTGAGTGGCGAGGTTGTCACGTTCCATCGCGACGCGGAGTCGGGCGAGCTGGCTGAGTTCGCGCGGGTCCGGATTGATGAGCCGGAGGATGAGCTTGCCCCTGGTGTTGCCCGCGGTGGTGGCGGCGCTGGCTTGGTAGAGGGCGTTGAGGTTCCGGAGCGTCCGATGTGGGCGGGGGCGCTGATGCATGCGCGTAACGCGAGCTATATTTTGGCTACGGAGCGCACGACGAGCGCGCTGACTGTGTTTGATACGGGGGCTCAGCCTCGCCGTAGGGCTAGGACGCGGACGGAGGAGCGGCCTCGTGCGGCTGCTGTTGCGCCGGGCCGTGAGCTGGTTTTGGTGGGCGGCGAGCTTTCGGGACACATCAGTGTGTACCGGATTACTGAGCATGGGGTTTTGAATCCGACGCAACGCGTTGCGACGGGCGCTGGCCCGTCTGCGTTCGAGTTTTATCGCCAGTAATCGAGTGTCCTAAGCGGAGTTATCCAAGCCGTTTCCACGCCGGGTGACACCTTTGCGGGGCAGCCGGCGTTTGCGTGTTTGGATAGCGGCCGCGGCCATCGTTTCACACGATGCTCCGATGCTGAGCGCGATGGCGAGCGCAACGATCCGCATCACTGGTGAGTAGCGGGTGCACTGAGCTTTTCCACGAAGCGTTCGCCGCGCTCCGTCAGCTGGCCAGCGGCATCACGGAGCCCGCACACACCACGTAGGTGGGACGACGTGACGTGGGCATCGACCATCCCGACCGCACACATGAGCGCGAACGCGGTGACTGGCCCCACGAAACGGAATCCGTGCGCACGCAAATCTTTTGCGAGCTCACGTGACTCCACGCTCTGCGACGGGACCTGGTCCTCGGTTGCTGGAACACAACTCTGTTCTGGAGTATGCCGCCACACGAGCGCCGGTAGCCCGCCCACATCACGCGCTGCGACCGTCGCTTTAGCGTTGGTGATCGCGGCCTCGATCTTGGCGCGGTTCCGGATAATCCGCGCGTCAGCGAGCAGCCGCTGAATTTCCTCTTCGGTGAAAGCAGCAACCGCATCGGGATCGAAGTCAGCGAAGACCTCGCGCAGGGCATCGCGCTTCTTCAAGACCGTGAGCCAGGACAGACCGGCCTGGAAAGATTCGAGAACGATCCGCTCATAGAGCCCGCGCTCGCTCGTGACGGGGCGGCCCCATTCGGTGTCGTAATACTCGGTGAGAAGCGGGTCTTGCAATGCCCATGATGCGCGCGTCAGGTTCTCGCTGCCGGCTGCTGGCTGATCCACAATGGTCTCCTAGAGGTCTAAGTGATGCGCTGGACTTCCAGCTTCTCAGTGCGGTGAGGGGCCGGAACAGGCTGGCCCCATAATGTGGATAAAACCCGCGAGAAAGCCCTCTGTGGAACACCGAAGCCCGTTTATGGTGCGTCTTTACCCAAGGGACGGACACGGCTGTCGTTAAGTTTCTTCATGAGCGCCGCGAACGTCGAAACTTCTTCAAGAGTCCACTCTTCAAACATGGCCGCCGACTCTTTTTGCCGCTTCAGAGCATATTCCTGGAGCCGCTCCCGGGCTACATCGCTGAGTGACAACAGGAAGCTTCGGGCATCCTTCGGATCCGTGGTCCGAACCAACAGGTCCGCCGACTCCAGACGCTTGATCGCACGCGAGACCATCGACTTATCCGCGTCAACAACCTCGGAAATCTCAGTGACCGTCATCCCGGCGTCAGGGGTCTCGCTATCGGTCTCCATGCACCGTCGGTACAGCGTCGAGGCCACAGTCCCATCGAACGGTTGAAGTGATGCATCCAAAGCCGCCGCCTGCTCGCGGAAACTCCGGCGAGCTGCAGCCAACAGAATCCGGTATTCGCGGGTCAGTGAACGCAGCTGCTCTGCGAATTCATCGCTGTGCATCTCAGACATCGCGACGCACCTCCTGCCGTGCTATTTGGCTGTTAAGCTCTTCAGCTTTGCCGCTATGATCCGTAACTTTATCGGCGGACTCTCCAGCCGCGCGAGCTAGCTCTTCATGACGGGTGTGCGTCGACAAGCTCAGGTTCGGAATAAAGATCGCCGCCAGCAAGCCAAGTGCGGCAATCGGGGCCGCATACAGGAACAGATGCGCAATCGCTTCGCCGTAGGCGTGCTCGATGATGGTCGCAACCGAATCCGGCAACATGCTTGGCGCCGGAAGCTCGCCAGAACTCTGCATCTCCATAATCGAGGCCCGCTCACCGTCAGGAAGCTTAGCGATAGCGGCCATCAGATCCTGCTGACGATCAGCGATCAAAGACGGCGCAAGGTTAGCGAGCACACCGCCGAGCCACGCGATACCAACAGTTCCGCCCATCGAACGGAAGAACGCCACAGCCGACGACGCAACACCCATCACCCGCGGATGCACAGCGTTCTGAGTCAAGAGCACAAAGTTCTGCATCGTGCCGCCCATGCCCGCGCCCATGAGGAACATGAGCGCCGCCATGAACCAGTAATTTGTGTCCGCGCGAACCACAGACATCAATCCGAGGCCCGCCACCAACATGACCGAGCACGCGATCACATACGGTTTCCACACGCCCGTGCGGGTGATGATCAAGCCGACGACGTTGCCGGAGATCATGCTTCCCGCCATGATCGGGATGGTCATGACACCCGCCATGGTTGGGCTTGCGCCGCGCGCCATGATCATGAACTGAGACAAGTACACGGTCGAACCGAACATCGCGAGCCCAACAGCGATCGAACCGACTACTGAAAGCGTGAATGTACGGTTCTTGAACAGTCGCAGGTCCAAAAGCGGCTCATCGGTGCGCAGCTCAACGAACACGAACGCGATCAGCAAGATAGCCGATGCGCTGGTCATCCACAGCGTTTCAACGGACTTCCAAGGGAACATCGCGCTGGGGCCGCTGCCGCCCATCGTGACCCAGATGAGGAATAAGGAGATGCCGCCAGAGAGCAGAACCAGGCCCCACACATCGAGGCGGAAACGGCGACGTTCTTGCTCCGGAAGGTGCAGGCGTGTTTGGAGCATGACGAACGCGACGATCGCAACCGGGAGCGCGATGTAGAAGTTGTAACGCCACGTGAACGTGTCGGTGATCCAGCCGCCCAGTAGCGGACCGCCAACGGTAGCGAACGCCATCACGGCGCCGAAAACACCCATGTACTTGCCGCGTTCGCGAGGCGAGATGACGTCCGCCATCACGATCTGCGACAACGTCATGGTTCCGCCGATGCCGATGCCCTGGAATACGCGGGCGCCGATGAGCATGTCGATGGATTGTGAAAAGCCCGCGAACGCTGTTGCTGAGACGAAGATCGCGAGCGAAACCTGCATCAGCATCTTGCGGTCCAGCAGGTCAGACAGCTTGCCCCAGATGGGGACGGTGACCGTCATCGCGAGCATTGAAGCGGCGATGACCCACGAATACTGCGCCTGTGTACCGCCGAGGTCGTGAACGATGCGCGGCATCGAGGTTGAGACGACCGTGTTGGCGATCATGCCCACGAACATCGCGATGATCAGCGCTGTCAGCGACTGGATCTTGGCGCGGTGAGACATCGGCGTTGTCTCAGTTGCAGGCGCAGAACTATCGGTAGCTGCAGATTTTGATGCCGGCGCTGGGTTTTCGGCCACGCAACCTCCTGGAAGGGTCATGGAGTCCATGACGAATGTTGTTGATGAAAGTCAACAATAATCCAGGGTAGTTGCATATTGTCAACTATCTCCAGGGGGGAGGGGCGTTCTGGGACCGGCTCGGCGTCCGTCGGCCTCTACTGTGTGAGCCGGCCCTTACTGTGCGAGTGCGCGGATCCCGAGCTCGTAGCCAGCAACCCCGAGTCCCACGATGATCCCCTTTGCTACAGGAGAAAGGTAGGAGTGGTGGCGGAACTCTTCACGCGCGTGAACGTTGGAGATGTGCACCTCGATCGTGGGGCAGAAGGAGCCCGAGATCGCGTCCGCGAGCGCGAGTGACGTGTGCGTGTATGCCCCGGCGTTGAACACAACGCCCACCGCGTTTCCGTCCTTGACTGCGGCGCCGGCTTCGTGGATCCAGTCGATGAGCTCGCCCTCGTGGTTGCTTTGCCGGAAATCCAGCGTCAGCCCGTGCTCGGTGGCAGCGGCCTCGCACAGGTCCTTGACGTCGCTGAGGGTCGTGGTCCCGTATGTTTCCGGGTCGCGGGTACCTAGAAGGTTGAGGTTGGGGCCGTTGAAAACGTAGACGGTACGTGGTGCTTCGGTGCTCAAGGTTTCGCTCGCTTTGCGCTGTTCGTTCGGGTGGAGGTCGGATTGGTTGGGATAGATGCAGGGCAGGTTAGCTGTAGATCGGTTTTCCGGCGTCCCGGTAGGCGTCTTCGCCCCAGAATTCGATGCGAGGTTTAGCACCGGGTTGGCGCGTGATGCTTGGCATCGTCACGCCGGTGGTGGCTGGTTTGAGGGCGTCCTCAACGGTTTCTGCTCGCGCTAGCCGCTCTAACTGTGCCCATGTGGGGGCCATGACCATCAGCGTGCCTTCCTTATAGCGGCGCAACGCTTCTTCGGGGCGGATCCAGAAACTATCGACCGATTCGCTCGTGTGGCCGTCCGCGATCTGCCCTTCCGGCAGAACTGCGGCGAAAAACCGGGTGTCATAGCGTTTAGGTAGCCCCGTTGGGGTGATCCAGCGGTCAACGCACACGATGTTCTCAAGGTAGGGGACCGCATCGAGCGCGGTCATGGCCTGATGGATGCCGATGCGGTGCTCCTCTAGCGCGCGACGCCGGGCTTCCCTGTCGGGATGCAGCTCAGTTCCGGTGGCCGGGTTAGCTGGCTCGGCGAGCAAGACACCACATTCTTCGAAGGTTTCCCGTACTGCGGCAGCCACGAGGGTTTGCGGCGTGACCGGTTCACCACGATCAGCCGCGGTGACACCGGAAGCTTCCGCGGCGTCGTCGGTCAGTGAGGTAGCAAGGGCATCAGGCAAGCTCCACGAGGCGGTTCCTTCCGCATCGCTCGGATCAACGCCTCCGCCGGGGAACACCACCGCGCCCGGCGCGAACTCCATGCTGTTCGCGCGGACGTGAACGAAAACCTCAACGCCGCTACCGGCCCCAACGCCGCTATTGGACTTAGCGGCCGGGCGGACCAGCAATACAGAAGCCGAGTTCTTAGCTCGCACGGAAGTCGAACCTGTCACACCGGAACCTTTCTCTTGTCGCCGCCGTTCGGCCGGGTATGGGCTTGAGTCTAGTTCTTTTGCAGAATCATGAACCATGCCTGTGGAGAAAGAACAAGGCAAGGTCTAGCCTGAAGATCGCGACACTTCCAGCCCGCCACCTTCGAAGGAGCGCCACGTGGCCCAGATCCAAGACCAACAAAGCGGCAATGCAGCCGCGAAACCATCGGTGTGGTGGGGGCTTGGGCTCGCGTTCGCGGTGGGGGCTGTGTGTATCGGATTGGGTGCGTTGAATGCTTCGATCCCGGTCATGCTCGTCGCGATTCTGCTGGGCGCGGTGTGGCGTAATGTTGCGCCAGTGCCCGCTATCTTCGACCCCGGCATCGCTGTTGCCGCCAAGAGGGTTTTGCGGCTCGGCGTTGTGCTCCTTGGCTTGCAGCTGTCCGTCACGCAGGTCATTGGGCTCGGCTGGGGCGTGGTTGTGGTCGCTGTCGCGGCAGTGGCCATTACCTTTGTTGCGACGCTGTGGTTTGGCAAAGCGCTCGGCATAGAGAAGGATCTGCGGATGCTGATGGCCGCTGGTTTCTCGATTTGTGGTGCCGCGGCGGTCGCCGGGATGCAGGGTGTAACTCGCGCTAAACAGGAGCTGGTTGCGGCTGCGGTCGCGATGGTGGTGGTGTGCGGAACGCTCATGATTCCGTTGGCTCCGCTGTTGGTTCGGTTGCTCGGTTATGACGATGGTGCGGCCGGCATGTTCATCGGCGGTACGGTTCACGAGGTCGCTCAGGTGGTTGCGGCCGGCGGTATCGCGGGCGGCGGGGTCATCTTGTCGACGGCCGTGACGGTCAAGCTGGCAAGGGTTCTGATGCTGGCGCCGATGATCGCAGCTGTGTCGCTTGGCGCTCGCCGTGCTGCAGGGAACGGCTCAGACGGTGGCGTGGGCGCGGACACGAAGCTTCCTCCGATCATGCCGCTGTTTGTGTTCGGCTTCATCGTGATGGTCGTGATCGCTTCGCTGCATATCGTTCCGCAACCGGTGCTGGATATAGCGAAGATCGCGCAAACGTTCCTGCTGGCGTCAGCGATGTTCGCACTCGGCCTTGGTGTTCACGTGAAGTCGCTCATCAAGCTCGGTGGCCGCCCGCTCGTGCTCGGTGCGGCTTCGACCGTTGTGATCGTCCTCGTGGTGATCGTGTGCATCGCGCTCGGCGCGGCACCGGCGCTCAAGTAACTCGGCGCGGCACCCCAGCTTTAGCCGGCCAGCACATCAGCGTTAGCTAGCAAGCACATCGGCGGGTGCAACAAAGTCCATTCCGTGTGCCTCAGCGACACCGCGGTTGGTGACCTTCCCGTCGTGCGTGTTGAGGCCGGATGCGAAGCCTTCATCTGCTGCCAGTGCCTCGCGCCATCCGTTGTTCGCGAGCTTCATGACGTACGGCAACGTCGCGTTGGTCAGCGCGGCGGTTGAGGTTTGCGGGACGGCGCCCGGCATGTTGGTCACGCAGTAGTAGAGGGCGTCGTGGACGCGGTAGGTCGGGTTGTCGTGGGTGGTTGGCTTGGAACCTTCGAAGCAGCCGCCTTGGTCGATCGCGATGTCCACGAGCACCGAGCCCGGCCGCATCGTTGCGACCATATCGAGCGTCACGAGCTTCGGGGCCGCCGCCCCTGGGATGAGAACGGAACCGATCACGAGGTCGGCGTCCTTCACAAGCTCAGCGATCGCGAGCTTGGTTGAGGCCATCGTTTTGATGTGGCCGCGCGCGAGGTTGTCGATTTCGTGCAGCCTCGACGCGGAGATGTCCACGATCGTGACCTCGGCACCCATGCCTTGCGCGGTGCGCGCTGCTTGTTCGCCCGCGTTGCCGGCGCCGATCACCACGACCTTCGCGGGCCGGGTTCCGGGCACGCCGCCCATCAGGATTCCGGAGCCGCCGGCTGGCTGCTGCAGCAGCGTCGCACCGATCTGTGCGGAGAGGCGCCCCGCCACTTCCGACATCGGCGACAGCAACGGCAACGTGCGGCCTTGGGTTACGGTTTCGTATGCGATCGCGGTGGTTCCGGCTTCGAGTAGGGCTTCGGTGCAGGCGCGCGATGCGGCAAGGTGCAGATATGTGAAGAGGATCTGGTCTTTGCGCAGCAGGTCGTATTCGCTCGCTTGTGGCTCTTTGACCTTGAGGATGAGTTCGGCGTCCCATGCTGGGGCGGCGCCGTCAACGATTGTGGCGCCCACATCGGTGTAGTTTTCGTCTGTGTGGCCGGCATGGATGCCTGCGCCTGACTGGACTAGAACCTCGTGGCCTGCGGCTGTCAGCTCGGATACGCCTGCAGGGGTGACTGCTACACGGGATTCGTTGTTGAGGACTTCGGTGGGGACGCCGATGCGCATGTGGACTCCAGAATGATGACGGGTGCTAACTCCAAAACGAGCTGTGATCTAACACACATCATGCCTTAAGGTGGGCCGTAATGTTCAGTCGGGGATGCCTCAATGTGTCATCTGAACGCTTTGTCCCCCTTTTATGTCGTTAGCTCTTTCTTGGTGGCGTCTGACGGTGCTATTCTGTATTCAATTCCATAAGAAAGAACCTGGTAGGTGCACCGACATCGCTCTGCGAGCGCGTCTTCGCATGCGTATCCAAAGCTGTTGGGGAGCCCTGACTGCCAGGGTGCCGTGACCGTGAGGGAGAGCCCTAATGGAGAAGAAGCAGCCTCGTTTCCTGCGTCTTGAAGATGTAGCTGACGAGTTGAACGTCAGCATGCAGCAGGCCCGTTCGCTGGTGCGTACGGGTGCCCTGCCAGCCATCAAGGTGGGCGGTCGCGGCATTTGGCGCATCGAACGTTCTGAGCTGGAGTCCTATATTCAGCGTCAGTACGCGTACACTCGCGAGGCCGCCGAGAGGGATGCCCTCGCCGACGAGTTCGCCGACTAAAGGCTCCAAAGCATGAGCTTTCGGTAGTTACCGCAGACGGCCTCCGTGTCTGATTGCTTCAACGCTCGTCAATGAGATGACGGTTGAAACGACTAGAAGACGCGGAGGTCTTCTTTGCTCATGAAGATGGTGCGGCCGGTTTTGATGTTCCAGCACGTGAGACCAACTTTTTCGGACTGGCATACGTAGTCGCCGTGCTTCACCACGGTCCCGTAATCGAGAACCTGGCCCTCAAAGCCCTTTTCGCACACGTCCTTCTTGTAGCATTTGTCGCCTACGAGGGCGCTTCCGTAATACGGTTTCCGGTCGACTTGGGTGATGGCAACCAGCGCGTCGTCTGTCTCTGAGTGGTGAGGAGCGTTTTTAGAGAACAGCTCCGGTGGGTTGGTCTTCCACGAGTCGACGGTGCACATGATCTGGTTGCCCATGCGGTCATTGTCGGCTGCGGGCTTGTAGATGTTGCAGCCGATGTTGCCGCTAGGTACCTGGATCGAGGCGACGAGGCTGCCTTTGTCCTCACGGGTGCGGTTCGCGTCGATCGCGTTGCTTGGGGCGGGATCGCCGGCTTTCGGTAGCTTCCCTTCAAGGACGTTGATGCCGGTGCCGGGGTCCTCGGCCGAGTCGCTGCTGTCGTCGGATTCGCTTTCTTCAGATCCGCTCGGGCTTTCAGAAGCGGAGTCCGTGGCAGACGGTTGCGAGTCGGACTCCGAAGGTCCTGTGCTATCTGAGGCCTCGTTGCTTTCTGTGGTGCTTGACGAGGCTTCAGGTGAAGGCTGGTTCGGTTTGTTTTCGTCTCCGCCGCGGGTTGTGATCCAGATGATTCCCGCAACAAGCACGATGACGGCGATCGCGGCGCTGATACCCGCGATCCATGGCGTTGCTCGCTTCGATCCTGCCTGTTGCTGCCCAGTGGAGTGTGGGCCTGGGGTTTGAGGGTTGTGACCATTCATGATGCTGTCCTCCCGGAGGGGAAACTGACATTGCTTTTGGTTTCGTACTGGTCTTTCAGCGGATTATTGGTACTAGCGATTTCAACTCCTTGCGTTTTCAACGATAAAACGCTTGCGGCGGTGGCGTCTAGAGAAGGCAGCGGCGTCTAGAGAAGCTAGTGGGTGCGATGTGTCCTGAATCTCTTGTTAGCCTTCTACAATCAGTATTTGCATCGATGCCCAGCGGTGAGAGTTGGGCGGCAACATAGTTTGACCGTGATGTTCGAGGATGGAGACATGGACGAAGCGCGTTTGCGTCTGGAAGATCCGGAGCTTTCTGCTGATGAGCTAGTGCGTATCGCTACGGAGCACCCTGAGCTGAGGAGCAAGGTTTTCATGCACCCGAACTGCCCTAGCGGGCTCCTGGTGCAGATCCTCTCGGAGGTGCCCGGACCTCCGGCTCCTACGTCGGAATCTCCAGCGACTGATGCGCTTGATGCGTCGGATGATGCGGATGCGACGCAATGGTCCGTTCCGCCTGTCCCCCCGGCGTCGGCTTCGCCTCTACCGGACTCGACTAGCGAGGAGTCTGAGATTCAGGAGCCTGGCGCATCGGGTGGCGGGCCGTTATTCGTTCCGATTTTGCCGCCGGTATCTGCAGAGGGTGCCGCGGAAGAGGCCTCAGCGGCATCGCGTCATAGCGGGCAACCGCAACCGTACGCTCCAGGCCAACCCTTTGACTATGAGGAAGACGACGACCAGCCGCGCCGGCGTGGCGGGGCCGCGTTGGCCATCGTGCTGGTGGCTGTGATTGCGATTGTTGCCGTGGTTTTCGCTGGCAAGTTCTTGTTGGGTGGGGGAACTCAACGTACTGCCCCGGATGCCGCCGCTGAAGCGCCGGGCTCTAGCAGCACGGAAGATGCTGAAGAAGATGCTGGCGAGAGCTCGGAAGACGAGGGCGATCAACGCGGCGAGGACAAGCCGAAGGAACCGCTGCCGTCCGAGGCGTATCAGGGTGCTCGCGGACCGGCCCCGTCCGGTTCCTTGGAGCCGAGCGAAACGGTCTCTAAGAGCGGGCTGAAGATCGCCTCGATCGCCACCCCGACAGGCAACATCGGATGCGACATCCGGTTGACGGACAGTTCGGAAGACCCGGATGACCACTCGAGGGATTCGATCATTTGTGCCGTCAAGTCGTGGAAAGATGACGCGCCTGTAGCCGCGGACCCTCAGCCTGATAAGGGCACAACCCCATACGTCTACCTGGGTTCGGAGAACAAGGAGCCAAGTTACGGCGGCTCACACAAGGGAAAGTTCTGCTTCGAAAAAGACGGCTGTGAAGACGGCTTCAAGGGGCAGAAGCTGGAATACGATAAGGCTGTTACGTACGGGGATTTCGTATGTGTTTCCGAAATGCACGGCCTGACGTGCTGGAACACAAAGACGGAGCGCGGCGTCTTCTTGAGCCGCGATCACTTCCTCACGTTCTAAAGGCCGTATCCGTGTCCTGACACGGTCATGAGGCCTTAGCTTTCGGGTTCGTCGGCTGTTTCGGCTGCGGTGGGCTGCACATCGAAGTGCTTTAGTTTCTCTTCCCGCTCAGCGATGAGCTTCTGAACGGTTTCGATGAACGCTACGCGCGACTCGCCAACCCCGTAATCGCCGAAGTACAGCGCACGTGCTTGTGCTCGCGCGTCTTTATCGCCGCCGTTAGCGAGTGCATCGGCGATCATCGTAGGCAATGTATCCACGGTGTCCGCATCGATCACTGGTACAGCTGATGCGATCGGTGATTCATCCGTGAGCTGTTTGCGGTTGGTGCGGCGGTCGGTCAGCAGCATCGGGCTGTCTGCTTTGAGGTAGAGGAAGTCGAGGCCAACGCTGGAGATGTCGGTGATCATGAGGTCGACGTCGGAGAACATCGCGAGGATGTTCCCTTCCTTGAGGATCAAATGTTCGCCGCCTTCGGCGTTCGCTGCTTCGATGAGCTCAAGGATCCTCTGGTGTCCGGCCTTCATCTCTGGCTGGCGTGCCCCTGCCACGCGTGGGTGCGGCTTGTAGATGAGGCGCGTGCCTTCGGTAGCCAGGGCTGCTTCCACGATCTGTGGGCCGTAGCAGTCGATCGAGGTGTAGTTGTTGTTGTCGTTTTCGCCTTGCCAGGTTGGCGCGTACATGATGGTGCGCAACTGGCTGGCTGGAAGCTCGTCTTCGTAGTCGAGGTCAAGCTGTGGGCGGCCAACAGAGATCAGCTTCGATTCGTCGAAGTCGATGAGCGCGCGGCGGTGGCGGCGCAAAGCTGCTGGGCCCGCGGTGAATACGGCGTCGTATGCCTTGGCCTGGTTGGAGACCATCGAGAGCTTGTCTGATTCGCCGTGGTTGATGTGCACGTGCACGGCTGGCGCGTAGCTGAGGGTCTGGAAGTTTGAGCGGCCGTTGTTGACGTAGAGGAACAGCTTGGGCTTGTGCTCTTCGTAGTAGCTGATCATGTTGTCGAAGCTTCCGCGGTAGACCACCGGGAGGTCCGTGATCTCTTCGACGGCTTCAATGGCCGATGGGCGGCGCAGGAAGATCGCGGTAGGCACGGTTTCGTTGAGCTCTTCGAGCACCGGGATCCACTGCTGCAACTGGTAGAGCTTGGCGTGGGTGTCACCGAAGTAGGCGAGCACTTGAGCGCCGGGCGCCGCGGAATCTGCGTGTTCTTTGGCGGCGATGTTGTATTGGCGGGTTCCGCGGAGCCATTGGCTGCTTGCTTTCCAGGCTTTAGACCTGAAAATTTTGCGTGCGATCTTCTTAAGCTGCTTTTCCACGGATCTCCTGCAAGACGTCAACGTATAACGCCCTCAACGTAAGGGCGAGTACTAGGTGACCGGATAACGAGCTATATCTTACAAGCGTGAAGCGGTGACGGGGTGTTGGCATGAATGTGATGTGTGTTGGCATCTGCCCGCGTTGTGTGTTCGAATGGTGAGCATCCATACGGGTGCCCCTGCGAGGGGCTGAGACAAAGCTATGAGCTTTGGACCGTCGAACCTGATCCGGGTCATACCGGCGTAGGAAAGTGAGGATTGCGCTATGTCTGTGCGCCCTGACGACGTCATTGAATCAACGTCCACCATTGAAACGGCCGAAACCGTCGCCGAATCGTCTGCGGAAGTATCATCAGCCGATGCGCAGCAGCGCGAACAGTATGAATCGCATCGGCTTGCATGGATCGAAGACAAAGAGCATGGCATCCGTGTTCCCGTCACCGAGATTTCACAGCTTGATTCGCCAGATGGTTCCCCGAACCCTCCGTTGCAAGTTTACCGCACGATGGGGCCAGGAAGTGTTGCAGAGGAGGGGCTCGCGCCGTGGCGTGAACGGTGGATCCTCGAACGCGGCGATGTGGAAACGTACGAGGCCCGCGGCCGCAAGCTGGAAGACGATGGACGCTCCGCCGTGCGCCGTGGCGCGGCTTCTCAAGAGTGGAGGGGGCGCCGGCCCGTTCCTTTGCGTGCAAAGCCAGGGCGCCGCGTAACGCAGATGCACTATGCGCGGCAGGGGATCATTACCCCTGAGATGCGGTATGTCGCGTTGCGTGAAAACTGCGATGTCGAGAAGGTGCGCACCGAGGTGGCGGCGGGGCGCGCCATCATCCCTAATAACGTGAACCACCCGGAGTCTGAGCCGATGATCATCGGCCGGGAGTTCCTCGTCAAGGTCAACGCGAACATCGGTAATTCCGCGGTGACAAGCTCCATTTCGGAAGAGGTGGCCAAGCTCGAATGGGCCTCCAAGTGGGGCGCTGACACCCTCATGGATTTGTCCACGGGTAACGATATTCACACTACGCGTGAGTGGATCATCCGGAACTCGCCGATCCCGATTGGCACGGTCCCGATCTATCAAGCGTTGGAGAAGGTGGACGGCGACGCGAATGCGCTCACGTGGGAGATTTACCGCGATACCGTCATCGAACAGTGTGAGCAGGGTGTGGACTATATGACGGTGCACGCGGGTGTTCTGTTGCGTTACGTCCCGCTTGCCGCGGACCGTGTTACCGGCATCGTGTCCCGGGGTGGTTCGATCATGGCCGGGTGGTGTTTGGCGCACCACCAGGAGAATTTCCTGTACACGCACTTCGATGAGTTGTGTGAGATTTTCGCGCAGTACGACGTCGCTTTTTCGTTGGGTGACGGCTTGCGGCCAGGGTCGATTGCGGATGCGAACGATGCTGTGCAGTTTGCTGAGCTGGATACTCTCGCTGAGCTTACGAAGCGTGCGTGGGAGTATGACGTGCAGGTCATGGTTGAAGGCCCTGGGCATATTCCGTTGCATAAGATTCGCGAGAACGTGGAGCGTCAGCAGGAGCTGTGCGACGGAGCGCCTTTCTATACGTTGGGCCCGTTGGCTACGGATATCGCTCCGGGTTATGACCACATCACGTCGGCGATCGGTGCCACGGAGATCGCGCGTTACGGCACTGCGATGCTGTGTTACGTGACCCCGAAGGAACACTTGGGTCTGCCGAATCGTGATGACGTGAAGACGGGTGTCATCACGTATAAGATCGCGGCGCACGCTGCAGATATTGCGAAGGGGCATCCGGGGGCGACCGAGCGTGATGACGCGTTGTCTAAGGCCCGTTTTGAGTTCCGTTGGCACGATCAGTTCGGTTTGGGATTGGACCCTGTGACTGCGCTTGAATACCACGACGAGACACTGCCGGCTGAGCCCGCGAAGACTGCCCACTTCTGTTCGATGTGCGGGCCTAAGTTCTGTTCGATGCGCATCTCGCAGGATATCCGCGATACCTACGGTAGTAGGGAGGCTCAAGAGGCCTTGGTGGGGATGCAGAAGAAGAGCCAAGAGTTTTGGCCTCGGGCGGCAAGGTCTATTTGCCGGCTTCGAAGGTTGGTGCTCCGGTTGATTCGGTTGGTGCGCAGCGTGATTCGGTGGGTGCCCCGGTGGGAGAATGATGCCCGCATAAACCCCGTTGTAACCCCGGCCGTAAGCCCCGCTGTGTGAGGGGCGTTTAAGTATGGACTGCGTCTCGTTCGAGGCGCAGTCCATACTTAAAGGGGTGGGTTAGCGCTGTGATTGAGCGTTCCGCAATAGGATTTATCTACTACATCTTGTAGAGTAATCCGCGTACCCACTACGACAACGTCCAAACTCGTCAAGCTACCGGGAGAGATCAAAGTAATGACACGAACACTGCCGAGGCCTATTGCTGCACTGAGTGCTGCGGCGTTCGCGCTGTTGTTGGTCATCGCATCGGTCTTCTTCGCATCGGTCTTTGGCGCATCGACCGCGCAAGCTCACGATCGTTTGGTCAAATCAACGCCATCCAACGAAGCCGCTCTCGATCAGTCCCCAGGGAACATCACACTCGAGTTCTCTGGCCGCCCGATGGACTTGGGCACCATGATCATGGTGGTGGATGCGGAGCAGAAGAACTATGCCGAGGGTCTTGACCCAGAGTTGAAAGACTTTAAGGTCACTCAGCCCTTGACGGAAGACCTGCCAGACGGAAACTACGAAGTCCGCTGGCGCGTGGTCTCTGAGGATGGGCACCCCATCTCAGGAACCATTCCCTTCTCTGTAGGTGACGTTACGAACGCTCCGAAGGTTCCTGCCCTTGAAGGGAAGGACGCTGACAGCGGCAGCATCTACGACGGTGCCGCTGAAGCCGCCGACAGCGCCGAATCCAACGAGGCAACCGGTGTTCCTGTCTGGGTTATCGCGACCGCAGGGGCTGGCGTGATCATCGTGGGTCTTGTCATCTGGTACTTCGCCAGCCGTGGCACGAAAACCAACTGAGGCAACCTCTCTTCGTAAAGGATCACTATGAACCGCCGTATTTCCGCCGCAATCGCACTCAGCGCAGCTGCCGTTCTTGGTTTGTCAGCATGCTCGGGTGATACGAAAGAAAACACCAAGCAGGAAAGCTCGCAGGAAGCACTCACGACCAACGAAACCTGGGTCAAAGCAGCTTCCGAGGGCATGACCGCCGCATTCGGTGTCATCGAAAACAAGACCGATAAAGACATCACGATCGAATCCGCAACCAGCGAGTATGCGAAGAAGATCGAACTGCACGAGGTTGTCGAGACCCCGGATGGCGCCAAGAAGATGCAGGAGAAGGAAGGCGGGTTCGTCGTTCCCGCTCACAAGAGCATCACCCTTGAACCAGGCGCTGACCACTTGATGTTCATGGGTCTTGAGAAGGAAATCAAGCCAGGCGACACCATCAAGATCACCCTCAAGACCACCGATGGCGACACCTTCGATTTCGAAGCCCCAGCCAAGGAATTCACGGGCGCTAACGAAAACTACGAGGACGGCCACGGCGATATGGACCACGGCGATCACGGCGACCATGACCACGGTGACGACCACAGCGATCACTAAGTAAGGCAATCAGCCTCAGTATGCACACGCATCGACGTCGATAGAAAGGAAAGGCACGTAATGACCCGCGCGGAACAAGACGACCAGAAAGGTCGGGGTGGCGTATCGCGTCGCTCATTGCTCTTCGGGGGAGCCGCAACCGTAGCGGGAGCGGCGGCCGTTGTCGGCGTCGATGCGTTTGCAAGCAACCGTGAAGACCAAGCGAGGAAAGAAGCGCTCGCCGAGGCCGACGTCATTCAGGGCGTCAAGAAGCTGCCGTTCTACGGCGAGCACCAAGCAGGCGTTGAGATGTACCCGCAGGCGCATCAGACGCTTGTGGGGCTCACCCTCAAGAAAAAGACGGACCGCGACGGCCTTTACCGTTTACTCAACATCCTCACCGACGATGCGGCACGCCTCACGCAGGGGACTGGCGCGTTGGCGGACACCGAGCCGGAGCTCGCGTTTTATCCGTCGCGGCTCACTGTGACGTTTGGCTTCGGTTCCGAGACGGTCAAGCGGATCAATCCGGACCCGAAAGCCATGCCGGACTGGCTCAAGCCGCTGCCTAAGTACAAGCGGGATACCCTCAAACCGGAATGGACCGGTGGCGACTTTCTGATTCAAGTGGCTGCGGACGATCCGGTGACGGTCGCTCACGCAACTCGCATGCTGCTCAAAGACTCACGCCACTTTATGGATGTCGCGTGGGTTCAGCAGGGCTTCCGCCGCGCATACGGATCTCAGAAGCACAACCACACGCAGCGCAACCTTTTCGGCCAGTTGGACGGCACCGTCAACATGGCGCCAGAAACTGATGACTTCGCGTCAGTCGTGTGGGAAGGCCCGGATAAGAACCCTGCCTGGCTCGATGGCGGAACGAGCCTCGTGATCCGACGCATCGAGATGATGCTCGACAAGTGGGACCGGCTAGACCGCGATGGCCGCGAAGCCTCGGTGGGGCGCCGTATGGCCTCCGGAGCTCCGCTGACTGGCCATAAAGAACACGACGAGCCGGACTTCGAAGCGAAGAACGCTGCTGGCTTCCCCGTGATCGCCGAGTTCGCGCACATCCGGCGCGCCCGCTCTGACAATCCGCACGAGCGGATCTTCCGTCGCGTCTACAACTACGACGTGCACCCCAGCGGGACTGAAGTTTCAGATTCGGGGCTCATCTTCACGGCATTCCAGCACAACCCCGTTACGCAGTACGCACCGTTGCAGAAGCGGCTCGATGAGCTCGACCTGCTCAACGAATGGATCACGCACATCGGGTCCGCCGTGTTCGCGATCCCGCCAGGCTGTAAGGACGGCGGATTCATTGGGGACACTCTCTTCGCGTAACGTGACTGCGGCGGGCCGGAAGCGCCGCTAGGCGACAGCCGCCTGCATCTGTAACCTGTGCGCCCGCGCAAGCATGCCGGCGTCACCAAGTTCCGTGCCCATCGTCGTGAGGGCCCCTGCCAGCGCGGCGGAACTTGTGGCTTTAGTTGCGGCGTCGTCGGCGGCTAATTCAACCAGCAAAAGCGAAGCCCGCCGTAGCTCGCGGCCAGCGCGAAACGCGCCGAGGGCAACAGAGTTCACATGTGCGACCCGCAATGCGAGCCCATGTCGCTGTGTCAGGTGGGCGTGCTCGTGGGCGATCACCGCATCGAGCTCAGCATCACTCAGCGCCTCGCGCAGTCCCGAAGAAACGAAGACGGTCGCGCGTTTGAGGGGGACAGCGCACGCAAGCAGCTCATCGGCGTGGAAGAGGATCAGCTCATAATCACGATGCTGTGTGCGGCTGTAGCTTGCGGACTCAAGGTGCGAAACCGTGGACTTTTGGATCTCAACGAGCGGCTCATTTGCCGTGTAAATCAAAGCCGTGACCGCGCCGAGGGCGAGCAGGCCGATCCAGGCGAGGAGCGAAAGGGCCAACGATTCGAGCCCAGTTTCTTCCGGGGGAGTGGACACCGCCGCAGTTGCACTCAAGATCAAGCCGAGTGCAGTGAAGCCTAGTCCTGTGAAGAACGCCCCGAACCACAATGCGAGACCGAGTCGCGGGCGTCGCACATGCCAATGTCCTTTGGTGAGGACGATGGGCGCTACAAAAGCTAAGAGCGTAGAGACGCCGAAACATGCGAGGACCCACCAGAGCATAGGCACAGTATGTCAGGATTTGCGGCGCTTCTTAGAGTTGAAGGCTTCATTGAGAAGGGCTACATCTGCGGCGTCGAGGTTACCTGCGAAAGCGAGCAAAGCCGCTTTGCGGTCGTTGGCCTGACCAAGTGCTGCGAGCATTCCGTGGCTTGCGGCGTCTTCGTCGCTGTGGACGGCTTGGAACGTGGTCTTGCGAGGAGACGGACCTCCGCGGGTCACTTGGCCCTTCTTTTCGAGGCGGGCGAGCACCGTCATGATGGTCGTGTAGGCCGGTTGTGGCTCGTCGAATGCGTCCTGGAGTTGGCGCGCGCTCATAGGTGAGGCGTTCTCCCGTAGAAGATCTAGCACCTCGCGTTCAAGCTGGCCGCGTTCGCGAATGGGCGTCATGGGGTCACCTCCCTGCCTGTTATTGCCTGTCATTACTTGCCTAACTCTACAAGATGTAGCAGCCGAAGGTGGAAGGTGCCAAATGTTGAGTTTGAGAAGGATACGTTGTTGTTCCTTGAGGACCAGATGCACCTGGGCACGTTGACGGTTGGGGACCGCCGGATGGATAAGGATCTGCTTGCTCGGGTTCGTGAGGTAGCTGAGGAGGCGGCTGAGCCGTCTGCAACCATGTTGCGGTGGGCTGGTGTGCCCCGCCGCGGCCGCGCCGTTTAAGGGGTGTGTTTGGTGGGTAGCCGGCGGGCGGCTGGTGGGTAGGCTGGTTTTATGAGCTTTCAGCGTGTTCAGCAGGTGCGTGTTGCTATCCCTCGTGAGGCTGTGTGGGGTGCCTTGATGACCCCTGATGTGTGGCCAGTGATGGACGATGCGGTTCAGCGGTGTACTCCGGTTGCTGAGGACGGCACGGTGTTGGTTGATGTGGCCGCGGGCGAAGCCGGTGACCTGGCTGTGGGGCAGAGGATCATGGTGGTTCCGAGGGCTGTCGCTCGTGGGACGGTGCATGCGTTGACGGCGCCGCCGGCTCGGATTGTTGAGGTGGTTGAGGGGTTCCGCTTTGCGTGGCAGCAGGATCAGCCTGGTGGCTTTACGCGGGTGAAGTGGTCGCTGATTGACTCGGCGGATGGCCGCGGGACTATTGTTGAGCGACGGATTGAGGCGGAGGGACCGCTGGGGTCTGCCGCGGGCGGTGCGGCTTTCGGCGGCCTCCTTGACAGTGACCTGTCAAAAGTTGGTGCGCGTTTATTTGAGATGCTCGCTGAGGAAGCTGAGCGCGATGCGGCGCAGGCCTTGCCGCTGGTTGTGATCGCTGGCGGGACGGGCTTCTTGGGTGCCCGGCTTGCTCACACGTTGATGGCGCGCGGTCGCCGGGTGGTGGTTCTGAGCCGTAAGCGGCGTACGGGTGGTTTGGTCCCGCGGCGTCAATGGGATGGTGTGAGCCAGGGGGAGTGGTCGGAACTGTTTGCAGACCCTGCCGGTGTTTCGGTTGTGAACATGGTGGGTCCGCGCATGTTCAAGAAGGCAACGGCGGAGAAGCTGGCGGAGCTGCGCGTGGCACGGGTGACGGCGGCTCGGGCGCTGAATCAGGCCGCGCGGAAGGCGAAGCGTGTGACGGGCTGGATCCACGCATCGGCCCTTGCATTGACCACGGATGCTAACGCAGAGGACTACACCGCGGACACAGCCCCGGATTGGGCGCCGGAATCAGTTCCGGGTATGGCGGCGTTGCTGAAGGAATGGGAAGCCGCTGCACCGGATAACGCCGTGGTAGTACGGACGGCACCTGTTTTAGGTTCCGGGATGCCGGGGCTTGCAGGGCTCAAAACTGTTGCAGCGGCAAGGGTTCACCCAGCTGAGGACTCTTGGTTGTCGTGGATTCACGTGGAGGATTGGGCTCGGATTGTTGTGCACGCGTTGCTCATGCAGGAAGAGCAAGCGGCAGCCGAAGGACGTGGCTTCGAAGCTTTGAGGCACCGCGTTGTGGTGGCGGCGGCGCCGGAGCCGATCAGGCTTTCGGAAGCCTTGCAATTGCTCGGTTCCGCTTCGGGTAAGGGTTGGCAACTTCGGGTTCCTGCGGGCCTGATGCGTGCCGTCGGAGAATTGGCTGGTTTCGAACCGGAGCTTTTGCTGACCGGCGTGAAGGCCCGCACGAATGCCGCCGAGATTCTGGGGCCTGTGTTTGAGTATCCAGACTTTGAGCGGGCCGCGGCGAGCTTCCGCTAAGGGGTAAGTTCGCCGGGCCTGCTCAGATGTCCGGTTGCTGACCGGTTAGATCGTCTCGGCTAGATGCTCTCGGTCCCGGTCTTGTCTGGGCCGCCCTTTGGGCGGGTGCGCTTGAGCTCGTAGAACGAAGGAACTGGCGCGAGCTTCTCGAGGCCGTCCCATAGGTCGAGGCCTTCCTCGCGGCTTGGCAAGGCGTTGATGACAGGACCGAAGTAGCCCTGCGGCTCCGCGCCGTTCTTCGTGAAGAGAATGATCGGCACGCCGACGTCGTTGCCGACCGCATCGAGCGCTGCCTGCTGTTCAGTTTCGAGGTGGGCGTCCCAGGAAGCGTCGTCTGCGGCATCGGCGAGGGACGCATCGAGGTTGTGGTCCTTCAGTACGGTCGCGATGAGGGAATCATCCATCGCGCCGTCCTGTGTGTGGTAGGCGCGGCCGAAAGCGGTGTAGAGGGCGCCGGCGTCGGCCCCGGCCTTTTCGGCGGCGGCGATCACGCGCAGCACGCGGTGGCCTGCGACGTGGCCGCGGCCGTTGTGGTTTGCGGTGCCGTTGCCGAGTTCATCGTTCTTGATTGCTAGTGAGAACGGGCGCCACGTGATGTCGATGTCGCGGTCTTCCTGGACGCGGACGAGCCAGCGGCTGGTGACCCAGCAGAAGGGGCAGGAGGGGTCGTAGTAGAAATCAACGGTGGTGCTCATGATGCTCCTTCGGTTGAGGCCTTAAGTAGATGCTTGCGGAAGGGGCAAGCTCGTGGTGTTTAACCGGTTTTGGGCCCGACTTTATTCCGCGGAGATTGAGCCTCGTGACTGGTTTCGCTGATGGGCGAATGCCTTGTTTCAAGCGCCAAGAGGAGTAATGTTACAAGTGTAAAGTTAGTCCTTGTGAGGGGAGCGGAAGATGTCGGAAACTAACAACGCAACTGAATTCACAACCGTTACCGTTCTGGGCGGAGGCGTGCTGGGATCGCAGATCGCCATGCAGGCTGCCTATCACGGTAAAGACGTCACCATTTACGACCCGTTCCAGGAATCGATCGACAAGCTCCCGGCCCGCTGGGCGTGGATGCGCAAGGGCTACAGCGAGGACCTGGCCGACTTCACGGAAGAGAACTTTGAGGAAGCCGTAGCGCGCATCAAGGCAACAACTGACCTTGAAGAGGCGGTTTCCGACGTCGACATCATCATCGAGGCAGTACCGGAGAACCTTGACCTCAAGCGCGAAACCTGGGCTAAGGTCGGCAAGCTCGCTGATGAGCGGACGCTGTTGGCGACCAACACGTCGTCGTTGCTGCCGTCACTGTTTGCTGACTCGACGGGCGCACCGGAGCGCTTCCTCGCCATCCACTACGCGAACCGGATCTGGAAGCAGAACCTCGCGGAGGTCATGGAGACCCCGAAGACGGACCAGGCCTTCGTTGAGAAGGCGCTGACGTACGCCAAGGAGACCGGCATGGTTCCGGCTCACGTGAAGAAGGAAACCCCTGGTTATTTCCTGAACTCACTGCTGATCCCATGGCTCAACGCAGGTAGCGACCTGTACATGAACGGCGTGGGCACCCCTGAGGACATCGATAACGCGTGGAAGCTCGGTACGGGCTTCGCTCGCGGCCCGTTCGAGGTCTACGACGTGGTTGGTTTCCACGTGGCTTCGAACATCGCAAGCACGTCTGAGGACGAGACTCGCCAGCGTTTCGGCAAGAAACTCAAGGAAGCGATCGATGCTGGCTTCAGTGGAGTCGCAGACGGCAAGGGCTTCTACAACTACGACGAGAACGGCAAGCCGGTAAGCCCGAACGAGTTCTTCGCTAACTAACAGCTAAGGCGGCGAAGATCCGCAACAGCTAAAGCAAGATGCTCCAGGATCTGGACGATCCTGGGGCATCTTCTGTTGTAGGTAGCTTCCGGGCGAGAACTTTCTAGATGAAGCTCCACACGAGTGTGGCACTGGCTAGGACGAGCACCCCCAGGCAATTGATCCAGAAGGCTGAGCCTGTTGCTTTTGCGCGGATATGGGCTACAACAGCACAGAGGAAGTAGGCGATTACACCGCTGTTTGCCGCGAAGGCTAGTCCGGGAACCCAGATCCCTGCGATGAGCCCGGCTGCGGCTAGCACCTTGATGACGAGCAGGGACCACCACCATTCTTCAGGAAAGCGGACACCGTGGAGGCAGTCGCGAATAAATTGGACCGGCCGGATTGATAGTGCCACATCGAGAATGAGAGCGGTTGCTAAGAGCGCTGGTGGTAGCTCTGATGAGGGAATCAGGATCATGAGTTGCTTCCTGTTGGTGGGCAGATTGCGGTGAAGACTTTGCGTAGCTGAGTGAGGAGGTCGGCGCCGGACTGTTCGGTGGTGGATGCCCAGATGAATAGGTTGCCGATATAGGCAGAATGAAGGGCTTCGGCTCGTCTATGTGTGTCTGCCCGGCTTGTGCATCCGTGGGCGGTGATGAGTTGTTCAAACACATCGATGAGTCGGCGTGCAAGGTCGGTGAAAACGACGGAGGTGTGGCGGCCGCGCACTAGGACCGATGCATAGGTGCGGGCTAGTTCGCGGCGTTCCTCGAAGAGAGCGACGAACGGTTCCACGATGGATATAGCACTGTCGCCGCACGGCTCGCTGGTATCTAAGTCGAGGGAATCGATGTGTTGTTGGCGTTGATCGATGAGGTCATCGAAGAGCTCAACGAGGAGGGCTTCTTTGTCCCCGGCGGCCATGACGGTGCCGACGCTCACGCCGGCTTCTTGAGCGATCTCACGAATCGTCGTGGAAGCGAACCCGCGCTCGCCGAATAGGCGACTTGTAGCTTTCAACACGGCGCGGCGGGTTGCTTGTCTAGTTTCATTTCGGCTGCGGGGCACGAGTAACTCCTGAACGCGTTCACTGAACATGTTCAGTTTACGCCTGACCGATCTCGCCTCCGGATGTCCAACCTTTCTAGTTGCGACGCCCTGGGGCGCAGGCTGGCGACTACCTCGGGGTTGCAGCGTGGATGAGGGTTAGCGTCAGGACTGCAGGCGCTTTAGCCGAACCGAACTTCGCTCTGTGAAAGAAACCGCCCATGTCGTTGTTTCGTCTCCAAGGTAGAATTTGATTCAGGGTTGTCTTCGATTCAAACCCGTTTGGAGGTGGCGTGGTGAGTGTTCGCGTTGAGGTCGCTCCCGATCTGCTCCAGTGGGCTGTCGAGAGGGCGGGATGGGATGTTGAAACTGCTGAACGGCGTGCCCCTAAACTTGATGCCTGGATCTCCGGCGCTGTCCAGCCGACACTAAAACAGCTCGAGAAATTCGCTGACGCCACGCATACCCCGTTCGGGATGCTGTTCCTCCCTGAGCCACCCAGCGAGGAAGTTCCCATCCCAGACATGCGCACCATCGGGAATGTTGCTGTCCCGCAGCCATCGGCTGATCTGCTGGACACGATCTACATGTGTCAGTCCCGACAGGACTGGTACCGAGCCTACGCACAAGAGTGCGGCATGGTTGCCCCCGACTTTGTCGGATCCGTAACCACGGACACGTCCCCGGAGCTAGTGGCGGATGAGATGCGCCGTTTGCTGGACCTCGGCTTGTCCCGAAGAGAAGAGTTTTCCAGCTGGGAAGATGCTCGTCGAAGCCTGATTGATCGGATCGAACACATCGGTGTTTTGGTAATGATCAATGGGATCGTAGGGGCGAACACTCACCGGAAACTCAATCCTGAAGAGTTTCGGGGGTTCGCACTGTCTGACCCGCTTGTGCCACTGATTTTCATTAACGGCGCTGATACGAAAGCAGCGCAGATCTTCACTCTGATCCACGAGCTCGCTCATGTGTGGCTGGGGAGAAGCGCGCTCTCCGACGCGGCGTTGACTGCCAGTACTGGCTTAGCCGAGGAACTGTGGTGCAATGAAGTTGCGGCAGAAGTGCTGGTTCCGCTTGATGCATTGCGAAGAGATTATCTGGGCGAAGCGATCCTTGAGGAGCTGGAACGCCTGGCAGGGAAATATCGAGTCAGCACCCTGGTGATTCTCAGGCGCATTTTCGACGCCGGACTCCTGACATGGGATGGCTACCGCCAGCGTTATGAGGAAGAGCGGGATCGCGTTATCAAAATCCTCGCCGAGAAACACGGTGGGTCGGGTGGAGGCAACTATTACAAAACGCAACCGCTCCGGCTAAGCCGCCGGTTTGCTCGGGCTGTAATTGCTAGCGCCTATGAAGGAAACACTACCTATCGGGACGCTTACAGGTTGCTCGGCACTAAAAAGCACGAGACATTTGAGAATCTAGCTACCGAGCTGCAGGTGGCATGATGTATCTACTCGACACTAACGTGTTTATTGAAGCCAAGAACCGTTATTACGCCTTCGATATCGCTCCTGGATTCTGGACCTGGCTCGATACAGCTCACCAGAAATCGTTAGCTTGCAGTATCGAGGCGGTCCGCAAAGAACTCCTTGCTGGTGAGGATGAGCTCGCGAGGTGGGCTAGGGGTAATGCGGCCTTCTTTCGGCCTATCGATCAAGGTACAACGCGACACTTCGCCGCCCTCACTACTTGGGCAAAATCGAGGAACTTTACTCAAGCTGCATTAAACGAGTTCACCGGTGCCAACGCCGACTACCTTTTGGTGGCCTACGCGCGGGAGCATAAGCATACGGTGGTTACCCATGAACGCCCTCAACCTAATTCTCGGAAGAGGGTATTGATTCCGGACGCTTGCATGGCTATGGACGTTGATACGCTGGACACTTTCCAGATGCTCCGCCAAGCCGGGGCCCAATTCCACTTACAGTAGCCTCGGTTTAAGTCCCGTAACAGTCCGTTTTTCGATTATCTTTCTTCGATATCGCGAGGCTTACCTAGCCCCAAGTTAGCTTTAAGGGCTTTTCGAAGGGAAATGTTGAGAAGATCTAGTGAAAGCCCCATGACGCGGTCCTTTTGTCTCCTGGCAAGCTCGCGAAGGATGCTGCTCTTTCCGACACCGTAAGGCCCGGAAAGAGCGATGTTGCGGATTTCATGATTCTTGAGCGCGTTCTCAAGCTCCGACACGTAGCCGCCATGCTCATTTTCAATGTATTCAGGCGTAAGCGGCACCAGGTTCCATTTTGCTTCGCTCATCAAACCCTCCGTCGCTGCCAGCTTCCCGCATTCAACAGCCGAACCTTGACGGTCGTGGAAAGGTGGGTGCCACTAGCTATACGAACGAAGGTGAGCTGCTGAGATTTGCTCTCATGCTAAGTGATAACTGTGTGCAAGCAGTACGTTTTGTCCCGCCGGTCCCAGTACCCGAATTCGACTACACCGCGCGAGTCCCCGACGGGTGGAAAATATATGTCTCCCTTGACGATTTCGAAGATACGCCGATTACGTCTTACGGGCAGGTCAGGTGGGCGCTAGAAGAAATTCAGGAACTGGCGTCAAACAATGACCAGTCTTTCGTGATCATCAGCAATGACGCTATCCTAAACGGTTCCGTCCAAACTCTTTGCTTCAAGCCAGATAAGCGCGGGCCAGAAAAGGGCATACGCTTCTACCGAAATGAAGTACAGCTCCGTGGCGAAGGATCCTGCCTCTACTGGAGACTCACAAAGAAAGGAGACAGTGTCCTAGAAACTAAAATGGATGACACGGCTCTTATCTTTTGCACCTTCATCCGAGATGGCGGCAAACTCCCCGAGTTTCCACACTTGGTAGGGATCTACGAGAAGTACTAAATCGTGTTCCCTGAGCATCCAACAGCACATATCCAATCCCACACCGGAACCTGAGTGGAACCGCGGGTACCACTCAGCGAAACTTCAGGAAGCTTCGATAACCTTGTTTAAAAGGTTGAATCATGTAGCGGCGCGTAACACCGCCGCCGTCTAGGGAGGTTCAGATGACGTTCGTCAACATCACAGCACTCACTTACCCTGAAGGGGCTGAAGCCGAGATCGAGCAACGCTTCGCCGCGCGAAAGAAAGCTGTCGATGCAGCCGAAGGTTTCCAGGGTTTTGAACTGTTGCGTCCGCAGATCGGGGAGGACCGCTACTTTGTTGTGACCCGCTGGGAAACCCGCGAGCACTTCCAGGCATGGCTGGATGCGCGCCCGGCCCGCGATCACGGAGGCGACGAGCGACGCGGCATGAGCGTGGAACTCCTGGGCTTCGACGTCGTCCCACTCAACGAGTAGCTCAGGCTCGCCTCAAAGCCTGCTCGTGGTCGCTGCCTGTGTGTCATGATGCGCGCCAGCCTCTCGCTCGTTCGCTGCTCCGTTTAGTCGAGGAGTTCCGCAAGTAGCGTCTCGATGCGCTGCCTGATGTCGTCGCGGATCAGCCGCACGGCGTCGATGCCCTGGCCGGCGGGGTCCTCAAGCTTCCAGTCCTCGTATCGCTTGCCGGGGAAGATCGGGCATGCGTCCCCACAGCCCATCGTGATCACCACGTCGGAGTCCTGCACGGCTTCGGTCGTGAGGATCTTCGGGTGCTCGGCTGTGATGTCGATGCCTTCCTCGCGCATGGCTTCGACCGCGACCGGGTTGATCTGCTCGGCAGGTATGGAACCGGCCGAGCGGACCTCGACCCGGCCGCCCGCGAGGTGGCGGAGGTAGCCCGCGGCCATCTGGGAGCGGCCGGCGTTGTGGACGCAGACGAACAGCACCGAAGGCTTGTGGTCGTTCATGTTCAGTTCATTTCTTTCGTTTAGTCGGTGAGGGTGGCAAGAAGTGCGCGGACGCGGGTTTCGATGTCGTCGCGGATCGCCGCAACCCCTTCCGGGGAGGCGAGGGCGGGGTCGCCCACAGCCCAGTCCTCGTAACGGATGCCTGGGATGATCGGGCACACGTCCCCGCACCCCATCGTGATCACGACGTCGGAGGCGCGGACGGCGTCGTCGGTAAGCGGCTTCGGGAACGCCGACCCCGCCTGAGGCTCGCCCTCGATTTCGGTCAGCAGAGAGCGCACGTGCGGGTGTACGTCCGCCGCTGGGGTCGACCCTGCCGAGCGTGCGATGACGGTGCTGCCTGAGAGCTGGTTGAGAAGGGCGGCGGCGAGCTGGGAGCGGCCGGCGTTCTGCACACACACGAACAACACCTGCGGTGTCCCCGCCGTGCGGTCCCGGGTGAGATCGGACAGCCGTTGCCTGGCGAAACGCTCGGTGAGCTGGATCATGTCCCGAGTCTCTTTCGCGGACCGCATCAGGCCCGCGTAGGGTTCCCGCACGATCGCGATCACGAGGTCCCGGTGCAGATCAGTGAGTTCGTCGGCGAGTTCCTCTGCGAGGCGGGTGACGCGGGTGTCCATGTCGCGCAACGCCTCAGTGTCGGCTTCGATCTGCTCCGGCTCGCCTGAGACCGCAGCTGGTGCGAACGTGTCCAGGAGCGCGGCGACGGCGCGCTGCCGGGCCGGAGCGATCCGGTACCAGACCCAGGTGCCGCGCCGTTCCGAGATGAGTATCCCGCTGTCTTTGAGGACTTTCAAGTGGTGGGACACGGTCGGCTGGGACACCTCGGCGAGGTCGATGACGACGATGAGGATCAGCAGGAACATGCCGGCCAGGAATATCGAGATGCGGTTACAGACGTCGGAGCTTTGACGTTGATCATGGTCTGCCCGAACAGATTGCAGCCGCCCACACCGCCGCCGGCGCCCAGGCCAAAATCACCCCAGAAACAAATGTGCCCCGCCATAATGAACTAGCCCCCGAAATGAACTAGCCCCCGAAAGTTGGACTGGTTTTATTTTAGGCGGCTGAGGCTTCAAGGGTCTGGCTCCGGTATTGCATCGGGGTCAGGCCCTTGAGTCGTTGTTGGACTCGTGTGGTGTTGTACCAGTGGATGTAGTCGTTGATAGCAGTGGTGAATTCTTCGACTGTGGTGAAGGTTTCACCGTGATACATCTCGGCTTTGAGGTGTCCGAAAAAGTTTTCCATCACGGCGTTGTCGTAGCAGTTGCCTTTGCGTGACATCGAAAGTGTTCTCTGGTGCGCATCCACGAGGTCGCGCCAGGATGAGTGTTGGTATTGGAACCCCTGGTCGGTGTGCATGATCCAGCCCGGTGCTGGCGAGTGTTGGGTGAGGGCTTTCTTCAGCGATGAGGCAGTCAATGCTGTGGAGGGCGAGGTCGCTATGGTGTGGGCGATGATCGTGTGATCGAACAGGTCCATGATCGGTGAGAGATAGACGCTGTGTCCTGCGATCCGGAACTCGGTGACATCACTGACCCAGGCTGTATTCGGTGCTACCGGCATAAAGTTACGGTCCAACACGTTCGGTGCGATATGACTGATCGCGCCCTTGTAGGAGACATAGGGTCGGCGGCGTCTGATCTTAGCTTTCAAGCTCATCTGGTGCATGAGTTTATAGACCAGTTTATGGTTGATAACCCAGCCCTGGTTGCGTAGGTCTTGTAGCACTCGACGGTACCCGTACCGGTGTTGACTGGATTCGAAACTCTGTTGGATCGCGGCTTTAAGAGCTGCGTGCTTATCGGCAGTAGCAAGCCGTTTCTGGTGATAGAAATACGTTGATCGTGCCATCTGGGCAGCACGCAACAGGTCGGTGAGGCGATGTTGGGACTTGAGGGTGAGGATCACCTGGACCTTCAGGCGTGTCCCTGATTCCTGAAGTCTCGCAATTTTTTTAGGTAAGCGTTCTCAGCCTGTAACCGTTCCACTTCCCGGCGTAGCTTTTCCTCTTCAGGCAAAACCTTAGGCTTGCTAGATCCTTTAGGCCTGCCCTTCGGCTTCGGGCGCAACGCCTCGTCACCGCCTTTACGCCAAGCCCCTACCCACTTCGTGACGACCTCATCAGCACTCAACTGGTACTCACGAGCTAACTGTTGCCGTGTCGCGCCAGCCAGGAAACGCTCAACGACTTCTTTCTTGGTCTCATAGCTGTACTGCTTTTTAGTTCGTTTCTGCACAAGGCACAGCCTGCCATGAAGCCGGAACCTATGGTAGAGCTTCACAACCGGATCGCGGCGCACACCAAGAACACGAGCAGCCACATGGAATCCCATACCTTGCTCAAACAACTCCACTAACCGTTCACGTTGAGACTGACTCAACGAACTACGTGACTGCATAAAACTGCTCCCCACTAGTCGGTAACTGAATTTCTCAGTCCAACTAATGGGGAGCAGTTCAGATAGGAGGGGCACATTTAGATTTTCGTATCTTGCGTGGAGGTCCGCTTGAAAGCGTGCATCAGAGTGTCAAAATAAAGAGAAGTATTATGGCGCCGCGGATGCCAACGTCAAGGGAGAATAGGGATCGGTAATGACTGGACTAGACAGCAAAACCCGGCTGGCTCAGGAGATTCTGGCGGCGTCAAATGATGGTTTCTCTGTTGCGCTCACGATTGCGGACGGCATGTCAATTTCTTGCGTGAAAGAAGCGCTGGAGGAGCACATTGCACCGGCTGATTCCGCGCTTTGCCACCGCTTCATCGAGCACTGGCTTGAGCGCTTCGAGCCTGTACATAAGTTAGCGGCGGCTCTTGCGGTGTCGAATCTGTATGTATTGGACCTGGTGGATGTCCCGCATGCTGAAGACCTCATACTTTTGCGCACACTAGAGAACGGCGCGGACGCGCTTGAGGCTTTGAAGTCCGAAATTTTTTCGTACCGCGAAGTGGCGCGGAATCCAGACGCTAGTTTCGGGCCGAAGTTCATCAAAACTATCGAGGCGGAGGCCGGCACCCCGTTGGAGGAAGCTATCGAGAGAATGCGCTCCAACGCTGAGCGGCTCGGTGTCCTCATCCGGCGCGCAGACGATGAGGTAGGCGGCGATGAAGCCCCTGCCTAGAGGTAGCCACCCGTCACGGCAAGCCACTGGGACATCAAAACTACGGAACAAAAAAGTCTCGGGACATCTGAACGATGTCCCGAGACTTAACAATTTGTGGAGGTAAGGGTGTTTGGTTTCACGACATCGTTCACCCCTAACCACCCCAACCCACTCACAGATGTGCCACGACACCCTGCCAACCATCTGTCACGACATCGTTCACCCGTCTGTCACGACATCGTTCCGCATAAGGTGGGGTGAGTCGGCATGCTGAGGTATGACATACACACGCAACAGAGCGATCGTGCTAGCAATTACTGACGGCGGGATGAGCGTTAAAGACGCAGCCGCACATTTTGGTGTCAGCACCCGTTGGATCAGGACCTTGCTCAAACGCTTCCGTATCGGCGGGCTTGAAGCACTCCACCCACACTCCAAACGCCCGCACACCAACCCCAACCAGACACCAGAAAAACTACGCGAAACTATCCTCGCGCTACGCCACCAACTCCTTCGAGACGGCCTAGACGCTAGTGCTGAAACGATCTATGACCTGCTACCAGAGAACACTCGCCCGGGCCTGCTGCACGAGTAGGTGACAACTGTGTCAGGCAGCGAGTGCGACCTGCTCGTACATAATGGCCTCGTACTCGACCGGCGTCAAACGCCCCAGGCGCGCCTGCCGGCGCCGACGGTGATAAGTACGTTCAATCCAGGTCACGATCGCGAGCCTCAGCTCTTCCCGTGTGGCCCAGCTGCGCCGGTTAAGGACGTTGTTCTGCAGCAAACTGAAATACGATTCCATCGCTGCATTGTCACCGGCAGCACCAACTCTGCCCATCGATCCGACCATGTCGTGTTGGTCAAGCGCACGCCGGAACTTCCGACTCCGAAATTGCGATCCTCTGTCCGTGTGCAGGATGCAACCGGCTACGTTCCCTCGACGCATGACTGCATTGTTCAGTGCTCTGACTGCGAGTGATGACTTCATTCGTGAGTCGATCGCGTAGCCGACGATTCGGTTCGAGAACACGTCTTTCACCGCGCAAATATAGAGCTTGCCTTCACGGGTCCAATGTTCTGAGATATCGCTGAGCCACAATTCGTTCGGGGCTGTCGCAGTGAACTCACGCTGCACAAGGTCGTCATGCACAGCAGGCCCGGGCCTGGTTCCTTTGCCTCGTGCTTTCTTCTTCCCAAACACAGACCACCAGCCGTTATCGCGGCAGATCCGCCACGCAGTCCGGTCGCACATTGCCTCACCTGCTTGTTTTGCTTCGTCGGCAAGGAACCGATGCCCGAACTCGGGGTCTTCCAGATGCGCATCATGGAGCGCGTTCGCGCGATACGCCTGCACGAGTTCACGCTCTCGCACTGGTGATTTCAGCCACCGATAGTAGGGCTGACGTGAGAGCTTCAATACCCGGCACGACACCGCAACAGGAATCCCGTCAGCGGCGAGCTCTCTCACGAGCGGGTAGAGCCTTTTCCCGGCAAGTGCGCCTGCGATAGATATGCGGCAGCACGACGCAGCACCTCGACTTCTTGCTCAAGCAGCCTGTTTCGACGGCGCAGTTGTCGGAGTTCTTCGTTCTCTGAACGAGTTGTGCCGGGCTTTTCGCCGTCTTCGATGCGGGCTTGCCGTAACCACTTATCGAGGGTACCGACGTGGATGCCGAAGTCTTTCGCGATTTGCGCGAGCGTGACTTCTTGGTCACGGTTCAACGCGACGCGTACGACGTCGTCTCGGAACTGCTCTGGATATTTTGCGGGCATGATGATCATCCTTCCAGGCCGGCCAAACGCTAGCCATGTCGAATGTCACCTAGTCATGCAGCAGCCCCCCCCTCAACCAGCACCATCTTCCGGATCCTGAAAACAGCCGGGACAATCCAACCTCAACCACAAAAACGGCCCCGCTCCTCATGGCAACGATTCCAAGCCCCCGCCCCCAACAGCCTCTGGCAGTCCGACTTCACCCACTGGCCGCTAGCCGATGGCACCGACACCGAAATCATCTCCTGGCTCGATGACCACTCCCGCTACCTCACCCACATCAGCGTCTACCCCAGAATCACCGGCCGCATAGTAGTCAACACCTTCCTAGAAGCCACCGAGACACACGGACTCCCAGCAGCAACCCTGACCGATAACGGACTCGTTTACACCACACGCCTAGCCGGAGGCCGCACCACCAATAAACAACCCAACCCCTTCGAACAACTCCTCACCGATCTCAACATCGAACAAAAGAACGGCCGCCCCGGAAAACCCACCACCCAAGGAAAAATCGAACGCTTCCACCGCACCCTGAAAACATGGCTCAAAGCCCAACCACCAGCCCAAACCCACCAAGACCTACAACAACAACTCCACGACTTCCAGACCCTCTATAACACCCAACGAAAACACCGAGCCATCAACAGACGAACACCCCACCAGGCCTACACCGCCACACCTAAAGATCAACCCACCATCACACTCGGCAACAGCTGCTGGCGAGTCCGCACCGACCGCGTAGACGGCCACGGCAAAATCACCCTCCGCTACGCCGGAAAACTCCGCCACCTCGGCATCGGCCACGCCCACAACAGACAACGCATCATCCTGCTCGTCAACGGCCCCGAAGCCCTCGCTATCAACAAAACAACAGGAGAAATCATTGGCGCCTACACCATCGACCCCACCAAAAACTACCAACCCAAAAAACGGAACGATGTCCTGACACATCCACCAAAAAAGCGGAACGATGACGCGACACATCACCACCCCAGGACATAAAAAATGTCGGGACATCGTATGAACGATGTCCCGACACATAACATTGTGGAGGTAAGGGGATTCGAACCCCTGACCTTCTCCATGCCATGGAGACGCGCTACCAACTGCGCCATACCCCCGCAAGCGATTCTCAACAGTTAAGTTGTGGTGCTCGCGCTGTTCACCTCGCTGAGGCGAACAGATGAAACCATACCACGGCGTCGATGTAGAACCCAAAACGTCCCTGGCCGTCGGGCAAGAAGTGCCGTCGCGACAACCGGCCCGACAGTAGACCCGGCGCCAGGCCCATAATAGTCGCGACAACGGGCACGCGCGGTTGCGGGCGGAGCAATAGAATGGTGACGAATGTGTTGATAAGCCAATGTAGCTGGGGAGAGACGTATGGCTGAGCGCCAGGAACCGTCAGACGAGTTCACGGCGGAATCGAATGACGCCGTTACGGGCGAGATCCCGGTTGTCCCGGACGCCGCTGTTCCGAACGCGGCTGTCCCAGACGCGCCTGTTGCTTCCTCACCTGAAGAAGGCGAGCTGACAGCCTCCGCGTCTACTTCCGCATCGGCCGCTGATCTATCCGATGCGGATCAGCCCGATGCGGTTGTTGCCTTGGATTCCGATACGCCAGAAGACGCAGTCGAAACGTCAACGGATGAAGCACGTAGCGACGCCGCGGAGGAGTTCACCCCTGCACGAAGCATCGGCGTGATCCCGCTGGATGAGACTGGCAAGCCTAAAGATGAGTTCTCAGCCTCGGCTGGGCAAGCTCGCAAATGGGAAGAAACTCAGCAAACAGGGATCCCCCGCTTTATTAAGGTCACGCTCGGACTGGCCGCTACCTGCATTATTTTGATGTTCGTGCGGGATCTGCAGGACATCATCGCGCCGGTCTTTTTGGGTTTGAACCTCATGATTGTGGTCTACCCGGTGCAGAAGTTCCTTCAGCGCTGGGTGCCGCCTTTCGTGGGGGCTGTGGTGTCACTGCTCTTAGTGCTCGTGATCTTGGTCTTGTTTGTGTGGCTCATTGTGTGGTCGCTCCTTGCGCTCATCCAGCTCATGCCGTCTTATAACGAACAGTTCGTTGAGGCGTGGCGGTGGATTCAGGAGATCGCGGTCGAACTCAACCTGGACTTCAGCGAGCTCACGAGGTCGCTTCAGGCCATTAAGCCGAACGACGTCATGTCGCTTGTGGCACCGCTGTTCTCCAACGTTTCCTCGATCCTCGCCCTACTGACCACCTTGGTGATCGCGACCCTGTTCCTCGCGATGGACTCCGCTGGCCTGCACGCCCGCCAGCAGTTGCTACGCATCACCAAGCCGCGTGCCCTCATCATCACCAACGATTTCGCCTACGGTGTGTGCCGCTACTGGCTCGTCACCACCGTGTTCGGCCTCATCGTCGCGATCGCGGACGTCGGCGCGTTGTGGCTCTTGGGTATCCCGCTTGTGTGGGTGTGGGGCATCCTCTCTTTCATCACCAACTACATCCCGAACGTCGGGTTCTTCATCGGCCTCATCCCGCCGGCGCTGCTGGCGTTCCTTGAGAAGGGCTGGGGTTCGGCTGTCGCGGTGATCGTCGCGTATTCGGTTCTGAATTTCGTGATCCAGTCGATTATCCAGCCGAAGTTCGCCGGCGAATCCGTGGGTGTCACCCCGACCGTTTCCTTCTTGTCCCTGCTGTTCTGGGTGTGGGTCCTTGGTCCGCTGGGTGCCCTTCTTGCGCTTCCGGCAACGCTCTTGCTGAAATCTTTCCTCATCGACTCGGACCCGAACGCTCGATGGCTCAACACGTTCATCGCGGTCCCCGCGGACTCCGCGTTGCCTGAGGATGAGCGGCCGATGCCGATGTCGGAACGCAAGGCCCGCGCCTGGAGGGAACGTAAAGCTATTCTGCGTGGCTAGCGTTCTCTGAACCGAGAGCGTCGCCATGTCCCTTCTATTCTCTGTTAGTTGAAAAAGTTCATGTCCCCTCAATACGGTAAATATGAGCAGCTAATCCCGAGCGCCCGCCGGCGTTGGGCGGCTCTGGCTCTGCTCATGATTGTTGTCCTGTTAGTTTCGGTTGATAACTCCGTGATGGTGCTGGCGTTGCCGGAGATCGCCGTCGCGCTGTATGCGAACGCAACCGAGCAACTGTGGGTTCTGGACATTTATCCGCTGGTTTTGGCGGGCCTCTTGGTTCCGATGGGGAACCTGGGTGACCGGATTGGTCGCCGCCGCATCATGATCATCGGTGCGGTGGGTTTCGCGGTGGTGTCCGGCATCGCCGCGTTTTCGGTTTCGCCGACGATGCTGATCGTGTTCCGTGCGTTGCAGGCGGTGTTCGGCGCCGCGCTCATGCCGGCGACGTTGTCCCTCATCCGCAACATCTTCCCGGATCCGCGGGAGCGCACGACGGCTGTTGCTATTTGGGCGGCGACGTTCTCTGCGGGCGCGGCACTCGGGCCGATCATCGGTGGTGTTCTACTGAACTTCTTCTGGTGGGGCTCGGTTTTGTTGATGGCGGTGCCGATCTTGGTTCCGTTCCTGGCGGGCGCGCCGTTCTTGCTTCCGGAGTCGAAGGACCCGAATCCTGGTCCGCTCGATGTGTTGAGCATTCTGCTCGCGATGGCGACGTTGCTGCCGCTTACGTACGGCATCAAGACCTTGCCGCAGGAGCCGTGGGTTGGTGTGGGCGCGATTGCGTTCGCCCTGGTTGCTGGGTTTGTTTTTGTGCGTCGTCAGCTGGGTGCGGACATTCCGTTTTTGGATGTGCGTTTGCTCTCGCGCAAGGCGTTCGCGTTGCCGCTGACGATCAACCTGTTGGCGATGTTTTCGCTGGTGGGCTTCCTGTACTACTTGTCGCAGCATCTGCAGTTGATTGAGGGGCGTAGCCCGGCGGAAGCGGCGTTGTTTATGTTGCCTGGCATGGCGATGACCGTGGTGGCTGGGTTGGCTGTTGTTCCGGTGGCTCGTTGGACGGGCCCGGTTCCGGCGATGGTCGCGGGAGTTCTGTGTAGTGCGTTGGCGTACGGGATTCTTGCCGTGTTTGTGGGTAGCGGTGACTGGGTTCCGATGGTTGCGTTTTTGCTGATCGGTGCTGGCGCGGGCATGGCGGAGACGATTTCAAATGACTTCGTGTTGTCGGCTGTTCCGTCTGAAAAGGCGGGCGCGGCGTCTGCGATGTCCGAAACTGCGTACGAATTCGGGACCGTGATGGGTGCCGCTGTTTTGGGTGGCCTACTCAATGCGCTCTACACCGCGAAGCTGGTTCCTCCGGCCGGGTTAAGTGAGGCGCAAGGGGCACAGGTGGCGTCTTCGTTGGCTTCGGCTCACGATGTGGCTGCGGGGCTTCCTCACGAGCGTGCGGCTGAGCTGTTGCAGGCGGCTTCGCATGCGTTCGATGCGGGAGTCACGGTCACTGCGACGGTTGCTGGGGTGCTGGCGCTTGCGGTATCCATCGCCGTGTACTTCGGCCTGCGCACACCCCGCGACGCCAAATAAACACGCGGTGCCCCTCCAGGCCAAGCCTGGCGGGGCACCGACGTATAGAACGAGATCTATTACTTAGCTCGAGCCGAGCCTCGGGAGAAAATACCCAAGATACCCAGCAAGATACACGTACCGGCGATCGCGCAGATCCACGTACGCAGCTCGAAGAAGCTGCCCGTACCCGCGTCAAAAATAAGCGAGCCGAGCCAGCCTCCGAGGAGGCCGCCCAAGATGCCAACCACGATGGTTGCGATGATTCCCATCTTGTCGCCCATGATGGCCTTAGCGATAGCGCCGGCAATTAGACCTACGAGAATCCAACCTAGAATGCCCACGGTCAACACCGCCTTTCAGATATATAGGACACCCCCACGGTGAGGGCGCCATCTATCTACGAGTCTACGGCAAATCTGAGAAATGCTAAGGAACAGCGGCAATTACGCTGTAAGTACGACTACCGGCAGGTAGATTTATCACAGGATAATCATTTCTACCGAACGATAAGTTACGGATGTAAGTAAATCGTCGATCTGTCTATCATGGCGGTGAAACACACGATGGAAACATCCACGCGACGGACACGAGACGCTCGGGCGCCTCATAGTCTGAGCGGCTCAAGAGTTAGGAGCACGTACGCATGACGGGACGTCACACAGCTGAATCCATCACTCGCCGACCCATCGCTTGGCACGGGCCAGACATGGAAGGCATGGTCCGCCCGTGGGACCTCACAGATCAAGCCGTACAGCAGGTTCGTGACTGGCTTACCGCTGCCCGCGACTATCCCGTAGATAAGGCTGCCCAACAGCTTGCCGGTGTGCTCTCTGACCCCGATGGTCTGGACTTCACCGTGGGTTTCGTCGATCGCGTCATTCGTACTGAAGACCCAGCCGCGGCCGCCAAGGCACTCAACGAAATTGCGGCTAAAGTGCCCGCCTTCCTCCCGTGGTACCTACAGAGCGCTGTGAAAGCCGGCGGTACCCTCGGTAAGCTCGCTCCACGCGTCGTCATCCCGGCAGCCCGCACGGCACTGCGCAACATGGTGTCTCACCTCATCGTGGACGCCCGCCCAGACAAACTCACCAAAGCCATCAAGGCGCTGCGCACCGAAGGTATCGACCTTAACATCAACCTGCTCGGCGAAGCGATCCTCGGGCAAGATCAGGCCGCGCACCGCGTCAAGGGAACCAAGGAACTCATCGAACGTCCGGACGTCGACTACGTATCGATCAAGGTCTCCGCGACCGTAGCCCCGCACAGCGCGTGGGCTTTCGATGAAGCTGTCAACGACATCGTCGAACACTTGCGCCCGCTCTACCGCGCAGCCAATAACTCGAGCCCGCGCACCTTCATCAACCTCGACATGGAGGAATACAAGGACCTCGACCTCACGCTCGCGGTCTTCACCGAGCTTCTGGCCGAAGACGAGTTCAAGAACACCGAAGCCGGCATCGTGCTGCAGGCATACCTGCCGGACTCCTACGCTGCGATGAAGCGTCTTCAGCGTTTCGCCGCCGAACGCGTCGCTAACGGTGGCGCCCCGATCAAGGTCCGCCTCGTCAAGGGTGCGAACCTCCCGATGGAGCAGGTCGAAGCGCAGATGCGCGGCTGGACCCAGACCGTGTGGTCCACCAAGCAGCTCACGGACGCGAACTACAAGGCGATCCTCGACTACGCGCTCACCAAAGAGCACGTCAAGAACGTTCGCCTCGGTATCGCAGGTCACAACCTCTTCGACATCGCGCTGCATTTGCACCTCATGCGTGCTCGCGGCATCGAACCGGGCGGCAAGGACGTCGAATTCGAGATGCTTCTGGGCATGGCAAGCCAGCAAGCCCAGGCCGTGCGGCAGGACGTGGGTCGGCTTCTGCTCTACACGCCGGTGGTCAAGCCGGATGAGTTCGATGTTGCGATCTCTTATCTGGTGCGTCGCCTCGAAGAGGGCGCGACTGAGGATAACTTCATGTCCGAGGTCTTCAACCTCGACGATGACCCCGCCGCGTTCAAGCAGGAAGAAGACCGCTTCCGTGAATCTGTCAGCATCCTGTCAGAATGGACCGAGGCACCAGTTCCGCGCCGCTTCCAGGACCGCAACGAAGAGGACTTCAGCAAGCCAACCTGGGACGGCACGTTCACAAACGAGCCAGACACCGACCCGGACCTCGCATGGAACCGCTTGTGGGGCGGGGAGATCCTCAAGAAGATCCCGACCAGCACCCTCGGCAACGAGACGGTAGCCGGCGCGAAGGTCAAGGACACCGCCCGACTCAACGAGGTCTACGACGCCGCCCAGAGGGCAGCCGACGTGTGGCAGGGACTCAGCGCAGACCAGCGTGCCGACGTGCTGCACCGCGCCGGTGACAAGATGAAGGCCCGCCGCGCGGACCTGCTCGAAGTCATGGGCTCCGAAGTTGGAAAGACGCTGGCCCAGGGTGACCCTGAGGTCTCCGAAGCCATCGACTTCTGCAACTACTACGCAGAACAAGCACGCAACCTCGGCAACTATGCCGGCGCGGAAGCCGAGATGGACAAGGTCACGCTCGTGACCCCGCCGTGGAACTTCCCAGTCGCGATCCCAACCGGCTCGACCGTCTCCGCGCTCGCCGCAGGCAGCGCGGTCGTGATCAAGCCGGCCCGCGCATCGATCCGCTGCGGTGCTGTGCTGACCGAATGCATCTGGGAAGCCCTCGACGAAGCCGGCCTGCCACGCGACATCCTGCAGATCATCGACGCCTCCTCGCGCGACCTGGGCGATGCGATGATCACCGATGAACGCGTGGGCCGCGTCATCCTGACCGGCGCGTACGAAACCGCGCAAGCCTTCCACGAGATGCGTCCAGACCTGCCGCTCTTCGCGGAAACCTCGGGTAAGAACGCGATCATCGTGACCCCATCCGCTGACTACGACCTCGCGGCAAAGGACATCGTGGACTCCGCGTTCGGTCACGCCGGCCAGAAGTGCTCCGCGGCATCGCTCGTGATCCTTGTGGGCCAGGCAGGCCGTTCCGATCGCTTGCACCGCCAGATCGTCGACGCCGCACAGTCGCTCGTGGTGGGCTACCCCGAGAACCCGGAGTCCATCATGGGCCCGGTCATCGAGGAACCAGGCGAGAAGCTGCGCCGCGGCCTGACCCAGCTGGAGCCAGGGCAGACGTGGGTCCTCAAGCCACAGCCGCTCGATGACTCCGGCAAGCTGTTCTCCCCAGGCATCCGCGCCGGCGTCCAGCCCGGATCCGAGTTCCACCTCACCGAATACTTCGGCCCCGTGACCGGTGTGATGCAGGCTGAAACCCTCGAAGAAGCCGTCGAATGGGTCAACCAGATCGACTACGGACTCACGAGTGGTATCCACTCGCTCGATGCCGAGGAAATCCGTTACTGGCAGCAAAACATTCAGGCCGGCAACCTCTATATCAACCGCGGCATCACCGGCGCGATCGTCCAGCGTCAGCCGTTCGGCGGCTGGAAGAAGTCCGCAGTCGGAACCGGAACCAAGGCCGGTGGCCCGAACTACGTCCCCTCTATGCTGCGTTGGAAGGACTCCGAACAGGGCCTCGGGCAGGTAGACCGCCGCGTCATCGTATCCACTCCGCACTACTCGATGCTGGTCCATGCCTTCAACGAAGAACCACGCGCCTGGCTCGAACGCGCGCTCGTTCAAGACGAGAAGGACATCAGCTTCTTCGAAGGTCTCCAGGACGCCACGGGCCTCGACGTTGAGGTCAACGGCTTGCGCTACCGCCCTGTCAAGGTCCGGATGCGTGTGGCCACGGTCGAGGAAGAAGACCTTGTGCGGCTCGCCCGCGTGGTTGCTGCTGGCTGGCGGGTACTGCGTGCAGTCACCGACGGCGAAGGAACCGCTGCTAAACAGCGCATGGAAGTCTCGCTTCCAGCTGAGGCGCCCGTCGGCATCGCTGACGCCTACCGTCAGCTGGGTGCTGAGGTTGTTGTTCAAAGCGACGAAGACTGGCTCAACACGTGCGCGAAGCTATCTGAGAATCCAGATGGCAGTCGCGTGCGCCTGATCGGCCGGGAAGGCACCCCAGAGATGGAAGCCCTGGCTCAGGCCACCTTCGAAGCGACGACGCAGGCCCCTGACCTCTCCGTCAACGACCATCCTGTGACCCGCTCGGGCCGCATCGAAATGCTGCCGTTCGTCCGCGAACAGGCTGTGACGATGACCGCGCACCGCTACGGAACGGTCAACAAGCTCGCTCGCGAGGCGCTCGGCGACGTCACTCGCTTGTGACGTGAGTTAGCCCAGACGTTTGTGGCCCGCTCTCGAATATTCGAGCGGGCCACAAACGATGTATACGGGACTATCAGCGTCCAGGCAGCTTAGGTACCTTCGGCGGGAGGAACGTGCCCACACGCTCAAGCATGTCCTGCGTGATGCTACTTGAGGCTTTCTGCAGGCTCTCAATCAGCGAGGCAGGTTCCTCGGCTGGATCCGTGAGGATCACGGCTATAGCGCCGATCGCATGCCCGTGAGGGCCTATCACCGGTACGGCGAGGACTTCGGTGTTCTCGTGAACAAAACCGGGGTAGCGGGCGTATCCCTGGCTGCGGATCGTCTCGACCTCGTGGCGCAGCTGCGGGTGCGCTGTGGTCATCGCTTCGCCGTGTTCTTCCATGTACTCCGAAACCACCGACATGGATGAGTAAGCGAGTGTTGCCATCCCGGTCGCCGTGTCGTGCACGGGGAGACGCATGCCGCGGTGGACTCCAATGTAATCGGCTCCCTCTTGCTCGCACACGTACTCGACGATGAGCATCTCGTTATCCTCAAGGATCGAGAAATGCACGCCCGTGCGCACGATGCTGTGTACATGAAGCATGTGTAGGTGGGCTACCTGAGCCACCGTCTTGATGCATGACCCACGGTTTCCGATCTCCCACAAGCGCAAACCTGGCAGATATTCGCCATGCTCGTCCCGGAGCAGTAAACCTAGCTCCTCCAGCTGGTTCACAATCCGGTAGGTCGTGGTGCGTGGGATCCCGGAGAGCTCAGAGATCTGGGCAACCGTGAGGGTCGGATGTTGATGATCGAAACAATCCAGAATCCGGATGGCCCGCTCAAGAATGGGCTCGTTGCGTGTTGCCTGGCTGACGTCGCTCATCACCAGCCACCTTCCTCGCCGTCATCCCATAGGCCAAGCTCATCGTCCTGCGGCTCAAGCATGCGTGCGATCCGGTCAGTATCGACGTCCTCAGCTCGCGGCACCGACCACCGCGGCGCCTTATCTTTATCAACGAGTAGCGCACGGATACCCTCAACAACATCAGGGGTGTCCATGACGTAAGACGCGGCACGATGTTCGCGCTCAAGGGCGCCCCGCAACTCATCCTCAGCGCGAGACTCCCGCACGAGTTGCAGCGCAGTCTCGCACGCAATCGGGGAGTTAGCCCGGATCCGCTCAGCGGCCTCCGCCGCAGCCGGCCATGGTGAAGCATCCAGCCTCGCCAGAATCTCTGCGACATCGCTGCCCGCGTACGCCTCATCAATCCACGCGCGCTGAACATTCAGTTCAGAACGCTGTGGAAGCCCATGCATGATCTGCAAGCCCATCGCCAAGTCCTGCCCTGGCAACGCACACAAATCAGCAATCGAAGACAAAACCTCTTCAACCGCATCCTGCGCGATGCAGAAATCCGCGAGACCGAACTCAACGGCGTCACCCGCACCGATGGAATCACCCGTCAACGCAAGGTGCTCGCCAATCCGACCCGGCGCACGGCCGAGCCACAGCGAACCACCGACGTCGGGGACATAACCGACCCGCACCTCCGGCATCGCAAGCCGCGAATCCGGGGTCACGATCCGCACCGAAGCCGCCGATGCGATGCCAAAGCCAGCGCCCATCGTCACGCCGGTCATGAAAGAAACAACAGGCTTAGGGTAGGTCTGGACGGCGGCGGCGAGCTCGAACTCGGCGGCGAGGATGCCCAGCATCTGTTCGGCCTCGCCGGCGAGTAGTGCGCGTCGGAAATTCTGTAGGTCGCCGCCTGCGCTGAAGCCGCGGGAGCCTTCGCCAAGGAGCGCGATCGCTTTGACGTCACCGTTGTATCGCCAAGCGCGCAGGGAACTGTGAATGGCCTCGACCATATCGGGCATGAGGGCGTTCAGTTTGTCAGGCCGATTCAGGCGGATCAGACCCAACCCTTGATGCACGCTGACATCTACTTGCTCGCTGTGTATCGACATGAGCTTCTCCGGTTCCAAGGTTGATCTATGGTCATAGTAACCCGGAATGACCCGTGAGTAACATCACAATGTACGAATTGTGGACACCGGAGGCCGAATTACCGACCATTCGTTCGGTAATTGAATAAAAATACTGTAATTCCGCGCTTAACTATCCGGTGTATCGGACAATTGGAGGCCTATTTCGACCACGCCTCACCCGTGGAAATGACGGATGCCAGGCGGTCCTCGTGGCTAATCGCATGGTACGAAAGGATTAACTCATCAGCCTGAGTCTCCTCAGCCATCTGACGCAGCTGCTCAACCACTCGATCCGGCGTCCCCACAGCGGAGTAGCTCATCATGTTGCGCACCTGGTTGCCGGCGGGCATCTGCAAAATCTGATTGATTTCAGCCTCGGTGAATGGCTGCGAACGGTTCCGTCCCAGCATCGATTGGACGCGGCGGCGCAGTGCGAACTGGAACTGATCGTTAGCCTCAGATGCCGTCGGTGCTGCCACAACGCCAGCCGCGACCGTGACGCGAGGCTTCTCCAGTCGTTCGGACGGTTTGAACTCTTCGCGGTACACCTTGATGGCTTCATGCAGGTGCGTCGGCGCAAAATGCGACGCAAACGAATACGGGAGGCCCAACTTGGCCGCCAGCTGAGCACCATAGAGGGAGGAACCCAGAATCGTGACCGGGATAGTGGAATCCGGTGTCGCCGGATAAGCCTCAACCCCAGGGATGCGCGACGGCCCATCCAGATAACCGAGCAACTCCATGACATCGGATGGGAAGTGCTCCGCGGCATCAGGGGAGCGGCGCAGCGCGCGCACCGTAGCCTGATCCGTGCCTGGAGCGCGGCCCAGACCCAACTGGATCCGGCCAGGGTAGAGCGCCTCGAGCATCTTGAACTGCTCGGCCACAACGAGCGGCGCGTGGTTCGTGAGCATCACGCCAGCCGCGCCTACCCCCAAAGTTTCAGTGCGTGCGGCCACGTGCCCCATCAAAACCGCGGTAGCCGTCGACGCGATCTCACCCATGTTGTGGTGCTCGGCGTAGTACATGGTTTCGTAACCGCTACGCTCAGCCGCCTGCGCGAGCTCAACCGCATTCATAAACGGTTGTTGCGGGCTGTCATTGCGGCGGGCCGGAACAAGATCCAGCAAGGACAACGCCGGAGCTTTGGTTGGAACAGAAGACGAAGAGGACGCCGTTGAAGTAGCCATAGTAGCTAGTTCAACGGCGCCCTCAGTGGAAATATTCCGATGCGCGGGCGGTCTGCTTATGCGCGGGCCGTCTTGGCGTTGCCCAATCCGTAGCGGCTCGAGCTCGCGTTCTCCCAGTGTTCCTTCCACATGCGTGGGGAATCGCTGAGCAGTTCACCCGGCTCAAGCCACGTGAACAGGCGTGCAAACGAATCGTTGTTGTCAGGCGAGACGTTGCGGCGCAGCATCGCAGGGGAGAGGTCCTCAACACGAGTCACGCCCATCGAAGCCATGATCTTGACTGCCTGAGCCACAGTCGCCTGGTGGAAGTTGTAGACGCGCTCAGCCTTCACATCCACATCCAAGCCGCGCTCAAGGCGAGGGTTCTGCGTAGCCACACCAACCGGGCACGTGCCCTCAGCGCAACGCAACGACTGGATGCAACCCAGCGCGAGCATCATGCCGCGCGCCGAGTTTGTGAAGTCAGCACCCTGAATCAGGCGCTTGACGATCGCGTTACCTTCAGCGATCTTGCCGGAAGCGCCGATCTTGACCTTGTCGCGCAAGCCAGCGCCCACGAGTGCGTTGTGCACAATCATCAAGCCCTGGGTCAGAGGCATACCCATGTGGGTTTCGAATTCAACTGGAGCAGCACCAGTGCCGCCCTCAGCGCCATCGACCACAATGAAGTCCGGCGCCGTGCCAACCTCGATCATCGCCTTACACATAGCCAAGACGTCGTCGACCGACGTCACGCACAGCTTGTAGCCGGTCGGCTTGCCGCCAGAGAGCTCACGCGTCTTGGCGATGAACTCGATGAGCTCGGTTGGGGTCTTGAACGCCGAGTGCCCCGGAGGGGAAACACACTTGACGCCTTCAGGAATGCCGCGGATCTCCGCGATTTCCTTGGTGACCTTAGGGCCAGGCAGAACACCACCCAGGCCAGGCTTAGCGCCCTGGGACAGCTTGATCTCGACGGCCTTGATCTGCTCGTTGCTTGAAACATCGCGGAAACGCTCCGGATCGAACTTGCCGTCCTGATCGCGGACACCGAAATAGCCCGTACCGATCTCAAGGATCAGGTCGCCGCCCTGCTGGTGGTACGGCGTGAAGCCACCCTCGCCGGTGTCGTGCGCGAAGTTACCCATGCGCGCACCCTTATTCAACGCCTTGATCGCGTTACCCGAGAGGGAACCGAAGCTCATCGCTGAGATGTTCAGTAGCGACATCGAGTACGGCTGGGAGCAATCCGGGCCACCCACCTCAACGCGTGGCGGAGTCTGTGGCGGTTCAAGCGGGTTCATCGAGTGAACCATCCACTCGAAACCAACCTCGTTGACCTCAGCCAACGTGCCGAAAGCCTCCTCGGCCTTCTTGCCGTCGGCGCGTGCGTTGACAAGGTCACGCGTCGTCTTATCGAACGGACGGCCATCCCAGTCGCGTTCGATGAAGTACTGCTGGATCATCGGGCGGATCTTCTCCAGCTGATACCGCGCGTGCCCCAGGACAGGGTAGTTACGCAGAACGGCGTTCTTCTTCTGGATGAGATCGCGAACAGCTACGCCACCCACGGCGGCGGCAGCACCGATCGCAGCCCACGTACGCTTCTTAAGCTTCTTGCTTGCCACAGTCATCCCCTTGTTGGCGAGGTGAGATAGTCCCAGGCTATCCCTTCCAGCGGGTAGATAGCACGGTCACACACGGATAAATCGCCGCCGATGTGCCCGCAGCTCGGCCTGCGCCCGTGCTTTAAACCCCCGATGCGGCGCAGGCTGAACACTGAAGTGTTCGCTTGCACCGCATCGGGGCTTAAGAATGAGTTACGTGAACCTGCGCTTAGAGCGGGGTGATCTCCGTAGCCTGCAGACCCTTAGGGCCTTCAGCTACAACGAATTCCACGCGCTGGCCCTCTTCGAGAGTGCGGAAACCAGTCGTCTGGATTGCGCTGAAGTGAGCGAACAGGTCATCCGAAGAGTCATCCGGAGCGATGAAACCGAAACCCTTATCCGGGTTGAACCACTTGACGGTTCCAGAAGCCATACGAGCTTTGTCCTTTCTGCGCCCAGCCTTTGTGTGCTGGGCTAATGCCCAGGGTGTGGGCGGTGTTACTACCTTGACTCGCGGCGTGCTGACCGGTCCGGACTGCCTTCGGCGAACAAGATCTGCCTGCATATGCACAGGCGTACGCTTCACGCTACTTTATCGGCGCGCTTTCCTCTAGCGCCCCGCTGAACTCACAGCTCATTCACAAGGCAGTTGAGCGGCAAACGCGAGCCAGCTGAGGCGGATGCGGTGCGAGTGTGACCTCAACTGAGATCTAGATCCTCGATGTTTTCAACAGAAGGAACCCACGATGCGCGTAGCTGGTCCATCTGGCGGCGTTCCTTTTTCGTGGGGCGGCCGGATCCGCGTGGCCGGACAGGAACGGCGGGAATCGCAGGTTTGACGCGCTCTGGAGTGTGGTCGATGTATGCGGTCGCTGCTACTTGGGCTGAAACACGTTTGACCAGCGGTTTCACGACCTGCAAATGCCGGTCAAAGCCGTGCCTTCGAATCCGGACATTATCGCCCGGCTTGATCGTATAAGCAGCTTTGACGGGATCCCCATTGACGCGAATATGCCCCGCCCGGCACGCAGTCGTGGCTTCCGAACGCGTCTTATAGACGCGCACGGACCACAACCACGCATCAATACGAGCCTTCATGAACCTGCCAGCAATCTATTTTAAGCGAGCTGCTTGACTCGCTTAGCGCGCTTCTTGGCGATCTTACGGACCCGCTTCTTTCTCTGGCGATACGCAAGATCATCCACCTTGGACTCCCTGCCCGTGAAGACCTTGATGACAGCCCACGCCGCAGCAGTCAGCGGAACCGCAAGCAAAGCACCGACGATTCCGGCAAGAACAGTACCGGCCGTCAACGCGAACAACACCACGAGAGCGTGAACTCGCAACGCCGAACCCATCACAAGCGGCTGCAACAGGTTACCCTCGAGCTGATTCACCACAATCGAACCGATGATGATCGCAACAGCAGGAATCCAGCCGTTCGTCACCAAGGCGACGAGCGCGGCCAAGATCGAACTAACCAGCGCACCCACAATCGGGATGAAGCCACCCACAAAGACAATGACGCCCAGCGGGAACCACAACTTCACGCCAAAGACGAGCATGACCAGCGCGATGCCCGCCGCATCGACCGCAGCAATAATCGCGGTACCGCGCACATAGCCGCCGAACGTGTCACGCGCACGCACCGCAGCCGTGTGCCACGTAGGCTGAGCCGACTCCGGAACCCACGAGTGCAGGAAAGTCCAGATCTTGTCGCCATCACGTAAGAAGATCGCGATCGTGACAATGAACGTACCCATGCCCGCGAAGAACATGCTCGCAGAAGACAAACCAGCAACAGCGCCCGTGCTGAAGGTTGAACTAGTCAGGAACTTCTTGACCTGCTCGAGCGCCTCATCCATTTGCGCAGAACTGAACTGGATGCCCCACTTATTGGCCAGATCACGCGCCTGGTTGAAGCCCTGCGCCGCAGAATCCACCAGGCCGCTCCACTGGGTAGCGATCGTGGTCGCGATCCCGCCCACGATGCCACCTAAGACGAGCACCGCGGCAACTACAACAACAACAGCGGCCCACGTGTCGGACATCCGTCGACGCAACCACTCGACCAGCGGCCATGCGGCACACGCCAGGATCGTCGCCAACAGAACAGGGATGACGAGAACGGAAACCTGGATCAACCCGAAAATCAGCACCGAAGCTAGCGCGATGATCAGCAAAACCTGCGCGCTCCGTGCACCCGCGCGACCCCAACGGTCCTTCCACGGGTTAGGTAGACCCTCTACGGCTGGCAAGCCGTGCGACGTATTGGCCTCCGTGCTCCCGGAGACATCCGCTGGCTTCTGCGCCGCGGCAGGGATATGGGTGCGGGTTTCATACTGATCCATACCCCTATCTTGGCACGTTAAGGTCCATACCATCAGGTCAACGGCATCATGCGCTGATGCTTTCGCTAGAATCCACACTCGTGAGCTACGCAATCAATCCCACCGACGGAACCCGTATCTACTACGAAGTGACAGGCGACGGGCCAGTGCTGATCTTCCTGCACGGGTCCGCTTTGTCACGCGTTATCTGGCGCGGGCTCGGATACCTCAAAGGGCTACCTGGCTACACTCACATCCGCATCGATGCGCGAGGCCACGGGAAATCCGATAAACCCCACGAGCCAGAAGCGTATGCGATGGAACGGATGGCCGAAGACGTGCTCGCGGTCATGGACGCTGAACAGATCGCCAGCGCCGGCATCGTCGGCTACTCACTCGGCGCGCGCACTGGCTGGCAGCTCATGACGACGGCCCCATCCCGGTTCTCAACGTTCGTCGCGCTAGGTGGGAGCCACCGGAAGCAAACCGGCGAGATCAAAAATATTTTCTACCCCGGCTACCTCGAAACCCTCAAAAACGGCGACATCGACGCGTTCGTTGCCGGCTTCGGGCCAGGGCTCGACCAAGCAACCGCGCTCGCATTCAAAGCCAATGACCCGCTTGCCCTCTACGCGATGTTCACTGAGATGGAAAACGCTGAGAGGAGCATTCCGGACACGCTCATCGCGCAAGTCAGCGCGCCCGTGCTCACGATGGCCGGAGACCAAGACCCGCGGCGTTACTCCGATTCGCAAGACCAGGCGCAGATCGCCCAGAACTGCCGGTTCCATCCGCTACCTGGACGCAACCACGCAGGAACCCTGTTCTATGCGCAAGACAACCTTGCCGTCATCAAGCCGTTCCTGGACAAGAACTACCCAGGGCTGAGCTAGTGGCATTGGATAGCCGGGTCTGCGCGAAGCGGCGGCGTGCTGCGGTCCTGGTCAGTTAGACGGGGCTGGCTTAGCCGGTGAAGGTCGACTTGCCCTTAACGCCACGGCCGATCAACAGGGCCTGAACCGTTTCCGTGCCCTCATACGTGTGCAATGCCTCGATGTCCGCGAAGTGACGAGCCACCCGGTTCTTGATCAAGATGCCGTTGCCGCCCAAGAGGTCACGCGCATCGGCCGCAATAGAGCGCGCCGCACGCGTAGCGGTGAACTTAGCGAGCGATGCGAGCTCACCCGAAAGCTCGCCGCGATCCTCCAACTCAGTGCAGTGACGCGCCAAAAGCTGCGCCTGCACGAGCGTGGACTGCATGCGCGCCAAACGCTCATTCACAATCTGAGAATGCGCGAGTGGACGGCCAAACTGCGTCCGCTTGCTCGCATACTGCGCGGCCACCTCGTACGCGCCCATAGCGGCACCAACAGCCGCCCACGCAACACCAAGGCGGGTAGCGAACAAAACCTGGGCCGTATTCTTGAACGATTGCGCACCCGGCAGTACGTTCTCATCCGGAACAAACACGTCCTGCAGATCAATCTCCGCCTGCCACAAGCAACGCAAAGCCAGCTTTTCTTTCAAGTGGAACGCGCTGTAGCCCTCCGAATCCTGCGGAACAATGAAGCCCTTGACCTGGCCGTCGTCGGTATCGCGGGCCCACACAATCGACATCGCAGGAGCGCCAAACTCTGGGCCGATAGCGCCGTTACCGATCCACTTCTTGGCTCCAGTGATGCGCCAGCCACCATCGACCTTGGTAGCCGAAGTCTCGAGGCCGATCGAATCGGAACCGTGAGTCGGCTCCGTTAGAGCGAACGCGCCCGCGACGCTGCCCTCAGCGAGTGCCGGGCCCCACTTCTGCTTCTGTTCCTCCGAACCGCACAAGTCAACCGAACGCAACGCCAAACCACCCTGGACGCCCACGATGGTCGAGATCGAGAGGTCAACGCGGCCGAGCTCCATGCCGACCATCGCGGCTTCGAGGCGGCTCGTGCTTTCGCGGCCATCGACCCCGATGCCGTCACGCAGCAGATCAGCTTCGCCCAGTTCCTTGGTCAGGTGAGCTGGGTATTCGCCGCGATGCCAAAAATCGTCGATGACCGGCGCAACCTTCTCAAGCGCGAAAGTGCGCGCACGTTCGCGCACAGCCTGTGCGGCCTCCGGAAGGTCGTTGAAGACACCCGCCGGGTCGACATTCGGTGCGTCCGGGCCGGTTGGGTACAGATCGTAATCAGGTTCCGTGAGCGAAGCCGGGCGGGAAGGGGAAGGCTGTGGAGTGGTGAAGGAAGCATCAGACATGGGAACTCCTGAAACGAGAAGAAGGCAACGGGCGGCAGGGTTCAACTAAATCCCTTGAGTTACCCGTAAGTAACCAGATGTGACCAGCCTAACATTTTACGTGCATCTGACCAGATCCAGACGCGTGAAAACACGAGCGATCAGACCTACTTCACCGCGCACCTAGGCATCCATCAGCAACATGTGAAACGCTGACACCTATGAGATTCCTAGCGAACTGGTTCACAGCCCTGCCCGCAGAAAAAGCGAGCCCGAAGGCAAGTGACGGTGCAAGCGACAGCGCGAGCCCCAACGCAGCGGAATCTTCGCAACCATCCACGGGATCCAGCCCCTCCGCAGAACCCAGCTCAAGCCCCAGCGGTTTCCTTGAGCCAGACCCAAGCGAGCCCACGCTGCCAGGCCTCGAACCCATCGTCGAAAACGCGCCATCCCCCCTGCGGCCATGGCTCGCCTTCGGCATCCCGATCGTCGCTGCGCTCATCGTCACGTGGCTTGTTTGGTTCATCCTTGCGCGGCTCTTGCGGAAACGCCCGCGGGTCAAAGAACAGCTCGGGCGCCTCCAGATCCCCGTATTCTGCCTACTGCTCTCCGTAGGGCTCATGTTCGGAACCCCCGGCGTCATCGAGGACGAGGGGTTCGCCGTGGCGCTCGCCGTGATCCTCAAAGTCGCGGCCGTTGCCTCCATCACGTGGCTCGCCGTGACGGTGCTTTCGGTCGTCGAAGTCTCCGTGATCGTCCACTACGAAGAATCCGGCGACCCACGCCAAGTAGCCAAACTACGCACCCAAATGACGCTCATGAGGCGCCTCGTGACGGCGATCGTGCTCGTGCTCGGCGTGGGTGCGGTGCTGCTCATGATCCCAAGCGTGCGTGCGATGGGCGCAACCGTCCTCGCATCCGCCGGCTTGATCTCGGTGGTAGCGGGCCTCGCGGTTCAAGGCGTGCTGACCAACGTGTTCGCCGGGCTGCAACTTGCGTTCTCGGACGCGATCCGCGTCGAAGACATCGTGGTCGTGGAAGGGCAACGCGGTAACGTCAAAGAAATCACGCTGACCTACGTTGTCGTGAAACTCGTGGACGGGCGGAAAATGATCCTGCCCTCGACATACTTCACCACCACGCCGTTTGAAAACTGGTCACGCGGCGGCGAAGAAATCAACGGCTCCGTAGTTCTCGACCTCGCCTGGGATGCGCCGGTTGCGGCGCTCCGCAAACGCGTGGAACAGTTGCTGGATGCAACCGACCTCTGGGATGGACGCGTTGGCGAAACGGTCGTCACCAACGCCGCCGGCGGCAACATGGAACTCACCGTCATGTTGAGCGCCCGCAACCCCGGCGACCTCTGGGACCTCAGAAACTACATCCGCGAAAACCTCGTCCACGAAGTCATGACCAAGTACCCGGAATCCCTCCCGGAGGTCATCGGTGGCGGCGGCGCGGCCTAATCGGCCAACGCCGTCTAACCGCCAACCGCCTAACCGAAATAGACGCCGATGCGCTTGCCATCGATCTCGTGGATCGGGATCTGCATCTGATAGACCTCAGCGAGCTTCTCGGTCGTCATGAGCCTTTCCGGGCTACTCTGCTGAACCAGACGGCCATCGCGCATCGCCATAATCGTGTCGGAATACACCGAGGCGAAGTTGATGTCGTGCAGCACCACAACCACCGTCTTGCCCTGCTCATCGACAAGGCGACGCATGAGCTTCATCATCTCCACTGAGTGGCGCATGTCCAGGTTGTTGAGTGGCTCATCCAAAAGGATGTAGTCGGTGTCCTGCGCCAAAACCATCGCGATGAACGCGCGCTGACGCTGGCCGCCCGAAAGCTCGTCGAGGTACTTGAACGCGAGCGGAGTAATGTCCATCTCCTGCATCGCCTGCGCAATGATTGCGCGGTCCTCACGAGTAGCCTGACCACCGTTGTGCGGGAAACGGCCGAAACCCACGAGGTCGCGCACACGCAACCGCAGTGAAACGTGGTTGTCCTGCCGCAAAATAGCGAGCTTCTTCGCCAACGTCTTCGACGGCGTCTTCGAGACGTTCAAGCCGTCCACAGTGACGTTGCCTTCCTCCATAGGGATCAGGCGCGAAACCATCGAAAGCAACGTGGACTTGCCGGCGCCGTTAGGGCCGATGATGCTCGTGAGTCCACCCGCCGGGATCACCGTCGTGACATCGTCCACCACAGTCGTGGCGCCGTACTGCTTGGAAACGTTCTTGATTTCGATCATGACTTCAGCGATCCCTTCAGCAACAGCGTGATGAACACAATGCCACCAGCAAACTCAATCACAACGGACAAAGTGGTCGAATGGCCGGCGAGCCGCTCAACAACGAACTGACCCACGACCAAAGCGAACGCGCCGATCAGCGAAGAAACAATGAACAACGTTCCGTGGCCAGCCCCAGGAAGCGCTTGGTATGCGAGCGAAACCACAAGCAGGCCAAAGAACGTGATCGGCCCGACCAAAGCGGTGCATGTAGCAACCAAAACAGCAGACACAATCAGCACGATGGTCGTTACCTTCTGGTGGTCGATGCCGAGGCTGGTTGCCATATCGCGCCCCAACGCCATCGCGTCCAGGGTGCGGCGCATGCGCCACGCGAAGAACACAGCCACAGCGACAACTGCAGCCGAGGCACCCAAAAGAGTGGGGTCGACGCGGTTGAACGATGCAAAGAACAGGTCCTGCAACTGCGTGTATTCACTCGGATCCAGCAGTTTCTGCAGAAGAGCAGAAATGCCGCGGAATAGAGTCCCCAAGACGATTCCGACCAAGAGCATCAGGTGCAGGTTGGCGGTGCGTCCGGTGAACATCCACCGGTACAGAAGCACCGCGAACAGAACCATGAGCACTAGCTCGATACCGAAGCGCATCAGCGGGGAGGCGGTCATCCACGCGGTGCCACCCAGAATGAACACCGCGGTGGTCTGCAACAGGATGTAGAGGGCGTCCATACCCATAATGGACGGCGTCAAGATCCTGTTGGCGGTGACCGTCTGGAACGCGACAGTTGAAACCGCGACCGCAACCGCGCACACAATCATCGCGCCAATGCGCGTTCCGCGTAGCTTCAACGCGAAATCTAGCGCTCCTAACAGATCCCACGTCAGGAACACGGCAACAGCAATCATCAGTGCGGTACCCAAGGTAGCAATCCAGATCCATCCGCGTCGGGCATCGCGTCGTTCGGCTCGCTGGCCTTGTGCAATAAGCTCATCCAACGTGGGCGACGGTGTTGCAATCGTCTTTTGATTAGCCACGTGCAGCCTCCTGTGCGGCGCTCTTGCGCATCGCGGCGGCCTTCTTAGCGGCCTGGCGGGCCCGCTTCTTCGACGACGGCGGAACGTTTTGGTAGCGCTGGTGAATGATCATGCTGAGGAACACGATCGAGCCGAGTACGGACATGATCATGCCCACTGGAACCTCGTAGGGCATGCGGATGAGGCGGCCGGCGATGTCGCATGCCAGGACCATGCCGGCGCCGATCAACGCCGTCCACGGGACTGCGCGGCGGAGGTGGTCGCCAACAAGAACGGAAACGAGGTTAGGGACGACGAGGCCCAGGAACGGGAGCGCACCTACGGTTGTCACGGTCACCGCCGAGATGAGGGCGACGACAGCCATACCGAGGCGCACGGTGATCCTGTAGTTCATGCCGATCGACGTGCAGAAGTCGCTACCGAGGCCTGCCGCGGTGAAACGGTCAGCGGCGATATATCCAACAAGGCCAACGACTGCGACGATCCATAGGAGTTCATAGCGGCCCTGGATGATGCCGGAGAGGTCACCGATCAACCACGCGTTGAGGGTCTGTAACAGGTCATTGCGGTAGGCGACGAACGTTGCTGCGGCCGATATGATGCCGCCGAGCATGATGCCAACCAGCGGGATCAAAAGCGTTGCGCGGGTTGGGAGGTTGTTGATGATCGCGAGGAACAGCGCGGTGCCGACCAGAGAGAAGATCGTGGCGACACCCATCTTGCCGATGACCGGCATGGACGGAACAAAAATCGTGACGGCGAGGATGCCGAGCATCGCGGATTCGGTCGAGCCGACCATGTTCGGTTCAACAAAGCGGTTCCGTGCCAGCTGCTGCATGATGAGCCCGGAAATCGCGACGGCGGCGCCGGCGAGGAGCGCGGCAACGGTGCGCGGGACACGCGAGATCCAGAAGACTTCCTGCGCCGACTGGTTTCCGTTGAGGAGGTCGGAGAGTGACAGCGGGGACGCCCCCACAATGAGTGAGACGCCTGCGAGCGCGATGACTGCGGCGAGTGCCAGGAGGAGGACCCACCAGCGGGTCGCGAACGATGTATCGGCTGGCCCGAAAGTGACACGGCGAGGCTCCGGTGAAGACTTCAGCTTCGCCCGGGGCGGTGTGTTGGCTGTCGTTTTGTTCATGGTTATTACCGAGTTAATCATGAGGCGACGACGGAACGACGTGCTCGAATCATGCGTTCCGGTTGTTCCCTATGGTTGACGTGCCGAATGGTTGACATGCCGATGGGTGGGGCGTCGTTGTCGACGCCCCACCCATCCGTGGTTTACAGGCTAGTTGAGCGCTGTTTCAACTTCATCGATCATCTTTGGAACCGTGGTCAGGCCGTAGCCGACCAGGTACCACGATGCGGAGTCGAGGTAGACGATCTTGTTGTTCTTAGCGGCATCGGTCGTGTTGACGAGTTCGTTGTCGAGAACCTGCTTTGCGGACTCGCCGGAGGACTCACCGATGGCCTGGTCGCGGTCGATCGCGAAGATCACGCCCGGGTTCTTGTCCTTGACGAATTCGAAAGAAACCGACTCGCCGTGTGGGCCTTCGGACTTCACATCAGCGGCTGGTTTGAAGCCGAGGATGTCGTTGATGATCGCGAAGCGGGAGCCCTTCGCGTAAGCGGTGAGCTTGCCGCCGGAAACCATGAGGGTCATGCTGGTCAGGCCGGACTTTTCAGCGCGAGTCTTGACGTCGTCGATGCGCTTTTCAAGCTCGCCCAGCTTTTCGTCAGCTTCTTTTTCCTTGTCGACAATCTTTGCGAGGGAACGAGTGTTTTCCTCGAAGGACTCCAGCGGCTTGGCGGCATCAACCGACATGTCGATGGTCGGTGCGATCTCGCGGAGGTCCTTATAAGCGTCTGCGGTGCGGCCGGAGATGATGATGAGGTCTGGCTTTTCAGCGGCGACCTTCTCGAGGTCCGGCTCCTTTGGTCCGCCGATCTTGGTGTACTTGTCGGCCTCGAGGTACTTCATCTGTTCTGGGTAGACGAACTTGGCGACGCCTGCGACGTCGGTGCCGAGAGCCTTGAGGGTGTCAGTCGCGGCGAGGTCGTAGCTGAAGATCTTCTTTGGGTTCTTCGGTACCTCGGTGGTGCCCTGCGCGTGTTTGATCTCGACGGTTTCCGCCGAGCCCTTCTCTTTTTCTCCGTTAGCGGAGCAACCGGTCAGCGCGAGGGCTGCAGTGGCAACGACGGCGGTGAGCCGGGTTGCGAGGCGTGTACGCTTCATGGATTTCTCTCGTTCTGTCTATCCGTTGGAAGGCGGTGCGGAGGTCCCGTGACCGCCGTTTTGATTAGGAAACATTTACGTTTCGTAATCGCCTGAGTATGAGGTTAGGCGATCCTATCCAGGATGCGCAAGTGGAGGTTTCTTTACGGGCGGGTGGAGTGGAGGTTTCCTCTTCGTTTTAGATGGATGTTCACGAAAACAAAAACGCCGCCCGGCGCGGAATCTTGCGGTTTCGCGCCGGGCGGCGTTATTGAACTGTGTGTTACGTCATAGTTAACGTTTCGTGGAACTAGCTGAGTTCGCGACGACCTTCCGGGAGACGCTTGCGGGAGGGAAACGCAGGAGGAAGCGAGCCAAACGATAGCGACGCGAAGGGATGCAGAGGGCTCTACCCGTTGCGGAGGCCAACAGCCCTTCTCGCACTACTTGTTCGGGCTGAAGCCACGCGAACTTGGGGACGCGGCTGACGTCCATGTGCATGCGCTCATGGAAAGACGTGCGGGTCATGCCTGGGCAGACCGCGGTCACGGATACGCCGCGTTCTTTGTAGCGGCGGGATGCGTACTCAGAGAATTCAACGATGGCGCGTTTCGCTGCGGAGTAGGTGCTGACTCCCGTGAATGCGGCGATCGAAGCGATATTGATGATGCGGCCGCCTCCGCGTTGGATCATCGCGGGGATTGCAGTGTGCATGAGCCGCAGTGGGATTTCGGTGTGAATGCGCCAGTGATCGCGTTCGTCTTCCCAATCGCTAGATGTGAAGCCGTGGATGAGTCCGAAGCCTGCGTTGTTGATGAGCAGTTCTACGGGGTCGATATCGGAGCTGAGGCGTTTCTCTACTCCCTTGATGCCTTCTTCGGTGAGTAGGTCGCCGATGAGCGTTTCAACGTGGACGGCGTAGCGGCTTTCAAGCCGGTGCGCCACGCTTGCGAGCGCATCGGCGTCGCGGGCGCAGAGCACTAGATGCCGGCCTTGGGCGGCGAGTTGTTCTGCGAATTCTTCGCCGATCCCTGCGGTTGCCCCAGTGATCAGTGCTGTACGGTGCGGTGCGTTAAGTGGTGCTGGGGTGGTGTCCATAATGAAACTCTAGTCGTTCGGCGGCGTAGCGCGTTGGTGCCGCGCTTATGCGCCCTCTTCTAGTGCGGCCAGTTGGGCGCTCACGGTGTGTTCCGCGGCTGGCCTGACACCGGCGTCGACGTCGGCGTAGACGATATCGGTGACGTTGCTCACTGTAGGTTCTTCGCCGCGTTCACGGACGGCCTGTACGGCTGCCCGGACTTGTTCGAGCCGGTCTTGCCGATGTGCCAAGTATTCTCGTGCGGTCTTAGCCACTGAGGGTAGGTAACCGGCATGCGCGGGAAGCGCGGGAATGTCTCCGAGTGCTTCGAGCTTTTCAAGAGAAGCGAGGTAGTCGGTGAGGCGCCCATCCGGGTGATCGATGATGGTGGTTCCGCGGCCGAGGATGGTGTCTGCGGTCAATACGCCGTGAGGGCGCGAATCGGCTGCAGATTCAATGAGAATGCTGATCGAGTCTGACGTGTGCCCTGGCGTGGCAAGGATCTTCAGTTGAAGCTCAGCGCCCGGCACGTCGATGACCTCCCCGTCACTGAGTGGCTCTTGGCCAGGGCTGCAGTAGTCGGTGCTGAACGCACGGCTTGGGGCATCGGTGAGGTTGCGTAGCCGTTCAAGGCCGCCAACATGGTCTGGATGCCGGTGAGTGAGCAGGATGAGAGCGACCTTTTGTGAAGCTAGGGCAGCTTGATGTTCCTCGTCATCGTCACCTGGGTCCACAACGATGGCCCCGTCGCGTGTGGGGATCCAATAGGTTTGTGTGCCTTCCAGCGTCATTGGGCCAGGGTTGTCTTGTTGCAGCATCCACACGCCGTCGACGGGCGTAGCGACTGCACCCTTTGGGGCTTGATCGCTGACAGCGTCCGTGGGGCCGTGTTCGTGCGGATTCTTCTCAATCTGCGTCATGCCCCCAGTATGCAGGAACCCCCTGACAGTTTCCCGAAGATAACGGGTACGCGCATCAAGGGGGGCCGAATGGAGGTGATGATGCGTCTAAAGTTGTTGTGGAAGCCCGGGAGGTCTCCGTGACACAGTTGTGGGTCTGAGGACTCGCGAGGGAAATGACGAACAGTAAGGAATGAACTGTGGACGTACGTGGTCGCTTGTCGCGGCGGATGGTGGCGGTGCTGGCCGCGGCTATGTTGCTGTTCTCGGGCATGTTTGCAGGTTTTGGGGCACAGAGCGCATTTGCGCACGATCAGCTCATAGCGGGAGATCCGCTTTCGGGTAATGCGATTGCGAAGGCTCCCAAGAAGATCACGTTGACGTTCTCAGGCGAGATCAGGCAGGTTGCAGGTGGTGAGGCGAACCAGATTGTGGTTCAGGACCGCGATGGCAACGAGTTCACGTATGGCGACGTCACGGTTAAAGGGACCAAAGTGACGCGGCCTTTGAAGCCGATGCCTGCGGGAACGTATGACGTTCAGTGGTCGGCTTTGTCTTCGGACGGCCACCGGATCCAGGGGGATGGTAACTACTCCTTTACGATCACGGAAGGTGCGTCAAAGAAGGAGGTTGAAGCGTGGGAAAAGGAACATGGTGGCAACGGTTCCACGGAGTCCTCAGAGGGAAGCTCTGAGGATGCCTCCGAAGATGCTTCAGAGAGCGCGGGTTCTGGGGCAAGCGAAACGACGCAACCTTCCGAATCTGCGGCAGCCCAGGACAAAGCTGCAATTCCGGAATCGACGGCTGATACAACGACCATCATGTGGGTTGTTGGCGGAGCCTTCGTGGTGGTTTTCTTGATCGGTCTTGTCCTGCAGGTGACACGCAAGAAGTCGGCGCGGCAGCGCCACTAGGAAGGGGGCTAGTAGAAAAATTCAGCCTTTGCGTCGTGCGTTTTGTTCGTCGCAGGCTCTGTTGATCCGGACCAGCATGTCCAGTAGTTGCGTGTGTTCTTCGGCAGTGAGTGGGTCAAACACGGTTTCGCGTACGAAGGTCACGTGATCGGGGGCGGCGTTACGCAGAACCTCCCACCCGTATGGGGTCAGGATCACGTCCTGGGCGCGGCGGTCGTGCCCCTTGGAGGGTGCACGTTCCACGAGATCTCGTTCTTCCATGCGCCGCAGTAGGTGGGAAAGCCGGGAGCGTTCCCAGCCGAGTGCTTCAGCTAGCTCGCCGGCACGCACGCGGTGGTCCGGAGCGTCCGAGAGGGTAGCCATCACCGAGTATTCACCGGATGAGAGAGAAGAATCGTGGAGTAGCTGGCGGTCGAGCGTTGAGGGGAAGCCCCAGATGAACTCGCGCAACGAGTACCAGAGCTCGGCTTCGTCCTCGTTGAGCCACCGCACGTTGTCCTGAGGCAGTGGGCTGTTCTCGCTGTGGTTCGGGGTGACCTGTGCGGGGTTCTGCTGTGCGTTCACCGCAAACACTCCAATTCATTCACTCCATGGTTATGGAAGTATCGAATGTTATTGATGCATCAATCATCCCATGTTTGGCTAACCGTTTCATCCGCCGCATCGCCCTTGCTTGCCAGGCCATCACTCCGGTTCGTGATGGGATAGAGCTATGAGTTCTGCACGCAAGCCCACCGCAACCGCATCCGAATCCCTCCCCATCGTTGCCGCGGCAGACGGGTCTGCTCTCGGCAACCCAGGCCCAGCTGGATGGGCCTGGTACATCGACGACCACCAGTGGGCGGCCGGCGGCTGGCCTAACGGGACGAATAATCAGGGTGAGCTACAGGCGGTCCTCGAGCTGTTGCAGGCCACTGAAAATGCAGGAGCGCCGCTCAAGATTTTGTGCGATTCCCAGTACGTCATCAACTCGCTCACCAAGTGGCGCTTCGGCTGGAAGAAGCGTGGCTGGAAGAAGGCCGACGGTAAACCGGTTCTGAACGCGGAACTCATGAAAGCGCTTGACGCAGCACTCGCCGGGCGTGACGTCGAGTTCGAATGGGTTCGCGGTCACACGGGCCATGAACTAAACGAAGCCGCAGATGAGCGTGCCCGCGCGTGCGCGCAGGCTTATAAGGACGGCAGTGCCCCCAATGAAGGTCCCGGTTTCAATGGTGAGGTACCGGCCGCACCGGCTGGCGAGGAGGTCGCCCCAGCTGGGCCGGAACAGGCTGCGCTTGAGGATATCGCTGAAGATCAAAGCCTCGCTGATAGCCAGGACATCCGTGAGCTTCTCGCGGCGGCAGAGGCCGATCTGCTGGACAGCATCGACCAGGACGATGAACCGACCCTGCGCTACCTTCTCACCGATGATTTCCGCGGCGTATCTGCGGGTGGATCTCTGCATGGGATAGATGGCTTGCGCGGCCAGGAACCCATCGAAAACCTCGAGATGATCACAACCGAACGCATCAGCGGTGACGTCGCCTACGTCGCCTACCGCGCGCATCGGGCATCAACGGCCGATGCGGTGGTGCTGTCATGGTGGCGACTCACCGGCCAGCCTGGGCAACAGCGGTGGCAATGCTTTTTCCGACAGGAGACTGTCAACCTGAATGGTTGAGTCTCAACAGTCGCGGAGCAGGCGGTTCGCGTTTCCAACGTAACCTCGTAGGATCACATGTGTGAGTCAAGACAACGCGGAACACAACGTTAAGCCATTCCCAGTCTCTGAAAATAGCTCTCGCGAGCCATACGCGCAGCGCTACGTGGCCATCGGTGATTCCTTCACGGAAGGTGTCGGCGATGTTGACCTCAACCGCCCCAACGGCGTACGAGGCTGGGCAGATCGAGTTGCTGAACGGCTCTGCCGCGAACACCCGGACTTCGGATACGCGAACCTCGCTATCCGAGGCAAAAAAGTTCCACAGATCATGCAGGAACAGTTCGAGCCAGCGCTCGAGCTCAAGCCAACACTTGCGACCGTCTGCATGGGTGGTAACGACATCATGCGCCCACGCGTCGACATCGACTCCATCGCGGGCGGCGTTCACCACCTCGTGTCCGAGCTACGCGGCATCGGGGCCAAAGTCGTGCTGTTTACAAGCCTCGACGTGTCCAAGAGCCCGCTTTACCGGGCACTCGCGGGCCGCGCCGCGCTGTACAACGAACGTCTCCGCGAGATCGCAGACAACACTGGTGCGATCATCGCCGACTACTGGCGCTGGCGCGAACTCCAGGATCCTGGCTACTGGTCTGAAGACCGCCTCCACATGAACAGCCGCGGCCACGAGCTCACAGCCCGCCGAACCCTCGATGTGCTCGGCTACGAGGTCGGCGGAATCGACGTTGAACCGCTCGAGCTACCCGAACTATCCAAACTCCAACGCGCCCGCACCAACGCCGAATGGGTGAAGGAACACGCCGGCCCATGGGTCCGCCGCCGCATCAAACGTGTTTCTTCCGGCGATACGCTGAGCCCGCGCTACCCCGAATACGTGCGCATCGAAGCGCCTGAAGACCAAGGCTAAGAGGACCGGGCTCAGATACTGCTGAGAACCAGGGGCATATTCCCCGTGGCATGTCCCCTGGGGCGCACGGGATGTACTTCACAGGATTGCAAGCTCACCGGTAGACTTGCGTGTGCTGTGAATCTCACGCCCGCATCCAGCGGGATGGGCTCCGCAGTACGCCGACCACGCTTTGCGGGAGAGACCTCCCCAGCGAGGCGCCGTAGGAGCAAACCCTCCCCGGGAAACTCTCAGGCAACCGCACCGCAAAGCACAGGCGACCCTGGAAAGCGGAACCACGCCATCGCAGGCAGGTTCCCACCGATGGTGCAAGCGCATGATGCCGGTGCAGCAACAGCGTGGAAGCTCTCAGGTTCCAAGACAGGGCGGGGAGGACAACCAAACAGAGGGGCACTACGCGTCCCGAACGTTGCCCCGTAATGTCGAACCTCGAGTTGAGAAGAGCAGATCACGTCATGACAGGCTCAGCTATGTCCGCATTCGTTTCCCGCCACATCGGCCCTCGTGGCTCAGAAACCGAACACATGCTGGAAACCGTTGGCTACGCGTCGCTAGATGCCCTCGTCGATGCCGCGGTCCCGTCCTCCATTCGCATGGAGGAACCGCTGGACATCCCGGAGGGGCTTTCGGAAGAGGAAGTGCTCGCCGCGTTGCGTGACCTGGCGCAGAAGAACACGCTGCGCGTCCAGATGATCGGGCAGGGCTTCTACGACACCCACACCCCGGCCGTGATCCGCCGCAACATCGTTGAAAACCCGGGCTGGTACACCGCCTACACTCCGTACCAGCCGGAAATTTCCCAGGGCCGCCTCGAAGCGCTCTTGAACTTCCAGACGATGGTCGCTGACCTCACGGGGCTTGCGATCGCGAACGCGTCGCTGCTTGACGAAGCTTCCGCTGTTGCCGAAGCGATCCTGTTGATGCGCCGCGCAACCCGTGCCAAGGACGACGCGCTCACTGTGGTCGACGCTGACATGTTCCCGCAGACCCTGAATGTGGTTCGTGGCCGCGCTGAAGCGCTTGGCATCCCGCTTGAGGTGCGCGACTTCGCGACCGAAGGCCTCCCAGAAGGCCCGATCTCGGGCATCGTTCTGCAGCAGCCGGCCGATTCGGGGGCGATCGTCAACCACGCCGAGATCATCGCGGAAGCCAAGGAACGCGGCGCGAAAGTTACGATCGCAACCGACCTGCTCGCGCTGACCCAGCTGACGTCGCCAGGCGAACAAGGCGCTGACATCGCAGTCGGTAACTCCCAGCGCTTCGGCGTCCCACTGTTCTTCGGCGGCCCACACGCCGCATTCATGGCCGTGACCAAGGGCCTCGAACGCAACCTGCCAGGCCGCCTCGTCGGTGTCTCCTACGACACCGAAGGCCGCCCGGCCTACCGCCTCTCGCTACAGACCCGCGAACAGCACATCCGCCGCGAAAAGGCGACCTCCAACATCTGCACCGCACAGGCACTTCTCGCTGTTGTCGCGTCGATGTACGGCGTCTACCACGGCCCAGAAGGCCTCAAGGCCATTGCACGCCGCACCCACGCCCACGCGTGCGCGCTCGCGGCAGGCGTTGAAGCGGCCGGAGCGAAGCTGGCCACCACATCGTTCTTTGACACCGTCCGGTTCTCGGCTGACGGGGCAGCGGACTCGATCGTTGACGCGGCAGACGCCGCAGGCATCAACATCCGCCGCGTAGACGCGAACACGGTTTCGGTTTCGACCGACGAAACCACGACCGACGAGCACGTCGAAGCCGTCATCTCCGCCGTCTGCAAGGCCCTGATCGCCAACGCTGACGACGCGATTTCCGCGGCGTGTGAAGCACGCGAGGCATGCGAAGGCGACTACGGCAAGGCAGCCGACCTGGTCCGTGAATCTGAGTTCATGACGCACCCGATCTTCAACTCGGTGCGCTCCGAGACCCAGATGATGCGCTACCTGACCCGCCTCGCTAACCGCGACCTCGCACTCGACCGCACGATGATCCCGCTGGGTTCGTGCACCATGAAGCTCAACGCCGCAGCCGAGATGGAAGCCATCACGTGGCCTGAGTTTGCGGGCATCCACCCGTTCGCTCCGGTAACCCAGACCCGCGGCTGGCGCGAACTCATCGCCGACCTTGAGGAACGTCTCGAAGCGATCACCGGCTACGCGGGCGTCTCGATCCAGCCGAACGCCGGCTCCCAGGGCGAATACGCGGGCCTGCTCGCGATCCGCCAGTACCACCAGTCGCGCGGCGAAGCCGACCGCGACGTGTGCCTCATCCCGGCCTCCGCGCACGGAACCAACGCGGCATCCGCTGTTCTCGCTGGCCTGCGCGTTGTGGTCGTCAAGACCGCCGATGACGGCTCGATCGACGAAGCCGACCTCGCCGCAAAGATCGAAGCGAATCAGGGCAAGATCGCCGCGATCATGATCACCTACCCATCGACCCACGGCGTATTCGACGCGCAGGTTGTCGAGGTGTGCAAGGCCGTCCACGACGCGGGCGGTCAGGTCTACATCGACGGCGCGAACATGAACGCGATGGTCGGGCTGGCTCAGCCGGGCAAGTTCGGTGGCGACGTGTCCCACCTGAACCTCCACAAGACGTTCTGCATCCCTCACGGCGGCGGTGGCCCGGGTGTTGGCCCGGTTGCTGTAGCCGAGCATTTGGTTCCGTTCCTGCCAGGCCCTGCTCTGGAAGGCCGGGACGACGAGGGTCTGGGTGGCCGCGACGGCGCACCGATCACCGCGGCGAGCTTCGGATCCGCGGGCGTTCTGCCGATTTCCTGGGCCTACATCGCGATGATGGGCCCTGCCGGCCTCACAGAAGCGACTAAGCACGCGCTGCTGGGTGCCAACTACATCGCGGCTCGCCTCAAGCAGGCCTTCCCGGTCCTCTACACGGGTAACGCCGGCCTGGTTGCACACGAATGCATCCTTGACCTGCGTGAGCTCACGAACAAGACGGGTGTGACCGCTGAGGACGTGACCAAGCGCCTCATGGACTTCGGCTTCCACGCGCCAACGCTCGCGTTCCCGGTTGCTGGAACTCTCATGGTTGAGCCAACCGAGTCTGAGGATCTTGCGGAGCTGGATCGCTTCATCGACGCGATGCTGACCATCCGTGAAGAGATCGATGAGGTAGCAGACGGCATCCACTCGCTCGAGGGATCCCCGCTGCGCAACGCTCCGCACACCGCGGACGTCGTGACCCGCACCGAGTGGGACCGCACGTACTCGCGTCAACAGGGTGCGTTCCCTGGCGAGACGTCGTTGACGGACAAGTACTTCACTCCGGTGAGCCGCATCGACCAGGCGTACGGCGACCGCAACCTGATGTGCGAATGCCCTCCGCTTTCGGCTTTCGAGGACTAGTCCTTGGCCGATAACCCAACCCATAACCACAACACCACCGGCGTTTCGCCGACCCTCCACGAAAGGGTTCCAACGAACATGCATACGACGTCTCGTCACACCCCGCTTCATGAGACCCATGAGGCGCTGGGTGCGTCCTTCACCGATTTCGGCGGCTGGGATATGCCGCTGCGATATGGTTCTGAGCTTGCAGAGCACAAGGCTGTGCGTGAGGCTGCGGGTGTTTTCGACCTCTCTCACATGGGCGAAGTCCGAGTCACCGGACCGGATTCTGCCCGCTACCTCAACACGGCGCTTGCAGGTAACCTCGCGGCGGTGGCCGTGGGGCGCGCGAAGTATTCGCTGCTGTTGAACGCGGACGGCGGGATCATCGACGACCTGATCGTCTACCGCCTGGGAGAGACCGAGTTCCTCGTGGTCCCGAACGCGTCCAACACCCCTGCGGTGGTTGAGGCGCTCAAGGAGCGCGCGCTCGGGTTCGATGTGGCGGTCGAGGATGAATCGGATGAGACCGCTCTGGTCGCGGTTCAGGGCCCGAACGCTGAGAAGATCGTTGCCGCTGTGACGGCGGAAGCTGACCGCGATGCGGTGGTTGGTTTGCGCTTCTATTCAGCGGCGCGCGCCACGGTTGCTGGCGTGGATGCGCTGGTTGCTCGCACGGGTTACACGGGCGAGGACGGCTACGAGATTTACGTAGCGAATGCCGATGCGAAGGCCGTGTGGGATGCGGTAGCTGAGGCTGGCGAGGAGCATGGTTTGCTTCCGTGCGGCTTGGCGGCGCGTGACTCGCTGCGTCTTGAGGCGGGCATGCCGCTGTACGGCAACGAGCTCTCTGCGACGACCTCGCCGCTCGAGGCCGGCTTGGGCCCAGTGGTGTCGTTGAAGAAGGAAGAGCGTTTCGAAGGCCGTGACGCTTTCGAAGCCGCGAAGGAAGCCGGCCTTGGTTCGACGAGCGGCCGCCGTTTGGTCGGTTTGAAGGGCCTTGAGCGTCGCGCTGCTCGCGGCGGTTACACCGTGATGCTTGATGGCGCTGAGGTTGGCCAGGTCACGAGTGGCCAGCCTTCCCCGACGCTGGGTTATCCGGTTGCGTTGGCGATGGTTGACGTTGCCCACGCTGAAGAAGGCACCGAGCTGGCCGTCGATATCCGAGGCAAGATGCTCGGATTTACTGTGGTGCCACTCCCGTTTTATCGTCGTTCCAACTAAAGTCACACAAGAGAGGCCTGTTCGGGGCCTGAACATCAAGGAGAGACCATGTCCGATGTTAAGAAGAACCTCCGTTACTCGGCTGAGCACGAGTGGGTCGATGATTCGAACCCGGTGAAGGTCGGTATTTCTCAGGTTGCTGCTGACGCCCTGGGTGATGTCGTCTACGTTGACCTGCCTGAGGTTGGTGGCGAGGTAACCGCAGGCGAGACGTGCGGCGAGGTCGAGTCGACCAAGTCGGTTTCCGACCTGTACGCGCCAGTGAGCGGCACGATCGTTGAGATCAACCAGGCTGTGATCGATGATCCTGCTTTGTTGAACTCGGACCCTTACGGCGAGGCCTGGCTCTTCACCGTTGAGGTGACCTCGGAGGGCGAGCTGCTCTCCGCTGAGGATTACGCTTCCGCGAATGGCGGCAACCTCGTCTAAAGCGTCGTTTGACGCGTTTTCCGTGGTGACGGGGCCAGGCAGGGCGCCTCGTCACAGGGACACATAACCTTCACGGCACGCCCACCTTCACGGCGGGCGTGCCGTGCTGTCTCTAGGAGTACACATGTACCTGAGTATTTTTGATCTTTTCTCTGTTGGTTTGGGGCCTTCGAGCTCTCACACGGTGGGGCCGTTGCGTGCTGGCCGGGACTTCGTGCAGCGTCTTGCCGCTAACCCTTCGGCATACAGCCGTCTGGCTGGCTTGCGGGTCGATGTGTATGGATCGCTTGCCGCCACGGGTAAGGGTCATGGCACATTCACGGCGTTGCTGCTGGGGCTTGAGGGTTATGCCCCGGAGACGGTTTTGCCTGAGGAAGCTGAGGCTCGGTACGCCGCGTGGGAGCGCGGCGAGAAGCTCGCGGTGGGTTCCGCGCTGGACGGCGTTGAGACTGTTGAGCTCGCCTTCGGTGTTGAGGACATGACGCAGCGGCCGCTCACCGTCCTGCCGCGCCACACGAATGGTTTGAAGATCGCAGCCCTTGAGTCGGCGGGTGGCGTGATCGCTGAGGAGACGTATTTCTCGATCGGTGGTGGCTTCATCGAGCGAGAAGGCGACGAGGACGCGGCCTCCCACGTGGACGTCGACGTCCCGTACCCGTTCGATACGGGAGCGGAGCTCCTACAACAGTGCAAGGACAACGACCTCGCGATCTGGGAAGTCGCGTTAGCGAACGAGGAAGCGATCCGTGACCGTCAGGAGGTCCTGGACGGTATCGATCACTTGTGGCAGGTCATGGAGGACTGCAAGGATTCCGCGATCAAGCGCACGGGCGTCTTGCCGGGCGGCTTGAACGTTTCGCGCCGTGCCCCGCGTTGGCACAAGGAACTGTACGAACGCGACACGGACCGCTCGTTCGAGTACTGGCAGGAATGGGTCAACCTCGCGGCTCTGGCCGTGAACGAGGAGAACGCTTCGGGCGGCCGCATCGTCACCGCTCCAACCAACGGTGCCGCGGGCATCATCCCGGCGGTCGGGTTCTACGTGACCCACTATGCGCGGGCGTGCCGCGACCAGGCCCTTGAGGTCATTGCGGAGCAGGTGCGCCGTTACCTGCTCACAGCGGCCGCGATCGGAAACCTGTACAAGAAGCAGGCCTCGATTTCGGGCGCTGAGGTCGGCTGCCAGGGTGAGGTCGGTTCCGCGTCGTCGATGGCGGCGGCAGGCCTTGCCGAGGTGCTGGGTGGTGAACCGTGGCAGGTTGAGGTCGCCGCTGAGATCGCGATGGAGCACAACCTTGGCCTGACGTGTGACCCTATCGGCGGCCTGGTTCAGATTCCGTGCATCGAGCGGAACGCGCTCGCCGCTACCAAGGCCGTGAACGCTGCCCGCATGGCGATGATGGGCGACGGCACTCAGAAGGTGAGCCTCGACGAGGTCATCAAGACGATGTGGGACACCGGCCAGGACATGCTCGATAAGTACAAGGAGACGGCTCGCGGCGGCTTGGCCGTGAACGTCGTCGAGTGCTGAGCCGCCGGGCTAGCCGAGCAGGCGTTCGATGCGCGGGTCGGTTGCCGCTGCCGCGTCGATTTCGTCCCAGGTTCCGTGGGCGATGAGTTTGCCGTGGTCGAGGATCGCCACGTGGGTTGCGATCGCTCGGGCTTCGGTGTGGTCGTGGGTCACGTGGACGGCGGTCGTGTTGGTGCTGGCGAGGATGTCTCGCACTTGTGGCGCGAGCGTTGCACGCAGGCCGCGGTCGAGAGCGGAAAACGGCTCGTCGAGGAGCACGACTTTAGGCTCCGGGGCGAGTGTGCGGGCAAGCGCGACGCGTTGAGCCTGGCCGCCGGAGAGCGAACGGATGGGGCGTTCGGCGTAGCCGTCCAAATCAATAAGTGACAGCATCTTGTCAACCTGCTCTTTGCGCTGTTCTTTCGGGACTCCGGCCATCTCGAGGCCGTAGCTAATGTTGCGGCCGACATTGCGGTGCGGGAAAAGCTGGCCATCCTGGAAGACCATCCCGATGTTTCGGCGGTGCACCGGGACCTCGGCGATATCCTCGCCATCGAGCAGGATCTGGCCAGCAGTTACGTCTTCGAGACCCGCGATGCCACGCAGAAGCGTGGACTTACCCGAACCCGAGGCCCCCAAAAGGCTCAAGACCGAACCCGGCTCAACGCCCACGCTGACCCCACGCACCGCAACAGTTCCGTCAGGGTAGGTGACATCCACATCGCGCACTTCGAGTGCATAGGAAGTAGTAGCCATAGGTTAGTCCTCCTGAGTTGCGGTAACAGCACCGCGTCGTGCGGACGTCGAAGCGAGTTTCGCGGCGCGGGTTGAGCGTTCGGCAAGCCATTCGCACAGGCCCATCGCGGTAGCCGCGACCAGGGCCAAGATCACGGAGGCCGCCATGCCCATGCCGTAGTTGTCGGCGCCGGGGCGGCCCATGAGCCGAACGATTGTGACCGGCAGGGTCTGGAAGTCGGGGGAAGCGAGGAAGCTCGTCGCGCCGAACTCACCGAGCGCGATCGCAAACGACAATCCCGCGGCGAATCCGATGCCGCGCGCGACCATCGGCCCATCGACCGTCAACGCGACCCGTAGCGGGCTCGCACCCAAGGTTGCGGCGGCCTCCCGGAGTTTAGGGTCAACCGAACGAAGGATCGGGATGATCATGCGCACCACAACCGGCAACGCGACTACCGCTTGAGCGAACGGCACGAGCGTTCCTGAACGCGCGAGGTCCGGGAACGCGATCTGCAGCGACACGATGAAGCCGAAGCCGATCGTGACACCCGAGACGCCGACCGGCAACATCACGGCCGCGTCCACGATCTTCTGTGCCCGACCGAACGCGGGGGTGCGTGCGTGGCGGGAGAGCCACCACGCCAACGGAAGCCCGGCGATCAAGGTGATCCACATGGCGTCCGATGCGGTCAGCAGCGAGTTCCGCAGCGTCTCCAGCGGGGTCGCGCCGCCGCCGAAGCCTGCGCCCGAACTAGTGGCCAAGAGCTTGTAGTTGTTGAGGCTCCAGCCGTGCGGGGTAGAGAACGAGCGCAGCACGAGTGCGAACAGTGGCGCGATGATGAGCGAACCGACCGTCGCGAACGTCACCACCGCAGGGAACCAGTCGCGGCGAGCCAACGGCCGCAAGCGCGGCTGCGAGAGCCGCAGCGCCGTCTCTGACTTAGAACGCGCGCGCTGCGAAACCGCGAGTGAGGCGATCACGATCACGAGCTGCAGAATCGACAGGGCCGCGGCTTGCGGTAGGTCCAGGAACGTCTTGGTTTGGATGTAGATCTCGGTTTCAAGGGTTCCGAACCCTGGCTTCCCGAGCGTCATCATGAGACCGTACGCCGTCGAGCAATACAAGAAAATGAGCGAGGCCGCGGACCAGATCGACGGCTTCAAGGCCGGAAGTGTCACGGTCCAGAACGCCCGGAAGCGGCTCGCACCTAGCGTTCGCGCCGCCTCGGCTTGGCGCGGATCCAGATCAGCCCACACCGCACCGACTTGGCGGACAACAACCGAGAAGTTGAAGAAGATCATCGCGAGGATGACCGCCGTCATCGACTGATCCAGTCCCAAGAACCCGAGCGGCCCGTTCTCGGCGAGAAGCGCGCGGAACGCGACACCCACCACGACGGTCGGCAAAACAAACGGGATGGTCGCGATCGCCCGGATCACGCCGCGGCCGGGGAACGAGCGGGTCGAAAGGATGTGGGCCCCGAAAAGCCCCAACGCGATCGACCCGATCGTTCCACCCAAAGCTAGGCCGAGCGTCTGTGCGATCAGCCGCCACGTGCGCTCAGCCAGCACAACCTCGAGCAACGGCCCCCACCAGGTGCCCTCAACGCCTTCGTGCGGCGTCACGCCGCGGCCGATCATCGCCGCGACCGGCCACACAAAGAAGTACGCGAGGAAGATCGCAGGCAGCGCGAGCGCCGCAACAGACCACAGGATGGTCACGATGCGGCGCTTGCGTGCCAGCTTGCCCCGAAGGCGGTTCTGCTCGAGTGTCACTTGTCGGACTTAGTTCTTCTCTGAATTAGTTCTTCCCTGCGCTATTTCTTCTCAGCGATCGCGCGGAACTCCTTGATCCACTCGTCGCGCTTCTCAGCGATCTCAGACGGATCAGGGGTTACGGAAGTCTTCGACAGCGGCGCGTGAGTTGCCCACTCTTCCGGAAGCTTCGCATCGGGATTCACTGGGTACATGTACATCTGCTCAGGGATCGCGTTCTGCATCTCATCGCTGAGCATGAAGTCCACGAAAGCCTTCGCGCCCTCAGGGTTCTTAGCGCCCTTGAGCACGCCCGCGTACTCGACCTGATCGATGCAGGTCGCGTCGATGTTCACGGTCTTGCCGCCCTCATAGGCAGGGGAGGAAGAGTACGAAACAACCAACGGGTACTTACCCTTACCCTCGGAACCCGAGAAATCAGTGTTGTAAGCGTTCGACCACGATGCCACAACCTTGGTTCCGCCAGCCAGCATGTCTTCCCAGGCCTTCTTCCAGTCGCTGGTCTGGTGCATCGTGGCAACCATGAACGCGAAACCAGGGGAGGACTGCGCCGGGTCCTGAGCGACCAAGAGCTTGGCGTACTCAGGCTTGGTGAGATCCTCGGTGGTCTTCGGCAGGTCAACCTTGTTTTTCTTGAACCACTCGGCGTCAGCGTTGATACACACCTGACCCTGATCGATTGGGGTTAGTGCGTCACTGTTGGTCAGCTTCTTCGCGGCCTCCGGCAGGTTCTCCGGGACGTAGTCCTCAACGACACCCTTCTTGGTCAGCGCGCCAGCCTGGAGGTTGTCGACGCCGTAGAAACCATCGGCGGCTGCCTTACCCTCAGCAAGTAACAGCTGGTTGACGACGGAGGACGCGTCACCAGGGGAGGTCGTCTTGAGCTTGTAGCCGGACTCAGATTCGAACTTCTTGATCTGTTCCTTGGTCAGCTCAAACGAATCATGCGTGATGATCGTGACCGTCTTGTCTTTCGAATCCTCGTTATCCTTCTGAGCCGCAATCGAGCAGCCGGTCAGCGACAAACCAACGATCGAGAGCGCCGCAGTGGCCGCCAGCAAAGGATTCTTACGCATATTTCCCACATCAACCTTCCATGTCATGAAGGGGGTGGCCCGTGTGCGCCCACGAGAGTCATTCGAACTTCCTACACCGGTACTAACCGGATCAGGTTCGAGGGTCTGCCGCGACCGGCACTCTCAGCGCTCGGTAGCGCTCCCCTGTCGATGTGTATAAGCCTAGCTAAGATCTCGATGCGACACAGAGTCGGTGCAGATGTGGCTAATGTCGCTTACCATAATTTGCTCCTGATGTGCGGGATTGTCTAAGATAGATAGGCGTTCTGTTGCCACGCGTTAATTTCGCGTGCCCCAACAGCCCGTCACACGGAAGAGAAGGTGAACAGTGGGTAGGGAAAAATGCCCACGCCTCACCCGGACCACCGTTGTTTGAAACCTGTCTGATGGTCAACCACTGGCTGGATCTCACCCAGCTGCTTTAGGCCCTCCAGCGTTGTAAGCACGGTGTCCCCAACTGGGTAGCGGGACCTCGCAGCGTCAACGGCTGCGCACACCTGACTCCAGGTGAGCCAACACCACAGCCAGACGGCAAGGGACCGCAGCACAACTGACCAACACTGGAGGAGTGAACATGGCACAGCGTTGCCAGGTGACCGGTGCAGTGCCCGGATTCGGACACAGCATCTCGCACTCGCACCGCCGCACCAAGCGTCGGTGGGACCTGAACATTCAGAAGAAGCGGTACTACGTACCGTCCCTCGGCCGGACGATCACCCTGAATCTGTCCACCAAGGGCATCAAGACGATCGACGCACGCGGCATCGAAGCTGTCGTCGCTGAGCTTAAGGCGAAGGGAGAGAAGTTCTGATGGCTAAGGCACAGGATGTTCGCCCAATCATTAAGCTCAAGTCCACGGCTGGCACTGGTTACACCTACGTAACCCGTAAGAACCGCCGCAACAACCCGGACCGCATCGTACTCAAGAAGTACGATCCAGTGGTTCGCAAGCACGTCGATTTCCGTGAGGAGCGGTAAAGCATGGCTAAGAAGTCTAAGATCGCCAAGAACGAGCAGCGCAAGGTGATCGTGGCTCGCTACGCCGAGCGCCGCGCCGAGCTCAAGAAGACCCTGATCGACCCGAACGCATCCGACGAAGCCCGCGAGGCAGCACGCGTCGGCCTGCAGAAGCTTCCACGTGACGCTTCCCCAGTTCGCGTTCGCAACCGTGACTCCATCGACGGCCGCCCACGCGGTACATTCCAGAAGTTTGGTATCTCCCGCGTACGCTTCCGCGAAATGGCTCACAAGGGCGAGCTGCCAGGCATCACCAAGTCGTCCTGGTAATCGCTGGTTGTACCTCAGCACGCTGAGGAACACATAGCTTCACCGAACGTCCCGGAATCAGCTGAACAGAGTTTCAGCCCAGCTGAACATGATTCAGCACGGTTCCGGGACGTTCGCGTTTAAGCGGGAAACCCCGCGTTTGAGCCGCCCAGGAACCCGCGAAAACCCCCAAATCTGGCGAAAAACTGGGTAAATTCTCACTCAGGGCGGAAAATTCGTCCTAAAACGCGCGAAAACCTGCCAAAACCTGTTAGTTTCTTATCCAGGCCCCGAAAACTGGGGCAATCCTCATCCCGACTGGTTGGGGACTATCCGAGTCCAGGAGGACAAGTAATGAACCGCAGCGAGCTTGTCAGCGCAATCGCTAACAACACCGGCCAGACCCAGACCACGGTTAACGACGTACTGGATGCGCTCTTCCAGACCGTGACCGAGCAGATCTCCCAGGGCAACAAGGTCTCCATCCCAGGCTGGATGGCTTTCGAGCGCACCGACCGTGCAGCACGCCAGGGCCGCAACCCACAGACCGGCGAGACCATCCAGATCCCAGCTGGCCACTCCGTCAAGCTCTCCGCTGGCTCCAAGCTGAAGGCTGCTGTTTCCAAGAAGTAAGTCTTTCAGCGAAAGCTGAGCGAAGAACCCGCTACAACCACAATGGTTGTAGCGGGTTTCCTCTTAACGACTCCGCTTTCAGCCATAGCGCAGGCACCGCCTAAACTGGTTCTGATGAGCTTCGCTCGCCGAACTCCATGTGAACAAAGTTCGCGGTAGAACAGAGTCCCTGAAAGATAGAGCCCCAGAAAGGCGTCCATGTCGCAGTCGCAGGTTGCAACGTCCAAGCGTGCGTCAGGCAAGCCCGCCCGCGGAAAACATGATGCCCCCTCCGCGCGCGACGCCGGGCTAGCTGCTGACAACCCTCGCGTTGCACACGCGCTCACGTGGGGTGCCATCCCCATCGGGCTCATCACCCTGTTCATCGCGCTAGCCTACTCCGGAACTGCGCTGTCCGTGCTGCTAGGCGACCCCGGCGTCGTGACCCGCTACGGTCTGCCGATCGCACGCTGGGTGCACGACGCCAGCTTCTCAATGACTCTCGGGAGCCTCATCTTCCTGTGCGCAATCATCCCGCGCACAACCCGGCCGAAACGGACCACTCGTCCCGCCGGATCCACGGACGGCGGGGAATTCACGAAGGCTTTCAACCGGCTCATCCTCGTTGGGTCGGTCGCCGCGATCGTGTGGACGTTCGCCGCGATGGCGACGCTCGTGCTCAGCTACTCCGACGCCGCAGCATTACCGGTCACCGCGGACACGTCGTTCACCAACGGCATCTTCGACTACATGCTGAACTTCGACTTCGGTCGAAGCTGGGTTGTGGTGGTTGCTCTCGCTATCACCACAAGCACCATCATGTTCGCGGCGCGCAGTGCGAATGCGCTCGGCTGGGCCGCAGGTGCGGCAGGCGTTGCGCTTGTACCTCTCGCGCTGCTCGGCCACGCTGCCGGCGGTGACGACCACTGGGGTGCCGTGAACTCGATCGGCCTACACCTGCTCGGTGTCGTGGCCTGGGGTGGTGGGCTCGTGGCCCTCGCCGTCGTCGCAGGCCTGCTTGGTGGGCCGCAAAAGAACATTACCGGCGCCGAGACTAACCCATCCGCGGCGGAAGTCCTGCAACGCTTTTCGCACCTCGCAGGCGCATCGTTCTTCCTGGTCGTGCTGTCCGGCGTGGCCGCTGGAGCGATCCGCGTCCACACCCTCGATCAGTTGTTCGGAACCCAATACGGCTGGTTCCTCATCCTCAAAGCGCTCCTGTCGATCATCCTCGGCTTCCTCGGGCTGATCCACCGGGCCAACATCATCCCGCGGCTCAGAAACGGCGACCTCACCGCGCGCAAAGCCGCGTGGCTCATCATCGGCGTTGAAGTGGCGATCATGTCCGCAGTCGCGGCCATCGCAGTGGTGCTCGCCCGCACTCAGCCGCCGGTATCCACCGCACCGCCGGAAGTCATGTCGCCAGCCCGTCGCCTCTCCGGCTACGAACTGCCGCCAGAGTTAACCATGTCGTCGTGGGCAACCGTATGGCGCTTCGACTGGCTGTGGGTAGCGATCATTGTTTTCCTCGCGATCGCGTACGGCCGCTGGGCGCGCCGTGTCCACGCGAAAGGCGGACACTGGGATTGGTGGCGCACCCTCAGCTTCTACGTAGGGCTCGCGTCCCTGTTCTACATCACGTCAGGGCCGATTGCGGTCTACGGTGTGAACCTGTTCTCGATGCACATGGTGGACCACATGGCGCTCACCATGGTTGCGCCGTTCTTCCTCGTGGTCGGTTCGCCGATCGCCCTCGCCCTCAAAGCGATCCCTGCGCGGCGCGACGGAACCCGCGGCCCACGCGAATGGACGCTGGTGTTCCTGCACTCCAAGTGGGCTCAGGGAGTCACGAACCCGATCATCGCAGCCGTGAACTTCACCGCGTCGATCGTGATCTTCTACTCGACTGACCTCATGTGGTTCTCGATGAAGTACCACCTGGGTCACGAGTTCATGAACTTCCACTTCCTACTGACCGGCTATGTCCTGGCAGTCAACATGATCGGCCTCGACCCGTTGCCGCATCGCGCTCCATACTTTGTGCGGCTCGTGATCCTGCTGATCACCATGATCTTCCATGCGTTCTACGCGACCAGCATCATGGGCACCGACGTCTTGATCCAGCCGGACTGGTTCGGCAACCAAGGCCGTGAGTGGGGCCCGAGCGCGATTGAAGATCAGCGAATAGGCGCCGGCGTGATGTGGGGTATCGGCGAGGTTCCGACACTCATGCTCGCCGTGGGCGTGGCCGTCGGGTGGTCGCGTTCGGAGGAACGCATTGCCCGACGCGACGAGCGCGTGGCCGAGCGCACCGGCAACCGCGAGCTGCGCGACTACAACGAGATGCTGCAACAGCTCCAGGGCGACCAGGCTCAAGGTCTCGAGGAGGCCCGACGCGCGGCCCGGATCCGCGCAGGCTTGCCGGTCGATGGCCTACCGGAGGACGATACGCCGCGGGCATAAAGCGCGATGTTACGCGCTGTAACCGCTCACGCGCACCCAACTTTTAGAATGGGACACAGTCAGTTGCGCTGTGTGTGCAATGAGTGAGAGTCCCGTCTGAATCCCAGGAGTTTAGGTGTCTGCAGAGTCTGATGCACTTCGTACCGGCGTCCGTTTGCGCGCGAGCGAGCTTCGCGGCCGCGGCTGGATGAACACTGGCGGTAAGGACCTTGATCTAGCGAGCCTTCGCGGCAAGATCGTGCTTCTGGATTTCTGGACGTTCTGCTGCATCAACTGCCTGCATGTGCTCGATGAGCTGCGTCCGCTTGAGGAAAAGTACAGCGACGTGCTCGTCACGATCGGCGTGCACAGCCCCAAGTTTGAGCATGAGGCGAAGAAGGAAGCGCTCGAGGCCGCGGTCGAGCGCTACGAGATCGAGCACCCTGTTCTGGATGACCCGGAGCTGTTGACGTGGCAGGCCTACACCGCGCGTGCATGGCCAACGCTGGTTGTTGTTGACCCGGAGGGCTACATCGTCGCGCATCTTTCGGGTGAGGGGCACGCCGCGGGCCTCGAGTCTTTGGTCGAGGAGCTGATCGAGGAGCACGACGCGAAGGGCACCCTGCACCGTGGTGACGGACCGTATGTGGCTCCGCCGGCGCGCGAAGGCGACCTCCGCTTCCCGGGCTCGGCGATCGAGCTTCCGAACGGCCAGTTCCTCGTGGTTGACTCCGGCCACCACCGCTTGACGATCATGGACACAGACCTCGTGACCAAGGTCGGCCAGATCGGTTCCGGGGTGCGTGGTTTCGCCGACGGCAACGCAGAAACTGCGCAGTTCAACGAGCCGCAAGGCGCCGCGGTTGTGCCTGCGCACATCGCGGAAAAGGTCGGCTACGACGTCCTGGTTGCGGACACGGTCAACCACCGTTTGCGTGGCGTCAACACGGCCACGGGTGAGGTCACGACCGTTGCGGGTAACGGTGTGCAGCGGTTGCTCGATGCGGAACGCGCCCGCCTGCAGGATGCCGGCTGGTCGCGCGAGCTGGGCGAGAACGCTACCGAGCTTTCGCTCTCGTCCCCGTGGGATCTCGCGTGGGCTGAGAAGGCTGGCCGTTTTATCGTTGCGATGGCTGGAACGCACCAGATCTTCGGCTTCGACCCCCTCAAGGCCGAGGTGACCTTGGAAGCCGGCTCCGGCATCGAAGGCTTGGATGATGGCACGGCGGATGTCGCGATGTTCGCGCAGCCGTCCGGCGTGGACACGGACGCGAACGGGGACGTGTGGATTGCCGACTCGGAGACGTCCGCGGTGCGTGTGCTGCGCATCGGCGAGGACGGCACGGTTGCCAAGGTTGAGACCGCGACCGGCCTGGGGCTTTTCGACTTCGGTTTCCGCGACGGCCCGGCCGATGAGGCTCGCCTGCAGCATCCGCTGGGCGTTTCGGTGCTTCCGGACGGTTCGGTTGCGATTGCAGACACCTACAACGGCGCCGTGCGCCGCTACGACCCTGTAACGCATACCGTTGGCACGCTCGCCGAGGGCTTGCAGGAGCCGGCGGAAGTGCTCGTGGACCATAGCGTTGACGGCGATCCGGTTCTGTTGGTCGTTGAGACCAACCAGCATCAGCTCGTGCGCGTCCCGTTGCCGAAGGAATCGACCACGGTTGATCGTGGCGCATCGCAGACACAACGCCCTAAGACTCTCGTGAAGCCGGGCCAGCACAAGCTCACCGCGCGCTTCACCGCTCCGGTGGGGCAGAAGCTCGACTACCGCTGGGGTGACCCGACGCAGCTGCAGGTTTCCGCCTCCCCTGAGGAGCTCATCCTTGAGGGCGCTGGTACGAGCCAGGGCCTCGTGCGTGAGCTCGTCCTCAACCCGGAGATCACCGAAGGTGTCCTGCACATCACGGCGCGCGCCGCGGCATGCGATGGCGAGGAAGGCCAGGAAATCCCGGACCACGCTGCGTGCCACCTCTACCAGCAGGACTGGGGCATCCCGGTACAGCTTGATGACGCGGGCGAGGACCACCTCGAGCTTGACCTGCGCGGCCTAAACTAACGCCGGCTTCGGCGATCCTCTACAGAAGCATCTCTTAACAAGGCGGGACCCTAGGCGTAGGGTTGAATCTACAGTTCAATCCACGCCGGGGTCCCGTTTTGTGTGGCCCCACCGGTTCTGCGCCGTTGAGGAGGCCGCCTATTCATGTCCCGCATGTTCGCCTCGCTGCAGATCAAGAATTACCGGTGGTGGTTTTTCGGCGGCTTGGTTTCGAATATCGGGACGTGGATGCAGCGCATCGCGCAGGACTGGCTGGTCCTGACCCAGCTGACTGATAATTCGGGGACCGCGGTGGGCGTCGTGATGGGTCTGCAGTTTTTGCCGATCCTCTTTTTGTCTGCCTATGCGGGCGTGATGGCTGACCGTTATCCGCGTTTGCGCATCGTGCAGATCGCGCAGGCGTTCATGTGTGTGCTCGCGGTGATCCTGGGTGTCATGGTGCTCACGGAGACGGTTGAGCTGTGGCATGTGTATGTTTTCGCGACGCTGCTGGGTGTGGGGGCGGCGTTCGATGCGCCGGCCCGTCAGGCTCTCGTGAATGACTTGGTGCCGTCTAAGTTGGTTCCGAACGCGGTTTCGTTGAATTCGACGAGTTTTAATTCGGCACGGCTGATTGGCCCGGGTGTTTCGGGGCTGTTGATTGCCGCGGTCGGTACGGGCTGGGTTTTCTTGCTCAACGCCGCGAGTTTCGCGGGCGTTCTGCTTTCGCTGTTTGTGATTTCCCGGAACATGCCGGCGAACAGCCAGCCGCGGGTTCCGCGTCAGCGTGGCCAGGTTGTTGAGGGCATCAAGTATGTTGCGCAGCGGCCTACGCTCATCATGATTATGGTGCTCGCGTTTGTGGTGGGTTCGTTTGGTCTGAATTTCCCGGTGTTCAACTCGGTTATGGCTACCACGGTGTTCGATGCGGATGCTGAGGTGTTCGGTTTGCTCGGCACAATCCAGGCGTGCGGTACGTTGGCTGGCGCGTTGATGGCGGCGCGGAGGCAGGGTTCGCGGCTGAAGTTTGTGGTGGGTGGCGCGATCGGTTTCGGTATCACCGTGATCGCCGCGTGCGCGGCCCCGTGGTTGTGGCTGTATGCGGTCTTGCTGATCCCGACTGGTTGGGCGGCCGTGACGTTCTTGAATTCGTGCAATGTGACGTTGCAGATGACGGTCGACCCGCGGTATCGCGGACGCGTGATGGCGCTGTACATGGTTTTGGTCATGGGTGGCACGCCGCTCGGTGCGCCTTTGATGGGGTGGCTGGCCGAGATCTTGGGTGCCCGCGCGTCTGTTTTCTTGGCGGGGCTGATTTCGTTGGTGGCTGGTTTGTGGGGACTGTGGCACTGGAACCGGCACGCACCGCAAGGCGAGTTGCGGCGCCGTGTGCGCCGCATCCGGGTCCGCTTCATGGGCCGCTGAGCACCAACAGTTACATGGCCGGCTGGGCCGCTACCGCATCGTACGCCGACTGCGTGGGACGGGCGCTCACCCGAACAGCATCGCGCAGATGAACATGAGCGGCACCCCGAGCAGTGTGGAGAGCAGTACGGTGTCTTTCGCGGTGACCATGCCTTGGTTGTAGTGGGTTGCGGTCACGAACACGTTTTGCGCGGTGGGGAGCACACCGAGGATTACGGCCATGAAGATGCCGGCGGAGTCGAGCTGGAATACGACGGCGGCGAGGAACCACGCGATCAGCGGGTGCACGATGAGTTTGAAGGTGAGCACGAGCATGACGTCGATCCGGCGGCCGCTGCCGTGCTGGAGCGGCTTGGAACCCACGAGCGAGATTCCGAACGCCATGAGCATCGCCGGGACCGCGGCGCCACCGAGGATTTCGATGGGGTTCATGACGGTTTCTGGGATGGTGGCTCCAGTGGTGGCTACGATGACGCCGGCGAGTGAGGCGAGGATCAGCGGGTTGGTTGCGATGCCTTTGAGCGCGCCGACCACGCCGGAGCCGACACGTTGGGTCTGAACATCGAGGCAGATGAGGGAGATCGGCTGGAGGATCGCGAGCTGGAACAGCAGGACCGGCACGGAGTAGGTTGCGTCGCCGAGCACGAAGATCGCGATGGGGATGCCGAGGTTAGCCGAGTTGACCATGCCGGCTGAGAGCGCGCCCACGGTGAGTTCAGTTGACCTGCGTTTGAGGGCTAGGCGCGCGATCAGTACGTAGAGGGTCATGACGGTGAACGCGCCGATCGCAGCGATGAACACTTGCGGCCCGAAGATGACAGCGACGTCGGCCCGCGCGATTGTGTGGAACAGTTGAAAGCCAGTGGCTTGGATCCCCGCAAGTTCCGGGAGCACCAGGCCGCGCTTGGTGCTCGGAGCTTCGGTTACTCATGAGGTTCGCAATGGCGGAATTGTTAACATAGGCTTGACCTCGTGAGCGAGTGCCGGTTCTGCTCGGCTTGGGGCAGCGACCGGCAGCTCGCGCCGCGCGAGTCTGTGGCGTATGAGGGCGCGGATCGCGGTGCATGATCCACAGTTGAAATAGAGAAAAGAGAGTGAAACGTATGACGAAGCGCGTGAGTGTGATTGTTGGGAGCCTGCGTCGTGGCTCCTTTGCCCGTAAGATTGCGCACAACCTGATTCCGATGTTCCCTGAGGGGTACGAGGCGAAGATCGTGGAGATCCGCGACCTGCCGCTGTACGATTTCGACTACGACGACCCAGAGGTCACCGACAAGCCGGTGCCGGCGGAGTACACGGAGTTCCGCGAGACGATTAAGGCCTCTGACGGGGTGCTGTTTGTGACCCCGGAGAACAACCGCACCATCCCGGCGTGCCTGAAAAACGCGGTGGATATTGGGTCGAAACCCAACGCCGACGTTGCGTGGAAGGGACTCCCGGCGGGAATTGTGAGCCACTCTGTTGGACGCATGGGCGGGTACTCGTCGCAGAAGAACCTGCGCCTTGCGCTTTCCTACTTCGACATGCCAACGCTTGGCCAGCCCGAGGTGTTCCTGTCGCAGTCGCCTGAGCTTTTCGGTGACGGGGATAAGATCACCCGCGAGTCAACCGTTGAGTTCCTGCAGAAATACATTGACCGCTTCGCTGAGCTGATCGAAAAAACCAGCCGCGATTAGTTTTCGCGGGCGCGTAACCCAAAGGCGAGGGGGAAACCGAACACGTTTCGGTTTCCCCCTCGTTTGTTGTGTGGCAGTTTTGTGTCGCCGCGGCCGCGCGGTGGCGCAGGCGCTAGCTGTCTGCGCCCCCTGCGTCAGTTGCCGCCTCGGCCCGCAACGCCTCGACAAGCGCCTCGTGTGCGTCCCAGATTTCGCGCGGCATATCGGGCAGCTCGCGCAGGTGCTCAGCGCGGTGATCGGTTTCCTGCAGCCAGCGTTCAACGTCAACCCGCAGCAGTTTGTCGAGATCCGCCGCGTCGATTTCGAGACCGGTAAAGTCGAGCTCTTCAACAAGCGGGAGCACGCCGATCGGGGTTTTGCGTCCCTTGACTTTGCCGTCGCGGTACTGTGTGAGCCAGTTCAGCGCGCGCAGGTTCTCGCGGAAGCCCGGCCACAGGTAACGACCGGTTTCGGGTTCGCGCTGGAACCAGTTGACGTGGGCAAACATCGGCATCTCTTTCAGCTGCCCGAGCACTTTAAGCCAGTGTTCGGCGTAGCGACCCTCGGAGTACGAGAAGAACGGACGCATCGACATCGGGTCGTAACGCAGCTGCCCGTCAAGCCCGTCCGCTGCGAAAGTCGCCTCGGCGCCGAGTGTCAGCCCGTCGTAGACGCCATCAACAAGGTTGTCGATTGCGCGGATCAGCGGTTCACGATCGCGGGTGCGGCCACCGAAGATAATCGCGTCAACGACCACGCCCTCGGGTTTGGAGACGTCTTCGGCGAGGTTCGGGATGCGCTCCAGCGGAATAGTGAAGCGGCTGTTCGGGTGCGCCCACGGTTCGTTTTGCTGCTCGGCGGTGCGGTCGGTGATTTTCGCGCCGGTCCAGTCGAGCCACCCTGCCGGGTCGGCCGGGGGTTCGGGGGTGAGACCCTCCCACCACACCTCGCCGGTGACTTCGTTGTAGGCGGTGTTGGTGAAGATCGTGCCCGATCCCTCAGCGATTGCCGCCATCGCGGTGGGGTTGGAACCCTCGTTGGTGTCTTTTGCGACACCGAAGGCACCGTTTTCGGGGTTGATGGCACGGAGTTTCCCTTCGTCGTCAACCCACATCCAGGCGATGTCGTCGCCGTAAAAATCAACGCGGTAGCGGTCGCCGAGTCCGTTTGGCGGCAGCGTCATCGCGAGGTTGGTTTTCCCTGACGCGCTCGGGAAGCCGCCGCACACGTGCGTGGTGACGCCGGTTTCACGGTCGTGGATCCCAAGCAGCAGGAACTGCTCCGCGAGGAACTTCCCTGAGGCGTAACCGTCGTAGGACGCCTGGCGCAGACCGTGGGCGATTTTACCAAGCAGCGCGTTGCCGCCGTACGCGGAGCCGAAGTGCAAAATGGTGCGCTCGTCTGCGACGGTCACAAACATCCGCTCGTCGGCGTCGGTGCCCTGCTGCAGCGCGGTCAGGTCACCGGTGAGGTGCACACCGCGCACGAAGAAGTCCTGGTCGCTGACACCGTCGAAGTGCTCAATTCCGACGCGGGCCATGCGGATCATCTGCAGCACCACGTTGCGGTCGTCGGTGAGCTCAACTCCGAGCGCGAAGTTCGCAAGCGGGGTGCCGGGAGGGGCCATCAGGTACGGCACCACGTACATGGTTTTACCCGCCGAAGCGCCGCGCATGCGGCTCGTCAGCAGCGGTTTGACCTCGCTTGAGTGGCGCCAGTTGTTGTAGCGCCCGCGATCCGCCTCGTCAGCCGTGGCGACAAAGGTGCGCTCTTCGGTGCGGGCGGTGTCTTTCGGGTGTGACCGTGAGTAGTAGCGACCTTTGCCTGCGCGGAGCATTTCGCCGGCGGCGATGGCCTCTTCGAGCAGCCTGGCGTCATCCGCTGCTGAGACGAGCTCGATCTTTTCAGGATTGGTGATCTCTGCCCACTCGCTCACAAAAGCGCGAACGCTTTCCACGTGAATCTCTGGAGGAACTTGAAATTGCTTTGATGCGGTCATCAGGCGCCCTCATTCATTCTTTAGTTTCCGGGTCTCACTTGTGCTCTCTACCGTAGTACGTCGAGTCTGACAGCACCATAAGCAACCCCTTTGAGTCTTGGGTTCGGTATGACGTAGTCTGCACTTCGGCGTGTCGTAGATTTGTGAGAGTATTCGTGCTAAACACTATATGTGGTGCCCGCAATGTGGGTCAGGACTAGATGTAGGGGTGGGATTGCTGAGGCGCAAATGCTGAGAGGAGAACATGCTGATGAGTGAACGCAGGGAAGGCCGAACACGAAGCGTCGCGGAGGTGCGAGTGCTCGAGGGGCAAGATTCACCTGACCTGGTGTTTTTCTCGAGCGTTTCGGAGAACACCCTCCGCTTCGTCGAGAAGCTCGAGCGCCCGGCGGTGCGGATCCCACTCCGACCGCGCACAGAGGGAATGATCCGAGTGACCAGGCCCTACGTGCTCGTGGTTCCGACCTACGGCGGCGGAGCGCAGGCCGGGGCGGTGCCGCGGCAGGTGATTACGTTCCTGAACGATCCTGCAAACCGCGCGCTGATCCGCGGCGTGATTACCGCGGGGAACACCAACTTCGGTGAGCACTACTGCATCGCAGGACCGATCATCTCAGCCAAGTGCAAAGTTCCTGAGCTGTACCGCTTTGAACTTCTTGGCACCAACCGCGACGTTGCTCGAGTCAAGGCTGGTTTAGACGAATTTTGGGCACGACAGAACACATTAGAAGCAGAAGCAAATGAGGAGGACGTCGCATGACGATCGCCACACCATCAGAAACAACCACCCCCAACACTGCACGGGTTGGCGGGGTCGGCGAGCGGAAGGACTACCACGCGCTCAACGCCCAGCTGAACCTGTTTGCGGCGGACGGGTCGATCCAGTTTGACAAGGATCACGAAGCGGCGGAGGCCTACCTGAACCAGCAGGTCATCCCGAACACGAAGCAGTTCGCTTCGGTGTGGGAACGCCTGGAGTGGCTGATCGAAAACGAGTACTACGAAGCCGAATACCTGCGCGCCTACGACAAGGACTTCGTCGAGCGCCTCCACGAACAGGCCGACGCTTTCGGGCACAAGTTCCAGACCTTCCTCGGTGCGTTTAAGTTCTTCACCTCCTACGCGCTGAAAACCTTCGACGGCAGCCTCTTCCTCGAAAACTTCGAGCAGCGAGTTGTTGCCACGGCGCTGTTCCTCGGTCAGGGTGACGAGGAACTGGCTTCGAAGACGGTCACCGAGATCCTCTCGGGCCGTTTCCAGCCGGCAACTCCGACGTTCTTGAACACGGGTAAGAAACAGCGCGGCGAGCTCGTGTCGTGCTTCCTGCTGCGCGTTGAAGACAATCTCGAATCGATTGGCCGCAGCGTTAACTCTGCGCTGCAGCTGTCCAAGCGCGGCGGCGGTGTGGCGCTGCTGCTGTCAAACCTCCGCGAGGCGGGTGCCCCGATTAAGCAGGTCGAGAACCAGGCTTCCGGTGTTGTTCCCGTGATGAAGATCCTCGAAGACAGCTTCAGCTACGCGAACCAGCTCGGCGCTCGCCAGGGCGCAGGCGCTGCGTACCTGCACGCGCACCACCCCGACATTATGCGGTTCCTCGACACGAAGCGTGAAAACGCTGACGAGAAGATCCGCATTAAGACCCTGTCGGTTGGGGTTGTGATTCCGGATGTGACCTTCGAACTGGCTAAGCAGAACAAAGATATGCACCTGTTTAGCCCCTACGATGTGCTTCGCGAAACCGGTATTCCGCTTTCGGATCAGTCAATCACCGAGCGCTACGACGAGTTCGTCGCGAACCCGCGGATCCGCAAGACCACGATCAGCGCGCGCGAGTTCTTCAAGACCCTCGCTGAGCTGCAGTTCGAGTCGGGCTACCCGTACGTGCTGTTCGAAGACACTGTGAACCGTGCGAACCCGCTCGAGGGGCACATCAACATGTCGAACCTGTGCTCGGAGATTCTGCAGGTGAACACCGCCTCTGAGTACGACGCCGCAATCGGGTACGAGACGATCGGTCACGACATTTCGTGCAACCTCGGCTCGCTGAACATTGCGCAGGCAATGGCCAGCCCGGACTTCGGCGCAACCGTTGAGATTGCGGTGCGGGCGCTGACGAGTGTGTCGGATCAGACCGACATTCAGGCGGTGCCGTCAATTGCCGAGGGTAACCGTGCGTCACACGCCATCGGCCTCGGCCAGATGAACCTGCATGGCTACCTCGCTTCGCAGCGCATCCACTACGGCAGCGAAGAGGGAATTGACTTCACCGACGCGTACTTCCGCACGGTGACCTACCACGCGCTGCGCGCTTCGAACCAGCTGGCGATTGACCGCGGTGCGACCTTCGCGGGCTTCGAGAAGAGCGACTACGCTGACGGCAGCTACTTCGACCGTTACACGGCCGAGGAGTGGGTGCCAGAAACCGCGCGGGTGCGTGAGCTCTTCGCCGAGGCCGGAGTTGCGCTGCCGACGGTTGCGGACTGGGAACAGCTGCGCGAGTCGATCCGCGAACACGGTATCTACAACGCGTACCTGCAGGCGGTGCCACCGACCGGGTCGATTAGCTACGTGAACAACTCGACGGCTTCGATCCACCCGATCGCCTCGAAGATTGAGATTCGTAAAGAGGGCAAGCTCGGCCGCGTGTACTACCCGGCTCCGCACATGACAAACGACAACCTCGAGTTCTTCGAAGACGCCTACGAAATCGGCGCCGAGAAGATCATCGACACCTACGCTGCTGCGACCAAGCACGTGGATCAGGGTCTGTCGCTCACGCTGTTCTTTAAAGACGAGGCGACCACTCGCGACATCAACCGCGCGCAGATCTACGCGTGGCGCAAGGGCATCAAGACGCTGTACTACATCCGCCTGCGCCAGCCCGCGCTCGAGGGAACCGAGATCGAAGGCTGCGTTTCCTGCGCGCTGTAGTCGCGTTCGCGCCCGCGTGTGCGCCCGTGCTGCGCGCGCGGGCGCACCGCGCGCCGTCCGCGCACTCCGCGCACTGACCACCAGACACCACTAGTGAAAGAGCTTTATTGAACTATGACTGATCCGTTGAACACCGACCGCCCGCTGCAAGAGATCTCGGTCACCCCGCCGTCGTACCGCCACGACCCGACAGCCCGGCTGCGCCCCATTAACTGGAACCGCGTCACCGACGACAAAGACCTCGAGGTGTGGAACCGTCTGACCGCGAACTTCTGGCTGCCAGAGAAGGTGCCGCTGTCAAACGACATCCCCGCGTGGCAGAAAATGACCCAGGAAGAGCGCACCCTCACGATGCGCGTCTTCACCGGTCTGACCATGCTCGACACCGTGCAGGCAACTGTCGGTGAGATCGTGCAGATCCAAGACTCCCGCACCGAACACGAAGAGGCCGTCTACACCAACATTGCGTTCATGCAGTCGGTGCACGCCCGCTCGTACTCCTCGGTGTTCTCAACGCTGACGAGCACCCCGGAAATCGACGACGCCTACCGCTGGGCAGTTGCCAACGATCTGCTGCAGGAACGCTGCAAGAAGGTGCTGCACCACTACTACGGCGATGATCCGCTCAAGCGTAAAGTGTCTTCGACGCTGCTGTCGTCGCTGCTGCTGTACGCAGGGTTCTACCTGCCGCTGCACTTCTCGGTGCACGCGACGCTGACGAACACCGCAGACATGATCCGCCTGATTCTGCGTGACAAGGCAGTGCATGGTTACTACTCGGGTTACAAGTACCAGCGCGGACTCGAGACGCAGAGCAAAGAGCGTCAGGAAGAGATGCGCAAGTTCACCTTCGACCTGCTGGAAGAGCTCTACGAGCTTGAGCTGCAGTACTCGGGTGAGCTGTACGAGCCGCTCGGCCTGATGGACGACGTTGCCGTGTTCGTGCGTTACAACGCGAACAAGGCGCTGATGAACCTCGGTTACCCGTCGCGGTTTACCGCTGAAGAGACCGAAGTGAACCCTGAGATTCTCGCGGCGCTGTCACCTGGCAGCAACGAAAACCACGACTTCTTCAGTGGATCAGGATCGAGCTACATCATCGGTAAGGGCGAAGACACCACCGACGACGACTGGGACTTCTAGGCTCAAGGGCTTAACGGCTCGAGGGCTCAGCGGCTCGATTCGGGCCGCACCGTCCGAATAGCGCACCGCGGGTTGGACGCTGGCACACGCCGGCAACCTTCCCGCGGTGCGCTGTTTTGTGCCCGAGCCAGTGCGATTCTTGTCGACTATGATCGACAAAACCTCCGCAAAGTAGCAGCTTGTCGACTATACTCGACAAAACAGGGAGGTTTGTGGTGGACAGAATCATTGAACGCCCGAGATACTTTTCGCGGATCCAGCCCTTTATCGACAAACCCCTCGTGAAGGTGCTCACCGGTGTGCGTCGCTCCGGCAAATCTACGATTCTGCAGCAGCTGCAAGAAGTGATTCGCGCGGGCAGCGCTGATCCACAAGTGTTTGCGATGAATTTTGAGTCCGCTGACGGGCTTCACATCACAGACGCAGCGGCGCTGCTACGGCGCATCGAAGCCGAAAACCTCAACAAAAACACCCGCGCGTATTTCTTCTTTGACGAAATTCAGCAGGTCGCCGACTGGGAGAAAGCCATCAACGCGATCCGCGTCGACTATGACGCAGATATCTATGTCACCGGGTCGAATTCGCGCATGCTTTCCGGTGATCTCGCCACACATCTTGCCGGTCGCTACGTTGAGTTCTTGATCCAACCGTTTTCGTTTGCGGAATTTGTCGAGCTGCACCGCCAAAGCGACCGCACACTGAGCGAACACTTCCAGCACTTTGTGCAGTTCGGCGGTTTCCCGGCGTTGAAATACTTCAACCTCGACCGGGAACCCTCGCTCGACTACCTTGACTCGGTGTACAACTCGGTTGTGCTCAAAGACGTGATTGAGTATCACCAGATCCGCGACGTCGACATTTTTCACCGCATCGTCGGTTACTGCTTCGCAAATATTGGAAAAACCTTCTCGGCGCAGTCACTGGTGCGTTTTTTCAAAAGCGAGGGGCGCACCGTTTCGGTTGATACCGTGTTGAACTACCTTGAGTTTTGCGTGAACGCTTTCTTGATTTATCGGGTTCCGCGCTTTGACATTGTGGGGAAGGCGAGGCTTCGGGCAACTGAGAAGTACTATGCGGTGGATCACGGTTTTCGTGAAACGCTCGGCCTTTCGAACCAGGCCGACATTGAGCTGACCCTCGAAAACATCGTGTGCGTGGAGCTGCTTGCGCGCGGGTACGAGGTAAGTGTCGGAAGAGCCGGCGCGCGCGAGATTGACTTCATCGCCCGCAAAGGTTCCGACACCGAGTACTTCCAGGTGAGTTACCTGCTCGGCAGCCAAAACACCGTCGACCGCGAGTTCGGTGCCCTTCGCGGGGTTACCGACAACTTCCCGAAAACCGTGCTGAGCATGGACCAGTTCGACATGAGCCGCGACGGGATCCAACACAAAAACATTATCGAGTGGCTTGTCGAGCCCTCACCGTTGCACAGCTAGGTGTCATCGCCTAGCCTGAATACCAACATGACCGGTACCGCTACCCATTTTGGTGGGAGCCCAGGGCCGGTCTTTGTTTTTCTCGATCTAGCCGTCAATCCACGCCGGGGTCCCGTTGTGTGTGGCCCCACCGGTTCTGCGCCGTTGAGGAGGCCGCCTATTCATGTCCCGCATGTTCGCCTCGCTGCAGATCAAGAATTACCGGTGGTGGTTTTTCGGCGGCTTGGTTTCGAATATCGGGACGTGGATGCAGCGCATCGCGCAGGACTGGCTGGTCCTGACCCAGCTGACTGATAATTCGGGGACCGCGGTGGGCGTCGTGATGGGTCTGCAGTTTTTGCCGATCCTCTTTTTGTCTGCCTATGCAGGCGTGATGGCTGACCGTTATCCGCGCCTGCGCATCGTGCAGATCGCGCAGGCGTTCATGTGTGTGCTCGCGGTGATCCTGGGTGTCATGGTGCTCACGGAGACGGTTGAGCTGTGGCATGTGTATGTTTTCGCGACGCTGCTGGGTGTGGGGGCGGCGTTCGATGCGCCGGCCCGTCAGGCTCTCGTGAATGACTTGGTGCCGTCTAAGTTGGTTCCGAACGCGGTTTCGTTGAATTCGACGAGTTTTAATTCGGCACGGCTGATTGGCCCGGGTGTTTCGGGGCTGTTGATTGCCGCGGTCGGTACGGGCTGGGTTTTCTTGCTCAACGCCGCGAGTTTCGCGGGCGTTCTGCTTTCGCTGTTTGTGATTTCCCGGAACATGCCGGCGAACAGCCAGCCGCGGGTTCCGCGTCAGCGTGGCCAGGTTGTTGAGGGCATCAAGTATGTTGCGCAGCGGCCTACGCTCATCATGATTATGGTGCTCGCGTTTGTGGTGGGTTCGTTTGGTCTGAATTTCCCGGTGTTCAACTCGGTTATGGCTACCACGGTGTTCGATGCGGATGCTGAGGTGTTCGGTTTGCTCGGCACAATCCAGGCGTGCGGTACGTTGGCTGGCGCGTTGATGGCGGCGCGGAGGCAGGGTTCGCGGCTGAAGTTTGTGGTGGGTGGCGCGATCGGTTTCGGTATCACCGTGATCGCCGCGTGCGCGGCCCCGTGGTTGTGGCTGTATGCGGTCTTGCTGATCCCGACTGGTTGGGCGGCCGTGACGTTCTTGAATTCGTGCAATGTGACGTTGCAGATGACGGTCGACCCGCGGTATCGCGGACGCGTGATGGCGCTGTACATGGTTTTGGTCATGGGTGGCACGCCGCTCGGTGCGCCTTTGATGGGGTGGCTGGCCGAGATCTTGGGTGCCCGCGCGTCTGTTTTCTTGGCGGGGCTGATTTCGTTGGTGGCTGGTTTGTGGGGACTGTGGCACTGGAACCGGCACGCACCGCAAGGCGAGTTGCGGCGCCGTGTGCGCCGCATCCGGGTCCGCTTCATGGGCCGCTGAGCACCAACAGTTACATGGCCGGCTGGGCCGCTACCGCATCGTACGCCGACTGCGTGGGACGGGCGCTCACCCGAACAGCATCGCGCAGATGAACATGAGCGGCACCCCGAGCAGTGTGGAGAGCAGTACGGTGTCTTTCGCGGTGACCATGCCTTGGTTGTAGTGGGTTGCGGTCACGAACACGTTTTGCGCGGTGGGGAGCACACCGAGGATTACGGCCATGAAGATGCCGGCGGAGTCGAGCTGGAATACGACGGCGGCGAGGAACCACGCGATCAGCGGGTGCACGATGAGTTTGAAGGTGAGCACGAGCATGACGTCGATCCGGCGGCCGCTGCCGTGCTGGAGCGGCTTGGAACCCACGAGCGAGATACCGAACGCCATGAGCATCGCCGGGACCGCGGCGCCACCGAGGATTTCGATGGGGTTCATGACGGTTTCTGGGATGGTGGCTCCAGTGGTGGCTACGATGACGCCGGCGAGTGAGGCGAGGATCAGCGGGTTGGTTGCGATGCCTTTGAGCGCGCCGACCACGCCGGAGCCGACACGTTGGGTCTGAACATCGAGGCAGATGAGGGAGATCGGCTGGAGGATCGCGAGCTGGAACAGCAGGACCGGCACGGAGTAGGTTGCGTCGCCGAGCACGAAGATCGCGATGGGGATGCCGAGGTTAGCCGAGTTGACCATGCCGGCTGAAAGCGCGCCCACGGTAAGTTCAGCTGACCTGCGTTTGAGGGCTAGGCATGCGATCAGCACGTAGAGCGTCATGACGGTGAACGCGCTGATCGCGGCGATGAACACTTGCGGCCCGAAGATGACAGCGACGTCGGCTCGCGCGATCGTGTGGAACAGCAGGGCCGGGCTTGCGATGAGGAACGTGAGCCGGTTCAGTACGTAGCGGCCCTCGGGGCCGAAGACGTTGAGTTTTCCGGCAATGTAGCCGACCAGGATCACAACCCAGATAGCTGTGAAGCCAGACAGCACGCCAAGCATCGCCGAAACGTTGCCCATCATGGTCTCCTTACACAAACAGGCGGGTAGGTTCAGTGCTCGGCCTCCGCTGAGGCCTCATCTAAACCTACCCGCCCGCGTCGGCTAAGGCGTGTGTCGGCTAAGTTATGCGTCGCCTACGCCTGCATCGCCTCCGGTTGCTGACCTGCGACCTTCTTGGCGGCACGGATTTCATCTATAGCGCCGGTGTGGACGTCTTCCGGCATCTTGTACAGCGCAACCGTGATCGCACCCATTAAGGCGATACCTCCCCAGATGGCGCCCAATGCCCAAAGGCCGCCGGACGGGCTCCAATGAACGAGTGCGGTAGCGATCATAGGGGTAACACCAGCGCCGATAGCGGAAGCGAGTTGATATCCAAGCGAAGCGCCGGTGTAGCGTACAGACGGCGGGAAGAGCTCAGCAACGTAGGCTGCGATCGGACCGTATACGAGGCCCTGAACGATACCGTTTCCGAGGATAATAGCGAGCGCATACTTGCCCATATCGCCAGAACCGATCAACTGCGCGAGGGGCAATGCCGCGACAGCTGCCACGATGCATGCACTGATCAGCATTCGACGGCGACCTATGTGGTCGGCAAGTCGAGCAGCCCCGAAAGTCACGAAAACAGTGATGATAGCCGCGACGGCTTTCCAGTTCAGGACTGTTGTGCGGTCGTTGCCGGCTTCAACCGCTACGGAGACACCCCACACAGTTGTGATGGCCTGGGTTGTGTACACGGTGATCGCTGCAACAAGCGATACCATGACTGGCTTCTTGTAGTTCTGGATGACTTCGGCCAGTGGCGTCTTTTTCTTATGGGCCTCTTCATCCATCTTCTGGAAAGCTGGAGTTTCTGCGACCTTGAGACGGATGTAGAGGCCAATCGCGATCAGCACGCCGGAGATCAGGAACGGGATACGCCAGCCCCACACGACGAAGTCGTCCCCAGTCAGGACAGTCATGAGCGACATCGTGAGGGTCGCGAGAACTGCGCCGGCAGGTGCGCCGGCATTCGCAAACGATGCGGCGAAGACGCGCTTATTGGCTGGAGCATGCTCAATAGCCATGAGTGCTGCGCCGCCCCATTCGCCGCCGACGGCGATGCCCTGGACGATGCGCAGGAGCAACAGCGAGATTGGTGCGATGATGCCGATCTGAGCTGTAGGTGGCATGAGCCCGATGATGACGGTTACGGCTCCCATGATGGTCATGGTGGTCACGAGAGCTGATTTACGGCCGATCCGATCGCCGAAGTGGCCGAAGATGATGCCGCCGAGCGGGCGCGTAAGGTAACCGACAGCGAGTGTGGTGAAGGATGCGAACAGGCTCAACCCGGGACCGAGATCTGCGAAGTAGAGGTGTGCGAAAACGATGGATGAGGCCGTCGCATAGAGCATGAAGTCGTAGAACTCGATCATCGAACCGATAAAACTCGATGCGAGGATCGCCTTCATATCTTTAGTGCGCAGGCTGTTTTGGGTGCCGTCGTTCTTTGTTTGAGGTTGTCCGAGCGTCTTGGCGGTGGAGTTTGTAGTCATGAGGAACCTCTAGTTTGATGTGGTGCGGATGATTTCGATGATGTCGAGGTCATCAGGAATCAGGAATGCGTCGCCCATGTGTGATTTACCGTAGGCCCAGATGTTGGGGTCACTGTTTCCGGGGACGATGTGGTGAAGCGCGAGCCGCTTAGCGCCGGCTTCTTGCGCGATGCGGACGGTCCCTTCGACGGAAGTGTGGGACTTGTAGTGGTGCTCGCGGCTGGCTTGCGCCTTGGGCCTGTCATCGTGTGCGTAGAGTTCCTCAACCCAGCCGAAATCGATCGCTTCGTGCAGCAGGAGGTCGGTCCCCTTCGCGAGGCGCACCATGTTGGGTGTTTCGGTGGTGTCGCCGCTGATAGTCACGGACCCGTATTCCGAATCGAAGCGGAAGGCGAATGCCGGCGCGATCGGTGGGTGCTCAACGAGGATCGCTGAGACCGTGA